>JAJRTL010000436.1 GCA_024278315.1 Planctomycetota bacterium | reverse complement strand
GCTTCGATTCGACGACCCTCTTGGGTCGCCTCATATCTCGCGCAGCCGTCCTGAACTCGAAATGCGCTCGTCAGACAGCAAATGCGAGATCGGCTGCGCCGATCTCGCATTTGCTCACAACGATCTCATGAATAATCCGGGCTAGCCCTACGTGGTTCGGGCTGCCTATTTCGGGATGGGCCCTCGGGAGGCTATGCTGGCGGGTTTGGCAGAGACGGAGCAGGCATGAGCGAAGAGATCCAGGCCCAGGCACGGGAGCTGGCGGCAGCCCTGAAAATGCATGGGAAGGAGATCGAGAAGGCCCGTAAGGCACTCGACGACCTGGCGGAGGGCACAGCCTTCCGGAATGCAACCAGCCGCAAGAGGGCCCGAAAGGCCATCCAGGACTGTGCTGGCCAGGGGCTCCCCGACCTTTCCGGTTTTCTGGGCCAGCTGGACCAGGCGGCCAAGGCCTACAAGCAGGAGCAGCGATTGTCCTTCGTGGATGCACTCCTCCAGGAGGCTGCCAAGGAATCCCTGCCGACCCGCAAGCTCGGCGACCAGCCCCCCGTCTACGATCTGGGTGGCATGGCCTGTACCCTCGATTTCGAAAAAGAAGAAGCGGAGCTCTCCTATGCGCGGGAGAGCATGGCCCGTCTGCCCTTGGATCCCGTTCGGATCCTCGAAGCCCGCGAGGAGAGGCTGGAGAAGCTGACCGAATCCTGGCCGGGCAAGGAGGCCTTCTTCGAGGCGACCTGGTCTGCCTACCGAGGACGTCTGGGCCGCGAGGGGAGTGCGCCCGGCGAGCGCATCCACCTGGTGGATTTGATCCCCGAACTGACGCTCGAGTATGCCGAGCGCAAACTCTGGCAAGGCCAGAAGAGTGAGGGCCTGCGCACGATGACCCGCTTGGACCTGGCCTTCTGCCTGGATCGATTGGCTCATGAGGGCGGGCTGCAACACGGCAACCTGCGTCTCGAACTGGGCACCGCCACCGGCGGGAGCACCAAGGACAAGAAGAAGGTGCTCTTCCTCGAGGCGGGGATGGGCGGGGGACAGTACTACTTGAGTCTGCGCTTCTCGCAGCAGCCCGGAGGTGGCCGATGAGCCAGATCCAGATCGACCGCCCTATGGCCATGCGCATTCTCGAGAGCCTCGGTGCCAGCGGCAAGCCGCCCGACCGGGGGCTTTCGACCATCAACGTCGGCAACGAGACCTACCTGCGCATCCTCAAGCGCGAGTATCTCGAGGGCCTCCTGCCTGCGGGCGGAGCCACCTTCCGAATCGTGCAAGCGGGCTTCGGTGCTGGCAAGACGCACTTCCTCTACTGTGTGCGCGAGATGGCCTGGGAGCAGGGCTATGCCGTCGCCGATGTCGTGCTCTCCTCGCGCGAGTGCCCCTTCGACAAGAGCCTGCTGGTCTACCGCTCGGTCGCCGCCAAGGTCGGCCTGCCACCGCGCGAAGGCGAGATGCTGCCCCGCGAAGGGCTCCCCTTCCTGCTCGAGGACCTGCTTTCAGCGAAGCTGAAAGAGCTGGGTGAGCGCTCGGTGCGCCTCTGGCTCGAGGAGGAGGTGCGGCGTCTGCCTTGCGACAACGCGGCGTTTCGTGAGGCGATCTCTGCCTTCCTCTTGGCCTGTCTCGATCGAGAGGAGGACCGTCGGCGCATCCTCGCGGCCTGGTTGCTCGGGCAGGAGCTGCCACCCAGCAAGCACCGCGAAGTCGGCGTCTACGAGTCCATCAGCGAGGCCAATGCTTTCCCCATGCTGCGCTCCCTGACTCAGGTTCTGCCCAAGCTCGGGCCGCGTGGCACCGTCATCCTCTTCGACGAGGGGGATCGCGTCATGAGCCTTTCGGCTTCGCGCAGCCAGCGACTCATGGACAACCTGCGCCAGCTGATCGATCTCTGCGGGCAGGCGCGATTCCCGAGCGTCATGGTGCTCTATGCAGTGCCTCCCGAGTTCTTGCGCAACATCGTTCCGGACTACCCCGCACTGCATCAGCGGCTCTCCTCGGTTTCACCACTCAGTGAGCGGAGCCCCCAGGCGCCGGTCATCGATCTCGAAAACCTGGATCTGCCACCGGCAGAATTGCTGACGGAGATCGGCAAGAAGATCCTCGGTGTCTTCGAACTGGCGCGCGACGTTCAGATGGACCGAAACCTCCAAGCCAAGAACGCGGCGACCCTGGCTGGCGTCGTGACGCGACATCACTTCGAGGTCAGTCACCGTCGTGTCTTCGTCAAGGCCTGGGTGGACTTGCTCTATGGTCAGGTGGCCGATGGCGAGCACGCCATCGGGGATGCCTCGCTCGAGGGACTGGCGGGACGCACCGCAGCCACGCTCGCGGCCCCGGAGGACCCCGGATTCGACGACCTGGGTGGAGCCGGCGATCCGGAGGACGAAGAGGATCTGGGGGGGTTCGAGGATCTCGACGTCGTGGATGACGAGGTCTGAGCGTGGCAGAGACTGGGCAGAAGGCAGGCAAACGCGTGCGTCATCCTCGTTATGGGGAGGGCACGGTGCAGCGTGTGGAGCGCGGCGGGCTGTCGTTGCGCGTGCTCTTCGACCAGTTCCCGGGGCTGGCGGTGAGTCTGCCCTCCCGAAGCCTTCGCCTGGCAGAGGACGAGAGTGCCCCTCTGGCTCCGACCAGACCCAAGGAGTCCACGGGCGAGACCCCTGCGGCGGCCTGGTCCCACGATCAGGTCGTGCGGCGGCAGGTGCTCGAGGCCTTGCGCCTCGGCGTCGTTCCTACCGAGGGACTCATGGCCTACACCGTGGGGCGGGACCGGGAGGTCGAGGAGTTCCATCGTATTCTGGAGGGCTCGGAGGACCGTAAGGCCCTGGCTCTGCTCGGCGACTACGGAACGGGCAAGACCCACATGCTGGAGTTGGTCCAGCATCTCGCCCTGGATCAGAACTGGGTCGTGGGTCGTGCGTGGCTGGATCCTCAGGAGGCTCCACCCAGCAAGCCGCGACGCGTCTACTCGGCCCTCGTGCGATCCTTGCACTATCCCGACGAGAAGGAAGCCGGTGAGCTGGGACTTTGGCCCCTGCTCGAGAAGGCCAGCAAGCTCGAACTCCTTCGGGGTGGACTCCAGAATCGCGATGGCGACAGCCACGCCTTCCTTTCGCCCGCACTGCGCTACGCGGGTGCACTCAGCGATGCTTTCACCAAGTCACCCGGGGAGAGTCGCCTGGTTCAGCTGCAGATGCACTTCCTGGATTGGATCGAGGGGCGTGCGACCGGTCTGAGTCAGGAACTCCAGCGGAGACTGCATGCGAGGTTGCCGGTGCGGGATCGCGTACTGGCCCTCTCGGATTTCAGCACGCTCAGCAAGGTCTACGGCTACCTGCTCTCGGGCATTTCCTCGCTCTGTCGGCACTCGGGGTACCGAGGACTCCTGATCCTCCTGGATGAGACCGAGCTCTTCTCCAACCTCTCGCAGGAGGCTCGTGCCAAGGCCGTCGAGGTCTTCCGGGTACTCCTGGGCGCGGCCCTGCCCGGCGATGGGGAGGCGGCCTTGGATCTCAGCGAGATCGGGGAAGGGGGGCGCGGCATCATCCGACGACTGCCACCGAGGTTCGAGGAGGAGAGTGCGCTGGCCATCGGTCTGGCGGCGACGCCGGGCTCGGAGAGTGAGTTCTTCCTGCGGGACACGCTCGGGACGGACAGGGTACTCGAACTGACCAGCTTCGGACGACGCGAGTTCGTGGAGATGGGGGATCGCATCCTGCGTCTCTACCTCAACGCCTATCCAGCCATGTCCAAGCGTGTCATCGCGGCTCTGGAGAGCCGCATGGACATCTGGTTCAGCGCT
>JAJRTL010000042.1 GCA_024278315.1 Planctomycetota bacterium | reverse complement strand
TCGGAGCGGGCGACAGCGTGCTGTCGCTCCGTTAGAATCCTCGCTCCCAATTTTCCCGGATCCCCCAGAGCGCCAGCCCCGAGCATCGATCTTTGAACTCCTCCCAGAAATTCCACCTTCGATCCTATGGATGCCAGATGAACCTCTTGGACTCCGAGTTGGTGGCCAGCAAGTTGGTGCAGGCTGGCTACGAACCCTGTGAGGATGAGGCCCTGGCCGGCATCCTGCTCTTCAACACCTGTTCGGTTCGCGATCATGCGGAGAACCGTGTCTGGAGCAAACTCGGTGCCCTGCGGGTGCGCAAGGAGCAGGAGCCCGAGCTCTTGATCGGAGTCCTGGGTTGCATGGCGCAGGAGCACAAGATCTACCTGCGGACCCGTATGCCCCACGTGGATCGGGTCTGCGGCACCATGGACTTCGGCAAGATTGATGAGTACATCGCAGAGATCCGGGAAAAGAGAGAAGGTCTCGTGCAGACAGGAGACGGCGCGAGTGGGGATCTCGTCCTGCGGGATGTCAAGCAGAGACCCAACCGCGCCCAGGCGTACGTCAACATCATCCGCGGTTGCAACATGCCCTGCACCTACTGCATCGTGCCGGCGACGCGTGGGGTCGAGGTGAGCCGGCCCATCGCGGAGATCCTGCCGGAGGTGGAGGCCCTGGTCGGAGATGGCGTCACCGAAGTGACACTCCTGGGGCAGACGGTCAATGCCTACGGTCATGACCTTCCCGACAAGCAGAATCTCTCGAAGCTGCTCCGGGAGTTGCATGCGATCCCTTCCCTGCGGCGCATCCAGTTCATCACCAGCCATCCTAACTTCTTGACCCGCGAGCTCATGGAGACCATGGCCGAACTGCCCCGGGTTTCGCGCTACTTCCATCTCCCTGCCCAGTCCGGCAGCAACGAGATCTTGCAGCGTATGAAGCGTCTCTACACGCGGGAGAAATACCTGGCCAGGATCCGGGACCTGCAGGAGCTCATCCCCGACATGGAATTCGCCAGCGATTGGATCGTTGGCTACCCGGGGGAGACAGAAGAGGACCATGAGCTGACCAAGAGTCTCATGGAAGAGGTGCGCTTCTCCCAGAGCTACGTCTTCAAGTATTCGCCGCGGCCTTTGACTGTGGCAGATGACTACTTCGAAGACGATGTCAGCGAAGAGATCAAGGCCCGACGGAATCAGGATCTCCTTGCGATCCAGAATCGGATCAGCCTGGAAAAGAACCAGGCCTTGGTCGGCAAGGTCGTCGAGATCCTGCTGGAAGGTCCCAGCAAGAAGGGCGAAGGCCGCTTCCAGGGGCGCACGGCGCATCACAGGATCGTCCACCTGGAGGGAGTGGGGCCGCAACAGGTGGGTTGCTACCTGCCGGTGCGCATCGAGAAGGCCATGTCCCATTCGATGATGGGGCAGCTCGTGGATGAGGAGCGGTTCACGATGGATTCGCGCGACGCTGGCGACGAAGGCATCCTGAGCGCATGAACCCGCAACTGGAGTCCTGGTTCCCAGAAGCTGTCGACCTGGCGAGGCTGGGACAAGGCCTGGTCGAACCCAATCCCATGGTGGGCGCCCTGGCTTTGCAGGGGGAAGACATCGTGGGACGCGGATGGCATGCGCGCTTTGGCGGGGCCCATGCCGAGGAAGCCGCACTGCTCGATGCACAAAGCGCTGGTCATACAGTGGATGGCCTGGTCGTGACACTCGAACCCTGCTCCAGCGAACCCGGTACGGTCGCAGGTGCGGAGAAGCGCCGATCGGCTTGCACGAGCTTGATTCGTGAGGCAAAGATCAGGCGGGTCTTCGTAGGAGCCCTGGATCCCGACCCCAGGCATCGCGGTGCCGGTCTCGAGGTCCTCCGCGGCTGCGGCATCCAGGTCGAGGGTCCGTACGACTTCCCTGTCCTCGAAGGACTGCTGACGCAGTTCGAGCGGGGGCTTGTGCTGGATCGCCCCTGGGTCCAGGCCAAGTGGGCCATGACCCTGGACGGCAAGACCGCGAGCCGGACAGGCTCGTCGCGCTGGATCAGTGGTGAGGAAGCCCTGCGCCATGCGCACGAGTTGCGCGCAGCAGCTGATGCGGTGCTCGTAGGAATGGGCACCGTCCTCACCGATGATCCGAGCCTGGATGTGAGGCATGTCGTGGGGGCGGACCCCATCGCCATCGTGTTGGACCCTCGCTGCGAGATCCCGCTTTCGAGTCGCCTGGTGGCACGAGCGGCGGACTCGGAGGTCTGGCTCTGGGCTGCCGACACCTGTCCTCCCGAGCGACGAAGGGAGCGGGAGCAGATGGGTCTTCGGATCCACCCGGTACCAGAAGTGGCCGGGCAGCTGGATCTCAGGTCGGCTCTGCGTCATCTGAGGGGACTCGGGATACGCCGTCTGCTGGTCGAGGGCGGAGGCAAACTCCTGGGGCAGCTCTTCGATGCGCAGTTATTGGATCAATGTGAGACGATCCTGGCGCCAAAACTCATTGGAGGATTCGAGGCCCTGGCCCCCATTGCCGGAACCGGCCTGGCTCAGATGGAATCTGCGGTCTACCTCGAGGATTCCTACAGCCGCCCACTGGGAGATTGCCTGCTTTTCGGTGGCTACCCCCGTTTTGGCGACTCGGAAGGTTAGAATCGCGCTTCTATGAGATCCTGCCCACAATTCGTTCTGTTCCTGTTCGTTGCCTCTGCTTGCCATTCCGGCACGAGCAGCCAGGCCTGGGTGCCCACCCCCTCGCTCCGTCTGGATGTCGAGCACCGATGGAAACCTCTCTACCGGTCCGCCCTCAAGGCGGAGTTCCTCCGTGGTCAGGGCATGGACGAAGAGGCCGAGGAGATCGTTCGTCGCTTGATCGCACAGGAGCCTCTCTTCGTGCCGGCCTGGAGATTGCATCAGGACTATCTGCGCGAACGGGGCCGCATGGCCCGGGTCTGGCAGGAGGCAGAGGAGCTGCGAGAGCGCTTTCCCGATGATCCGGAGCCCGTGTATCTGGCCACGAGGCTGCTCTCCAACTTCGAGGAGAAGGTGGAATCGCTGAACGAGGCCTACCGCCACTATCCCGATTCCTATTGGATCCTCTATGGCCTGGCCTGGTGTCGCAGCTTCTCGACGGACCCCGGTCAAAAGGCCTGGGCCCGGGAGGTGCTCCGCCGCCTGCTCAAGAGCTCCAAGTCCTGGCCTCAGACCTGGGTGCTCTACTTCCAGTCCCTCTCTTCGCCTGCCGAAGCCAAGAAGGCGGTTCCCGCTCTCCGCAAGGATGCAGAAAAGCACCCGGAGAGTGCGATCCTGTCCCTGCTGCTCTACCAGCAGGGCAGTGGGCGTCTGCGGGATCTCATCCACACGATGGACCGGGGACCGAAGCAGCTGGGGCTTCTGTCGGTGCTCGCCTCCGCAAGCACCAGCAAGCACCGGCGCGCCGTGCTGCGTCACATCGAAGCCCATCCTCTCCTGGAGTCCATCCTCCTCGAGTCAGGTGGCAGTCTCGTCATGGCCGAGCTGGCCCTGGCAGAGGGGCGCGTCCACCTGGCCGAGGAGTGGCTCAGCGAAGCGGCGCGGTCGCCCCGGTCGACGGACTCGGTCCTGCGAGCTGGCCATCTCATGACCAGCCGCGAAGTCCTGATTCTCCTCATGCTGGATCAAGGGCGTTTGGGAGATGCGATCGATGTCTACGAAGCCTCGCTCCCTGCCTTCGTACGCAAGGGCTGGGACAACCTCGAGGCCAAGCGCATGTCCGCTCTCCTGGATGGTCCACTCCGTGGACAGAAGGGATGTCCTACCAAGGTGGAGGACTGTGTCGCGAGTCTCCGTATCCTGCAGGATGCGGGATGGGTGGATGAAGCCCAGGTGCTGGGGCGGTTCTATTCCCGGACCTACCACGGGGCTGCCGCACTCCAGCACATCCTGGATGCAGGGGCTCGCTTCCTGCGGTTCGAAGCCGAGCTCGTGGAGTTGTTGCGCAGACCTGAAATCAAGGACTGGGATCTGCAGCGCTTCTTGACCGAGGCCCGCAAGGTGTCGGTGGAGATCTTTGGCCAGGACCGGGTGGGGGAACCGAGGATCCATCAGTTTCCCGTGCTGGGGCTCTCCTTCATGGATCCCATCGGTCCCGGTCTTCCGAGCTTCTTTGCGCGCTACAACCGATACTTCATCGTGGGACAAGGGCTGGGAAAAGGTGTCCAGTTCCTGATTGCCCGGAAGTTGGGTGAAACGCGACTGCGCCGCTCCGCTTCTCTGCCCCTGAAATGGGAATGCCGGGAGATCCTGGTCGAGAACAAGCGGTTCACGAACCTGGAAGAAGGTGGGATGATGGACCCTGCTGGTGTCGCACTTTGGCACCACTACCTTCTCGATCTGCAGATGGTCCGAGCCTGGTGGCGGGATTTGCTGGACAGCAGTGAGACAATGGCCAAGGAAGGTCTCGCGGACATCCTGGACGAGTCGGCACCGGATGTCCCCGCCCTGTCACCTTCGAGGCCCTGCCAGGTGGATCGCAAGATCACGGCCATGGCCGTTGCCGAGGTGAAGGGGGACCATGAGGAGCTCTGGCGACAGGTGTTCGGCCTGCTACGCCGTCACGAACGTGCCCATCTCGTCGAAGCACATCGCATGCTCCCGGTCATGAACCACCCCTTCCCTGCCATTGGCATGGCCCTGCGGGGAGGGTTCTCGGCCAGCGACATCCTCGCCCAGGCCGAAGGTCGCGCCGAGTGCGCGGCCATCGCCCATGGCGCCAACCCGAGGCTCGGTCTCGCACATCTGACGAGTTTCCTTCCCGACCCCGGCGGTCCCCGCAGCGGCCCGCACAGCCAGGGTTTCCAGGAGGTCCTGCGACGCATGGTCGAACTCTGGGATCAGGAGGGCGCACCGGGTGCGCGTCGGCCCGACTCGAACCTCTATGCGCAGCTGCATTTGATGCCTCGCGACAAGATCACCGAGTACGCCAAGAAGGTCAGCCGCCAGATCGGCTTCGATTGATTCCGGGACCCATCTACGAGCTGCTAGCCGCCTCGTGTTTCTGCCACCAGGCTCGTGCGTCCTCGAAGGTCCAGGCTGGTAGATCCAGGGCTGCGAGGTCCAGCCGTAGCTGATCCGCACTCTGGGGGCGATCTTCGGGGAGCTTGGACATGAGACTGGCCACGAGTCGATTGAGGGCATCGGGCACCTGGATGCCCGCGATGTCGTTGACCATCGGCGCTTCCTTCTGCATGACCTGATAGACGATTTCGACGCTGGTTCCGGCGTCGAAGGGATTGCGACCCGTGAGCAGATTGAAGGCCACCGTGCCGACTGCGTAGAGGTCGGTCAGTGCGCTGTTCTGGCTCGGGTCCCTGATGCGTTCAGGAGCAATGTACATCGGGGTCCCACCGAGCTGGTCGGGAGCCGTGTGCTGGACGTCCTGGGAGGCATCCACGTTCTTGACCAGACCGAAATCCAGGACCTTGACCGTGTCATAGATCCCACCGCGTTCGCAGAGCATGATGTTCTGGGGCTTGATGTCCCGGTGGATCAGCCCCTTGCTATGCGCCTCCGACAGGGACGCACAGGCCTGATCCAGGAGATGGACGACGCGCCTCGGTTCGATGGGTCCCTCTTGCTTGATGAGATCGGCCATGGTCAAGCCGGGCAGATACTCCATGGCGTAGTAGAAGGTACCCACGGGCGTATGGCCGTAGTCGTAGATCTCCACCGTATTGGGATGTGTAAGCCGGCTGGTCTCTCGCACTTCTACCTCGAAGCGCTTGAGGGTCTCGTCGTTGAAGCTGTGCTTCTTGAGGAGCTTGATGGCTGTAGGGCGGCGCAGCAGGGCATGTTTGGCAAGATAGACCTCACCGATGCCGCCTTCGCCGATCTTCTTCTCCAGGACGTAGGGACCGATCTGCTTGGCTTCGTCGATATTCTTCTCCATGCGCAGGACCGAGAACGAAGTCGTCAGGACGAAGACCAAGGCGGCCAAGAGCAGACCGAACAGGAGGAGGAAGGCCCAGCGCACCCAGAAGACCGGGGCGAAGGCCTCGGCCTGGTCGATCTCCGTGGCCAGTCCAAAGCCGTAACGCTTCAACCAAATCCAGGCGCCTACGACCTCCTGTCCGCGATAGTCCCGGTAGGTCTCGAGGCTCGATCGGCCCTTCTCGTTCTTCTTGCCCACTGCAAGGCGCAACATCTTGGTGCGAGGCAGTCCTTCCACCTTCTCCTCGAGAGGCGATGAGGGGCTCAAGGCCCGACCGGGATCGTGGATCTTGACCGTGAAGATGGCCGTAGGCTTCTTGCCTTCGGGCCTCTCTGGAAGGAGCCCCAATGCGGCCAGGTCTCCGACGAAACGGCTCTCGCTCAAGAGATTACCATCCGCGTCGAAGGCATAGGTCTCTCCGGTTTCTCCCACTCGGGCACCGACCAGGAGTCGACTGAAATCCACCTCTGGACGGATCAGCAGGACGAGTAGACCGAAGATCTTCTCCTCTTGGGTCTCGGGAGTGTATCTGGCAAGCTTCGCCCATACGGTCAAGAAGTTCAATGGAAGCAGCTCAGCGGCAGCCGCAGCACCGGCTCTCGTGCCCTGCCCAGGGGGGAGGGGACGAACCAGCTGGGCGCCACTCTTGCCCTTGGGAGCCTGGAGGACCGGACTCAGGAAACGCGAAGCGGGTTCCTTGACGAGTTTTCCGATACGGTCACGAAAGAGGTCGTTCGTGCCGGCTAGAAAGTGCCCGGAGGGGGAGAGGAGTGCGAATCCGAGATACTCCTTTCGGCCGACCAATGGATCCAGGATTTCGTGGATCCTCTTCTGTGCTGGAGAAGCGCTCAGCGCCGATTCAGAGTAATTGTCTTGCCTCCCTACATTGAGGATCTCCTCGGAAGCATCCACCAGAGTCGGAATCTGCACCCAGCTGTCCAGCCTGTCCCGCTCCTCGCGGAAGAGGATCTCGAGCGCACTGACCGTGGAGTTGAGGAGGCTCTCGATCTGGCTCCTCAACATCTGATCCGTGGCGCTCAGGACGTGTCTGTAGGTGAGCGTCCCCAGGGATACGATGCCGAGGAAGGCCAGGACGGCCCAGAGCTTGAGTCGGTTCTCCTTGCGCCGAAAGCGACCGGCCATGCGATGCACCGTGCTTGCATGTGGGAGGGGCGAAGGCACCTGGGCCTCACTCGCGGGATCCTTCTGGGATTCCAGGAGGATGGTCTCGGGATGATCGAACTCGAGGAGGGAGATGACCTCGGCTCGCACTTCGTCGTCGTCTGGGCACTCGGCCATGAGGAAGTCCTCGACCTGGGATCGTTTCAGACCCTGGGCCTTTCCGAAGAGCTCCTTGGCCCTGGCGTGCTGCTCCGGACTCACGGCTTCGTCTCGTCCTCTCCCTCCACCAGCTCCCTCCTGAGCCAGGCGCGCACCATGGTCCAGTCCGATTCCACGGTCCGTTTGCTGACTTCGAGGACCTCGGCCACCTCCGCTACGGTCAAGCCGCCGAAGAATCTGAGCTCGACGATCCTCGCTTGGCGCTCATCCAGTTTCTCGAGTTTCTCCAAGGCATCCTCCAGGGCCAGCAGGTCCTCGTCCTTGCCCGGTGACAGTGCCAGGTCGGCATCGAATTCGACCCTTGCGCGATCTCCCCCGCGCTTGATCCTGTTTCGCTTCCTGGCGTGGTCGATCAGGATGCGACGCATGGCCTGCGCTCCGATCGCAAAGAAGTGCGTCTTGCCTTTCCAGTCCACGCGATCCTGCTGGATCATCTTGAGGTAGACCTCGTTGACCAGGGCTGTGGGCTGCAGGGTGTGTCCGTCTCCTTCACCGCTCAGCTGCTTGCGTGCGAGCCGCTGGAACTCGGTGTAGACCAAAGGCATGAGTTCTTCAGCCGCCTGCTTGTGTCCCTTACTCAGATCTCTAAGCATCCGAGTGGGTTCGGTCCGGAAATCGTCGCTCATCGTTGGTCTTCCTTCCAAGAGGGTGGGCCCATCCATGCGTAATTACTTGCCAAAACCAGGGTTCTGTCAAGCAATGCCGCCTTGAAGGTGGGGCACGCCCTGTATTTCTCAAAAGCGCTGCGGACTCCAGGCGGAAACCGCGCGGTAGTGGGTGCTCCGGAGGGCAGGTGAGATTGCTCCCCGGGGAGAGAGATAGAGTGATTTGGGTGTGTAGAGGCACCTGGAGGGACCGCCGGTGGGGATTGGCGGTCCCTCTTCTTTTTCACAAGCAGGGCTCTGTGGCATCCCATAGGCTTTCCTCATGGGAGTCGATGAGCCGAGAGTGCAGGAGGTCCTGGAGGAATGCTTCGGGATTCGGGAGTTGCGGGGTCAGCAGGAGTCAGCCGTGGCGGCAGTGCTGGAGGGCAGGGATCTGCTCATCACCTGGCCCACGGGGGCGGGCAAGAGCCTCGTCTATCAGCTTCCGGCTCTCTGCCTGGAGGGTATAACCCTGGTCGTGAGTCCTCTCATCGCCTTGATGAAGGACCAGGTCGACGCCTTGCGCGCGCGCGGCATCCGGGCCAGCTTCATCAACAGCTCGCTCACGGGGAAGCAGCGGGCGCAACGACTCGAAGATGCGAAGCGCGGGCTCTATGACCTGCTCTACGTGACGCCCGAGCGATTTCGCAGGCCCGATTTCTTGGCGGCTCTTCCCTCATTGTGCGTGACCCGTCTGGCTGTCGACGAGGCGCATTGCATGAGTCAATGGGGACACGACTTCCGACCAGACTATTCGAGACTGGGACGCTACAGACGACTCCTCGGCAGTCCCCCGACCTTGGCCCTGACGGCCACGGCCACACCCACTGTCGCTCGCGACATCTGCCAGAACCTCGAATTGGTGGATCCGCTCATTCTGCGGACCGGCATCGACCGTGCCAACCTCTTCCTCACGATCCAGATCGTGCAGGACAAGGATGAGAAGCTGCATGCCTTGGCGCAGCGCATCCGGTCCTTGGAGGGGCCCGGAATCGTCTATTCGGCCCTCATCAAGGACCTCGAAGCCTTGCACGATGAGTTGGCCCGGATGGGCATCCCGAGCCTCGTGTACCACGGGAAGCTCTCACCAGAAGAAAGACGATCCATGCAGGAGCGTTTCATGAAAACGAAACACATGGTCGTCTTGGCGACGAATGCCTTTGGCATGGGGATCGACAAGGCCGATATCCGTTTCGTGCTGCACGCGCAGATCCCACGGACGATCGAGGCCTGGACCCAGGAGATCGGCAGGGCGGGGCGAGACGGCCAGCCTGCATGGTGCGAGCTCTTCTATCTGGAAGAGGATCTGGCGATCCAACAGAACTTCGTGGACTGGGCGAATCCAAGTCTCGACTACCTCGTGCAAGTCTTCGAGACGCTCGAGTCCTGGGGCGAGCGTGCAATGACGAAGGATCTGGGTGATCTCCGCGAAGAACTCCTGGTCAAGAATCGTGGCGATCAGCGTGTCTCCCAGTGCCTTCGGTGGTTCGAGGTGATGGGCCTCACCCGGGGGAGTCTCGATACCGGAGATCTCGAGATCCTGAGCGATCTCGATCCCTCGGAGTTGCCGGAGTTCTTTGCCACCGGTGAGAAGAAGAAGGCTGATCTGCAGTCCCTGTTGGCGCTGCTGCGCTTCGTGAAGGATGAGGAGAGTTGTCGTTGGGTGGGGCTTTCCCGCTGGTTCGACCTCGAAGCCCCCGAGCCCCCCTGTGGTCATTGCGATGCCTGTGTGGATCGGGATTCCTACCGAGAGGAGCAGTTCGCCCCGCGCGATGCCGACGGCACGAAGAGTCAGGCAGCGAGGGATGAAGAGGCGGGATTCCACCGGGGAGACTGGGTCCGACTGTCTCGCGGATCGCTGGCGCAGGTGAAGAAGGTCGAGGGTGAAGGGCGATCGCAGAGCTTGTTGGTCCAGCTGGCCGAGGGACTCCAGGAAGTCTGGGTCCGCGCCGATCCACGACGCGTGCAGCGACTAGACGAGAAGCAGGATCGTCCCGAAGGTCGCCAGTAGCGCGCCCAGGATTCCGTAGACCCCGACTCTCTCTCCGTGGGAGAACCGCACCATCGGGATGACCATGATGGGGGCCAGGGATAGGAGGGCCGCGGCCACACCCGTGGATTTGCTCTGCAGGGCGACCAGACTCAGCCAGACGCCCAGGCTGGGCCCGAGGAAGGATCCGATGCAGAGAGCCGTCATCGCCGCCTTCCTGTGAGCGGGGGGAACGGGTGCGGGACGTTTTTTCAGGAGGGTCCAGGCGAGCACCGGGAGCAGCCCGGCAATCATCCGGATGGCGTGGGCATTGAGGGGGTTGCCATGCGCGTCCGCCGACAGGTCGAGGCCCTTCTTGGCCAGCACGAGCCCCAGCGCTTGCCCCAGACCACCGAAGAGCCCGGCCACGAGGGCGACTCTCTTGGCCGCAGGGCGGACTTCGACATCCCAGGCACCCGTGGTCTGTCGGTCGGCCAGGACCAGGCAGACACCGCCTACGTTCGCAAGGATGCCTCCCCAAGCCAACAGGGACAGGTGCTCCCCGAGCATCACGAATCCCAGGATGCCCGCCTGGATGGGAGCTGTGGCCATGAGCAGGCTTCCCTTTCGTGGACCCAGCACGGCGATGGAGTGGAAGTAGCAGAGGTCGCCGAGTGCCAGCCCGACGACACCTGAGGCCACGAAGTAGAGAATCGCTTCGCTGCCGAGCTGGGTGGCGAGGAACTGCCCCTCCAGGATCCGGTGGGCGATGAGCACGAGGACCGTCGCAATCAGGAGACGGAGGAGGTTGACCCGGAGCGCGCCCAGCGTCCTCGCGGCACGCGCGAAGAGCAGGCTCGAGGCTGCCCAGGTGAAGGAAGCGCCCAGGGCAGCCGCAGAAGAGAACCAGACAGGGGTCGAAAGGAATCCAAAGCTCATCCCGGTTCTGCTATCCTCCAAGAAAGGTCACCCAAGCCTGCACCATGGGAGAACACAACCTAGAGGCCGAATTCAGCGAAGAGAAGCTCCGATCCTTCAGTCGGGCTCTGCTTGCGGATGTGCGTGCCCTGGAACGTCTCCTGGACGAGAATCTCATCGAGTCGGGCGTGCGTCGCATCGGCGCCGAGCAGGAGCTCTTTCTGATCGATCGCATCGGTCGAGCCTCCCCCAAGGCCGTCGAGATGCTGCAGCGGATCGACGATGATCGATTCACGACCGAGCTGGCCCGATTCAATCTCGAGGCCAACCTGACGCCCCAGCGCTTCCAGGGCACCTGTCTCAGCGACATGGAGGGCGAACTCCGGGAGCTGGTAGGCAAGGCGCGGCTCGCGGCGGAGGAGGAAGGCATCGAAATCCTGCTCACCGGCATCCTGCCCACACTGTCCAAGAAGGATCTTGGCCTCGACAACATGACTCCCATACGGCGTTACTTCGCGCTGAACGAAGCGATGTGCCGGGCGCGTAAAGGACGCTTCGAGTTTGCCATCAAAGGAGTGGACGACCTCAACACGACTCATGACAACGTCATGCTGGAAGCCTGCAACACGAGCTTCCAGATCCACTTCCAGGTGGGCCCAGAGGAGTTCGCTTTTCTCTACAACCTCGCCCAGGCCATCACCGCACCGGTCTGGGCGGCGGCGGTCAACTCTCCCACGTTGCTGGGACATCGGCTATGGCACGAGACGCGCGTTGCGCTTTTCCAGCAGACCGTCGATACGCGTGCCAAGGCGCAGGTGGCACGCGGGTCGCGGCCCAGGGTCCATTTTGGTGAAGATTGGTTCAGGGGTTCTGTACTCGATCTGTTCAAGGATGACATCGCCCGATTCCGCGTCATGTTTGGCGCCGACTTCGACGAGGATCCCGAAGCCATCCTGGATGATGGCGGCATTCCCAGATTGCGTGCACTCTGTCTGCACAACGGCACGATCTATCGGTGGAATCGCGCCTGCTTCGGCGTCTTCGAGGGCAAGGCACATCTCAGGATCGAGAACCGTGTGCTCCCCGCCGGACCGACCAAAATGGATGAGATGGCCAACGCGGCCTTCTTCTTCGGGCTCATGTCTGCGCTCGGCGATGAACATGGCGAAATCAGCAAGGTCCTGAAGTTCTCGGACGCCAAGGCCAACTTCGTCGCCGCAGCAAGGCTGGGTCTCCAGGCCCAGTTCACGTGGGTAGGTGGGCATCAGCATCCGGCCTCGAGTCTCATCCTGAACGAGTTGCTGCCTCGGGCGAGAGAGGGTCTCCTGAGCCACGGAATCGATGCCCATGATGTGACGCGGTATCTGGATGTCATCGAAGAACGCGTTCGATTGGGCCGGACCGGATCCCAATGGGCGTTCGAGTCTCTTGCAGGCATGCCCGAGAGCGTCACGCTGGATCAGAAGATGCGAACGCTGGCACTGGCTTCCCTGCGGCGTCAGGACAGTGAGAAGCCCGTACACGAGTGGCCGATTGCCACCTTGGACGAGTCCGGCGGGTGGCGTCACAGCTACCAGTACGTAGGACAGTTCATGACCACGGATGTGTTCACGGTTCGATCAGAGGACATTGTCGATCTTGCAGCGCACCTCATGGACTGGGCCCACCTGAGGCATATTCTCGTGGAGAACGAGGAGGGAGAGCTGGTCGGACTGGTTTCACATCGTGCCTTGCTGCGCCTCATCAGCAAGGGCAAGGAGGGCCGCTCCGATACGACCACGATCGGGGACATCATGAGATTGGATCCTGTCACTGTTGGGCCCGACACCCCCACGTTGGAAGCCATCGAACTGATGCAGCGAGAGAAGGTCGGCTGTCTTCCGATCGTCGAAGGGAAACAACTGGTGGGTGTCATCGCCGAACGGGATCTCGCCCGCGTGGCCACCGAGTTGCTCGAGCGTCATCTCCGAGAAGAGACCCAGGTCGGCCGCGCGTGAGGATGGAGATGATCGAGACCGACCCTGAGACGCCTCGTCTCTCCCGGGTCCTGGGCCGCCATGACGAAGGCAGGGAAGGACCGACCGTCCTGTTCCTGGGCGGAATCCACGGCAACGAACCGGCGGGCCTCGCTGCACTCACGCGGGTGCTGCGACGACTCGGTCGAGGTGGCCTGGAGTACCACGGGCGATTCCATGCTCTCGCTGGCAACCTCGCTGCTCTGGAGCGGGGACAGCGGTTCCTGGATCGGGATCTGAATCGTGCTTGGGAGCCTCATCGCATCCGAGACATTCTCGATGGTGGTGACCCGGGTGACCGCTCGGAGGATGGGGAGCAGGGCGAGCTGATCCGGATCTTCCAACAGGCTCTGCAGGAGAGAGGGGGTTCCTTCCTCTTCGTGGATCTCCATACGAGTTCGGCCATGGGGGCGCCGTTCACTTGCCTCGGCGACACCCTCGACAACCGACGTCTCGCACTCTCGGTTCCGATTCCGATGATCCTTGGTCTTGAGGAGTGTATCGATGGCGCCGTCCTCGAATTCTTCAATGAGCGCGGGATCGCTGGACTGGCGATCGAAGGCGGCAAGCACGACACGACCGAGGCGGTGGACAACCTGGAGGCTGCCATCTGGATCCTCCTGGTGGAAGCCGGCGCGATTCCCAGGGACCGATGCGACCTCGAACCCTTTCGGGAAACGCTGCGCAGGGCCGCAGGGGGATTGCCGCCGATCCTCCAGATTCGTGAGCGGCGGGCGCTCCTGGCGGGAGATGGATTCGTCATGGAGCCGGGATTCGAGAGTTTTCAGCTGGTGGCAGGGGGAACACGGCTCGGCCGGGATCACGAGCAGGTCTACTTCGCTCCGCACGAGGCCTACGTCTTGTTGCCCCTCTATCAGGGCCTGGGCGAGGACGGTTACTTCCTGGCCACCTCCGTGCATCGGTTCTGGCTCCGCATCTCTTCCTGGTTCCGGGTGCTCGGCAACACCCGACTGCTGGCCCTCTTGCCTGGCCTCCGACTCCATCCGCATCAGAAGTCGACCCTCATCGTGCGATCCTGGGTCGCTCAAGGTCTCACCCTGCGCCTCTTCCACCTTCTGGGCTATCGCCGTCAGCGCAAGGTGGATGGTGGCATGCAGTTCACAAGACGTTGGGCTCGCCGGGAGAACGATTCTTTGCGCCCGCGGTCATCCCGAGGATCCTCATGACGATACGCGAGGAGGTCTGATGTTCCGGCTGGTCGTCATGCTCTTGCTGTCCCTGCAAACGTGCTGTCTGACACCAGAGCTGTGGCGCGGCTCCTTGTTGACCGACCCGGTTTCGAAACTCGTCGAGACCCGTCACTGTCAGGTCGATTCATGGGTCGCGGGGATCTATCGGGGAGAACCGGTCCTTCGTATGGACTACCATGTTCTCGGCCAGGACGATGAGCCCAAACAGGTCCTTCTGGTCTCCAACAAGCCTCCAACCGAGAAGACCTCCCCGCTGTTCCTGCTTCTGAAGCCAGGGATTCGGGAGATGCTGGAACCTGCTGAAGCCAGCCTCCAGTTCTTGACGCATCGCTTCGAGGGCTCGGTGGCGCCAGCAGAAACTGTGGCCTGGATCGGACTCAAGGGAACTGCGACCTCGGGCCCCTCGGTTGCCCTCATGGAGTCTGCGGAGGTCCCAACCGCACTCCGCCAGAAGACCTCCATGTCGGTCTCGGAGCCGTTCGAACCCAGGGTGCAGACCCTGGTCGATGATTTCATCGAGGATTTCCGCTTGCCAGGAAGGCCTGACAGGGCAGGGCAGAGCTCTTGGACCCCCATGGCTTGGATGGGGCCCGATGGCAGAGCTTTGGGGGATGCCGAGGTGGTTCGGGCTCTGTCGGAGATCACTGGCTTCGTAGGCAAGGAGTCGAAGGTCCGCCTGCTGGCGCGGAGATTCTCAAGCGACGAAGGGCGCTTCGTCTACGTGGCCGTGGCTCTCGAATACCTGATGCTCCAGCATAATCTCAAGTGGTCGAAGGGTCTCCGAGGCAGGCTCTGGGAGTTCACCGAGGAGTTCCGGGTGCTTCCGATGCCCGAGGACTTCGCATGGGACGGCGAGGTTCGACGTGCCCTTCCCCAAGCGAAGCTGGATTTCTTCGAGCGGGAGTACCGGACGACCAAGGGCGCGGTCAGCGACTCACTGGTCTTCAAGACCCTGCTGACCCCGGTGACGTTGACCCTGGATGCCGTGGGCCTGGCGTTCTGGGCAATCTTCGCCTCCGACAAGGAGGAGGATCCTCCATCCGGCTACCCCTCCTGGGAGAAGGAGTCTCTCAAGTGGATCCAAATTCGTTGATCTGCGGTTACTTCTGCCGTCCTCGTTGGCGAGCCAGTCGCCCTTGCACAAGTTCCAAGGCGTCCCAGAGCGGGGGGCAAAGATCGGACTGGCCCAAGGCGTCCAAGAGGTGGATCAGGGCTTCCAGAGTGCAGTAGTGATTGGGGGCTGGCGGTCGTCGCTGTTGCCACCTTGGTGAGGGCCCCGGAGGGAGGCAGAGCTTGCGGAGACCATGCAAAGCCCGATTGCGTTGATACATGGCACGGGTCTGGCTCCAGCTTCCATCCAGGACGATCAGATAGGGGTCCTCCAGTCCTGCCAGGGCCTCTGGCCTGGCAATTTCCGCGTGAGGGCCTGGGTAGAGGAGGAATCCCGTCCGGCCCTCTGGGGTCAGGCGGGCCCGTGTGAGCGGCTGGTCCCTGGCGCCGTAGTCGATGATCCGGCTCCCCCGGAGCAGGAGGTGGGCCATTCGCCCGGTATTGGACTGCCGGAAGGACTCTGTGACATGGATGAGAAGCCGGATATCGAGGGCAGGATCCACGGATTGCAGATCCTGGCAGACACAATCCTGTTCGAGGAGGCCACAACGGGTGCAAGTGGGGCTGCGCTTGGATCGGTCGCTAGGCAATTGGCTGGTGGTGCAATGGGGGAAGAACCCCTAGAATCTCTGACTGGAATTTCTGCCGGCAAGGCCGGCACCCCTCGATCATGCTGCCTTGGAGCCACCAGATGAAGATTCTTCGTACCCTTCTTCCCAGTCTGCTACCCCTCGTTCTCGTTGCCACGGTCTCTGCCCAGAAGGCAGAGGGCCAGAAGGCAGAGGCTGAATGCCCGGATGCGGGCGCCAAGAGCGCTTGCTGCGAGAGCGGCGCAGTTGCGTCGAAGGGCGCGTCGAAGAGTGGGCAGAAAGTGGATGCAAAAACTGCGACGAGCCAGGTGGCCATCTTTCAGAAGTTGGATTCCGCCGACAAGAAGGCCGTCGCCGCTGCCTTTTCTCGCCTCAATGAGACCTGCCCCTACGGGAGCCGTCTGGGCAAGACGATCGTCATGCTCGACAAGCTGTATGCCGATGCTAGCCAGAATCTGACGCGCGTGGCCCAGCACGAGAACTGTGACCCCGCTCTGGCGAAGGATCTCATGGCTGAAGTGAAGGCCATTGGGAATCTGCGCGCCATCAATGCCAAGAGTCTCCATGCGGCACGCGTGATCCTCTCCAGCAACACCAAGGCCGCCAAGGCCGGCGGATGCTGTGGAGCAGAAGAGGCAAAGGCTGCCAAGACTGCACAGGCCGGTTGTGGTGACGAAGCGGGTTGCGATGATGCTGCCAGCGGCGGTGCCAAGGCGACTGCCAAGGCACAAGGCGGTTGCTGCGGAGCGGGCGAGAGTGCACCCAAGACTCCAGCGATCTACGCTGCTGCCCAGAAGCTGACCGACTCCTGGGCCCTCGCCAACAAGGACCTTCAGAAGATCGATCCCAAGCTGCGCAAGCAGCTCCAGTCGGACATGAAGCTCCTGAGCTCCAAGGGACTGCAGCTCCCCAAGATGGTCATGGCCTCCGTGACCGCTCAGAACACCGAGATCAGCAAGGTCCATGCGGGTCTTTCCTGCTCCACGAGCGGTCTCGTCAAGAAGCACGCGGACCTGATCGGGAAGAGCTCCCTGACCAGCCAGGCCTGCGAGGCCAGCGGCAAGGCCTTGGCTTCCGCCAGCGCGCTCTTGAAGGCCTCTACGACTGCCCTCAATGCCCCCAAGGGATCCAAGAAGGATGGTGCGAAGGCTCAGGGCAGCTGCTGCGACTCGCCCAAGGCCTCGAAGATCGGTCAGTAGTTCCTGAGCCAGACCCATCCCTCCCCGCGACGAACTGGTGAGGGATCGATGACAGAGCCTCGCTCCTCCCTTCGGTGGGGGCGGGGCTCTTCGCGTTTTCAGGGCAGGCTTCGCCGCAGGAAATGAAATCGCCTCTGCGGTGGGCTGTGGGCATACTGCAAGGCATGACTCGTCTTCACTTCGCCACATCACTCTCTTCCCTCACCAAGGGAAACTCATCGCTGTTGGTCCTGGGCTCGGGCAAGACCGTGACCAAGGCCCGTCTTGGCAGGGATCTCCCGAAGGCCCTCTCAGGCGCCGTGACCCGGCTGCTGGCCGACCTGGATCCTGGCAACATGGGGGCCGGCGAATCGGCGCTCTGTGAAGGTGATCCAGCCAAGGTCAGCCTGGGCCTGCTGCCGCCCGAAGGCAGCCGATACAACAGCCCCGCACGCGCCGAGAGTCTCCGTCGTCTCTTTGCGGGTTCTGGTTTCGGAAGCCGTAAGAAAGCAGCGCTACTTCTTCTTGTCGAGGATGCCGAACAGATCACACCTTGGCTCAACGCGATCGTTCGATGCCTGCCTCTTTTCTCCCGCAAGAGTGCGAAGAAGAAGGGTGCCTCGAAGCTGACCCTTCTCGTCCTGGATCCCAAGGGGAAGGTCTTGCGGATCAGCAAGGAGTCCAAGGCCATCATGGAGGCCACCCGGCAGGCATGCCGCCTCGTGGACAGTCCGCCCACGGACATGCACCCAGGGGCCTTGGCCAAGGAGGCTCGCGCATGGTTGCGTGGACTCACCGGAGTCAAGATCCGGGAGATCAAAGGAGAGGCTCTCCTGAAGGAGGGCTTGGGAGGCATCCACGCAGTGGGTCGCTGTGCTCTGGAAGCTCCCAGGCTGTTGATCGCCAGTTACGACCCGGGCAAGGCGCGGAATCAGCACGTTGCTCTGGTCGGCAAGGGCATCACCTATGACACGGGAGGACTCAACATCAAGATCCAAGGTGGTATGTCCGGCATGAAGGGAGACATGGGTGGGGCGGCTGCGATGCTCGGTGCCTTCCACGCCCTGGCCTCCACGGCTTGCAAGCACCGCGTCACACTCCTGCTGTGTCTCGCCGAGAATGCCATCGGACCCCGTGCCTACAAGCCGGACGACATCCTCGAGATGCACTCGGGGAAGACCGTGGAGATCAACAATACCGATGCCGAAGGAAGACTCGTGCTGGCCGATGGCGTGAGCTACGCGTCACGGAAGCTCAAGGCGGATGTGGTCATCGATGCAGCCACCCTGACGGGTGCTCAACTCGTCGCCACCGGAAACCTGCACGCAGCCATCGTCAGCAACGATCAGGATCTCGAGGATCTGTGCATTCGATCCGGTCGCAAGTCTGGCGACCTCTGTCACCCCTTGCCTTTCGCTCCCGAATTCTACCAGAGTGAATTCACAAGCCCGGTGGCCGACATGCGCAACAGCGTCAAGAACCGGATGAACGCACAGAGTGCCTGTGCTGCACAGTTCGTCTTTGCACACCTGGATGACACCAAGGCCAGATGGTGCCACATCGACCTGGCCGGCCCGTCCAGTCATCAAGGCCGTGGCACAGGCTTTGGCGTGGCTCTGGTGGAAGAGATGGTTCGCAGCATCTGAACCTGGCCCCGAGAGCCTTGCTTGGGGCGACTCAGTCGACGCGGACGATCCCGAGCAGATCCTCGGGAACCACCAGCCCCTGCATCGCCTTCTTGAGACCGTCGACCAACAAGCTCCGATGGCCGGATTGCTTGGCCATCTCCACGAACTGGTCATCATCGACCGCCTTCGTGACCGCCCCCTGCAGATGACTGTCGAGGTAGAGGACCTCGTGGAGGGCAATGCGGCCCAAGCGTCCCTTGTTCCGGCAGAGTTCGCATCCTTTTCCCAAGCGGATACCGGTCTTCGGCAGTCCCTCGGGCCAGCGTAGGGCTCGAAGGATATGGTCCTCAGGTTCATGAGGCGCCGAACAGTTGGGGCAGACCCTGGATACCAGACGTTGCGCCGTGACGCAGCGCAGGGCTGGTCCCAACAGATAGGGCTCGATTCCCATGTCGAGCAAGCGATAGATCGCCCCAACAGCATCGTTGGTGTGCAGGGTCGAGAAGACCCGGTGTCCTGTAAGGGCTGCTTGGATCGCGATCGTGGCTGTCTCGGCGTCGCGGATCTCGCCCACCATCACCACATCTGGATCCTGGCGGAGGATGCTTCGCAGCGTTCCGGCGAAGGTACGGCCGGCTTTGGGGTCGACCTGCACCTGAGCCGTTCCCAGGAGTTCGTACTCCACCGGGTCCTCGACCGTAATGATGTTGATCCTGTCTTCGTTGATCTCGGTCAGGGCCGCATAGAGGCTGGTGGTCTTGCCGCTGCCTGTGGGGCCAGTGATCAACACGAGACCGTTTGCGCAGTGGATGCCCTTGCGAAAGGCCATCAGGTTGCGATCGCTGAAACCGACGTGGTCGAGATCCAACAAGGCGCCGCCCTTGTCCAGGATGCGCAAGACGATCTTCTCACCATTCACGGTAGGGAGGACGGATACACGCAATTCGACTGCGCCGCTGTCTCCGCCCTGGATGAATCGCCCATCCTGGGGTTTTCGTTTCTCCGAGATGTCCAGGCCGGACATGACCTTGATGCGTGAGACCAAGGGTGCCTGGACATCGAGCGGGAAGCGATGCACCGTCTCCAGCTCGCCGTCGATGCGGTACCGACAACGGAGATGGTCGCCTGTTGTTTCCAGGTGGATGTCACTGGCCTTCTGGCGCAGAGCCTCCTCCAGCAGGTAGTCCACGAGTTGGACGACACCATCGCTTCCGGTGATCTGCTTGAGTGCCTGCGCGTTGGCAAAGGCTTCGTTCTTTCCGCCATCCGAATCGAAGCTGGCCAGGAGGCCTTCGATGCCACTTCGACCCTTGGCCTGTCTGGCGAGCGCGACCTGGATGGCGTGAGGCGAGCTGATCGCTGGGCGGACCTTCTTGCTCGTGACCCTCTCGATCGTGGCCTGTGCCTCACGGTCGAAGGGGTGGGAAAGTGCGACCTCGATCCAATCCTCGCCCTCATCGATGATCACGGCACCATAGCGCTGCCCGATCTGGAGAGGCAACCTGTGTAGGAGGGAGGGTGCCAGTTCTCGGGAGGACAAGGAGTGGTAGCTCATGTCCAGTGCTTCTGCCCAGATCCGATAGCAGGCTTCTTCCTGGATGAGCTCGCGCTCCACCAGCCGGGAGAAGAACTCCCTCTCCTTCCTTCCTGCCTCTTCGTACAGCAGTTGGAGAGTCGTAGCCTCTTCTCCCGTGGCCTCCGCAACGCGGAGTACAAGCGTCTCTGAGTGGGTCAGCATCTACCTAGGATCGACATCCATGTGCCGGAACTTGGGGGCTGGAGCCAAAAATCCTCCTTGCCAAGGGCGTTACCAAGCACCCAGATTGTCCCTCAAGCATCCTTCTCCTGGGTCCGATGAAGAGTTGGACAGTGTCGCAGGATTCGACAGTCTGTCTCACCAAGAGAACCCAAGGGGGAAGGAACTGCTATGGCCCATCAAAGCCGAGAGCGCGCCGATCAAGGCTTCACGCTCGTTGAGATCGTTGTTGTGATTGCCGTTGTCCTTCTGCTGACTGGAATTGCAGTACCCATGATCAGCGGATACGTCGAAGATGGCCGAAGGGCCCGTGCACAGAGTGAGGTGAAGACCCTCGCGGCAGGCGTGGAGATGTTCTATTCGAACACGAGTGTCTGGCCGGCACGCGATGCAGCTGGAGTCGACAATCGGCTCTACGTGCTGACCAGCGGGCCGACGCCGATCACGGCCGCCAACAATCCCTGGCTGTCGACACATGCATGGATCACCTGGGCCAGTGGTGCGCAGGGGGATACCATGGACAACCAACTGGTGCTGAACACACCCAAGGCCACGGTCGCAGCGGCCTATCCGACGACTGGGGAAGTCGCCTGGCGCGGCCCATATACCGACGGCACTCCCTTGGATCCATGGGGTCGGCCATACATCATGCTGGTTCGCTCGGCATGGGACGGAAACGCAACCAACTACAAGCGCGTCATGCTGCTCTCGGCGGGGCCCAATGGGCGCATCGACACCAGGCAGCAAGCTCGCTCCACGGATGATTTCCGTGCCGATGACATCGGCATCATCCTCCACCAGCGTCAGTAAGGACGAGGACGACCCAGAACATGCGCTATCAGTGCACAGTCCTGGGGGTGGATGGCAAGTCGGCGTCGGCTGTCCTGGACGCCGGCGACGAGCAGGAACTCCATGACACCCTTCGCGAGAAGGGTGAGTTTATGCTCAAAGCCAGGGCCATCAAGGAGAACGCCGCCGAGCCCGATCAGGCTGAGGCGACCTTTTCGTTGGCCGGCCCCGACTCGGGAACCGAAGAAGGCCTGGCGGAACACGGATCCAGGATCCGCCTCTCGTCCAAAAACCTGTTGGCCTTCAGTCAGTCCATGCAGACCTCTTTGGAGAGCGGCGTACCCGTCCTCACCACGCTGGAGGCGCTCATCGCCCAGGAGGAGGACAAGAAGACTCGTAGGGTCTATGAATCCCTGGCTGAGTCGGTGACCCAGGGTGAACCCCTGGCGGCTTCGTTACGAGCGCACCCGCGCAGCTTCGATGAGTTCTACAGCTCGCTGGTGGCATCGGGAGAAGAATCCGGAAGCCTGGATCAGGCCTTTGGCGCCTTGGGTGACTTCATCGAATGGCGAGAGGCATTGAGGACCACTGCAAGAAACGCACTGATCTATCCCTGCATCGTACTCGCTGCAGCCTATGGGCTCGTACTCTTCCTGCTGTCCTTCGTCATTCCGCGACTCGCGGGGATTCTCAGCAAGGTGAGCGACAACCTGCCGGCGGCCAGCAAAGCGCTCATCGCGGTCTCATCGATCGTGGCGGACAACGTCCTCTTCGTGATCCTGGGGACATTCGCGCTCTTGACCGGCGTTTGGATGATGGCCAGGACGGATCGTGGACGGGTCGCACTGGTCTCCTTCTTCGTGCGCGTGCCGATCATCCGGAAGATCGTTCAGACCCTCAATCTCTCGCAGGCTTGTCGCAACCTGAATGTGCTTCTGGGATCGGGAGTCACCATCCACCATTGCCTCGAGCTGACTCAGAACTCCCTGAGCCTCGAACCGATGCGAAGGGGCTTCGCCAAGGTCCGGGAGAAGATCATGGAGGGCACGAGCCTGACCGAGGCGATGAGCGAGGAGAAGGTCTTCCCTCCATTGGCCCTGTCCATGTTGCGCATAGGTGAGGACTCAGGAAGCCTGCCTCTCTCCTTTCAGAGGTTGTCTACAAAATACGAACGCGAGGCCAAGGCCGCAGTCGCCAAGGCCATCTCGATGCTCGAGCCTGCCATCACGATTGTGCTTGGCCTCATCATCGGAACGGTGGCAGCGATCATCATCACGACGCTCTATTCAGCCATGAAGGGTCTGGGGCAATGATTGTAGAAGGATCCACATCCGGGAAACGAGAGGAAGGACAGGAGGGTGTTGTGTTCATCAGCATCCTCATCTTCCTGGCCCTTGTGGCTCTTGCGGCCGCCATTGAGTTTCCGAGCCTGCTCGGGCGGGAGACTCGAGCCAAACAGGGAATCGGAGAATTGAGGGTCCAGCGTCTTGCGAGTGGAGCAGAGGACGTCTACCGAATCAGCGGGATCTACCCCGTCGATATGGCTGAGCTAGAGAGCGCCGGCAACTATCCCACACATGCCAAGAGGGATCCCTTCCTGCCCATCCAGGAGATCGTCTATCAGAACCGTGGGGACCTGCTCGTCGTCCAGTCACGTGGGCGGGATGGAATCCTGAACAGTCCTGACGACATCATCGAGACACGCCTCAACCGGCAGCCTGCGCGGGGCCTCACTCGAAACCGGCTGCGCATCCTTCGAGCGCTTGCGTATCGCTCCGATTACCTCAGCCCCAAGTCGCTGACGGCCAAGGAGCGGGTAGAGGTCCGGAACCGTCTGATGACGAGAAGTCTGGCCATGAGACGTCGCATCTACGTGGCGAGGAGCGAAGAGAAGATCCTCGACAAAGCCATCCGGGACGACGAGAAGGCACTACGGAAGATCATCAAGAAGGCACGCACGGGGAGGACCTACAACCGCGCGACCGGGCGGAATGGTCTCTTGGGCTATCTGGGACTGAACGATAGTCGGGGGCAGGACGGTTTCGGCCGCGATCTGCTCGCCGATGACTTCGGGTTCACTTGCGCAGGTCGAGACGGAAGGAGGAACAGCAAGGATGACTTCTAGACGACGCGGACGAACCGAAGATGCCGAGGGGTTCACACTGATCGAACTGATCGTCGTCATGGCGGTGCTGGGAATCCTGCTCGGAACGGCCACTCCACTCTTCGTGAAACTCCACGACCACCGCAAGTCGGGTGAAGTGCGTGCCGAACTCGCCGAGATCACGCAAGCACTGGATGCCTACTACTATGACAAGGGGAGCTTTCCTCCGTCCTTGCAGGCAGCAGGGTTCTTTGCCGTCTATCTCCAGCCAGGTGTACAGGGAACCGCCATCAAGGATTCATGGTCAGGGCAGGGATCCTATCTCTACACGCTTTCGAGCAGTCCGGACCAGGCGCAGGTCTGGAGCCGTGGTCCCGATGGCAAGGACGACAGCAGTGGGGCGGACGATATTGCCGTGGTCGTTCATGGTTCCCCGCCTGGAAACCGAAAAACCAGGGAGAGGATGCGCGTCATCGTCGAACAGTTGGCCAACTTCCTGGAGTCTGGAGGGAGTCTGACGGGAACCTGGTCTCTGGATCGGGTGAACCTCGGTCTGGGGACCGCATACGAGCGAGATGGATTCGGAACCTCATTCCGATTGGACGCAGCGACATTCGAACTGCGCTCAGCCGGAGCCGACAGGAACTTCTTCACCGCTGACGATCTGGGTACCTGAGACTCCATGGCCAAGCACTTCATTTTCGAGATCGACGAGGGCTCGCTGAGTCTTGCCGTTGCGGAAGTGCGTCGCAAAAAAATCCAGGTCCTGCTGCATCGGCGAGTCGCCTTGCCGAGCATGGAGGGGTCCGCCCTTGTCTTTGCGATGCACGATGTGCTCAAGGACCAGGACAAGGATGGAGCCTTCGTCCATGTCGTCCTGAGCGACCCCAACTTCCTACATTTTGATCTTCAACTCCCTAGACTCGAGTTCACCGACCTGAAGACCGTGATGAAGCGGGAGGCCCGTCGCCTGGGTTCGGTTCCCGATGAGGATCAGGTCCTGCTGGGGGCACGTCAGCTTGAGAAGATTGGCCGGGGAGCCTGGCGGCATGCGGTCGTGGCCTTGCCTGAGAACAGCCTGCGTCCGATCAAGGATGCGTTGAAGCGGGAAGGTCTCGAGATCCACTCCCTGACAAGTGTGGAAGAAGCAGCTGTGAGACTGCTTCCGAGGTCATTGCCCGATGCCACCTTGTTCCTTGGGCATGGTGCAGGTCGCATCCGGTTCGTCTACCTCGAACGAGGCGTCATCACACAGCGACGCCACATCCTTGCGCCCGGCCTCGATGATCAGGGGGGCGGCCCCGAGAATGGATTCTGGATCGATCAACTCTCGATGGAGATGGGTTGGAATCTCGACTATCTCGGGGACATGGGGAAGGCTCGCCCCGAGAGTATCGTGCTGAGCACGGATCTCGACTTGTCGGAGGAGCAGGTCGAGAAGATCCGAGGCGAGTTGCCACTGCTCGAAGCGGCACCTCCACTCTTCGAGAGCCCTGAAGGGAACTTGACGCAGTCGACGCAGGGTATTCTGCATGGCCTTGTCGCTGGTGGCGCCATATCGATCTTCGGTGTGCGAGGAGGACCAAGAAGGCTCGACAAGAAGCTCGTTCTGTGGACCTCACTTTCCGCTTGTCTCTCCCTGGTGTTGCTCGCGGGTTCAGGGTGGGTGATGCAGCGAGGGGCCGAGATCCAGGAGAGGATCCAGGAAGACCGGAGCCGGCTCCAAGACCTCCGTTCGGAGAGAGAGGGAATCGCGGAGGATCTGGATGCCATCGAAGCGCGTGAGGAGAGAGCCCGTCTGCGAGCGGTCCTGGGATCTCGACGCCCGCTCAGTCTCCTGTTGGCTGAGTTCTGCAAGAACGTGCCCACCGGTATCCATCTGGCGGAGATGAGCGTCAAGCCCGATGGGGCCCTCTATGTGAGGGGCAGAGCTTCGGGGCTGGATCGACTTGGGTCTCTGGATCTGGTCAAGGCCTATCGAGAGAGTCTGCAGAAACTCGAGTTCCTGGTGGAAGTCAGGGAACGCGTCGAGCGCTTCGAAGGCGAAGAGGCCTGGTTGGACTTCCTGATCCTGGCTCGATGGAGGCAGGACGGATGAAGCTGCCTCGGAGACTCTATGCCCTGTTTCTCGTCTTGCTGCCCATCTCCGCCAGTGGACTGGTCGGAGTGGGGCTGACCCGCTGGGTGGCAGGAGAGTTGGAGGTGAAAACACTCGATCAGGATCTCCGTAGAGAGATCAATCGTGTCGAGGTCCTGCGGAGTCAGCAAGGGAGGGAATCCACGCAGGAGGACATTCCCAGACTTCCCGAGGATCCGGGAGTGGCCGAGTTTCTGAGCCAGATCGAGGTCGCCGTGGGCATTGCAGGTATCACCTGTGACCAGATCAACGTCCCGAAGGGACAGGAGCCCGGTCAGCAGGTGTACGAGATCCGCGGCAAGGGAGAGGCCGGGCAGATCGCCAGGTTCTTCGCCATTCTGGAAGCAGACGCAAGGCTTCCGATCCTCGACGAAGTCCGGGTCTTTGCTGGCCGGGAGGAGCGTACGGGATTCGAGTTGGATCTGATCCTCTTCCACAAGATCGGAGTCCGCAACCGATGACTGACTCCCCGAAGAAGCAGACCGCGATCTGGAAGCTCTCACTCGCCATGGGGTTCCTTGGATTCTCCTTGTGGTTGAGTGTGGGGCCCCTGCTCACCGAGAAATTGAGCTCACTGGCCGAGGGTGAGGTGCCCATGGTCGAGGAGCTTCACCGATACGGAGGGTTCAAGTCCCCGACCAACCTGTTGAGCCGATATGGCTCCTATACCGGAGAGGCGCGGCAGATCCCCGATCCTTTCACCTGGATCGGACTGGAGCCGCATCCTGCTCCCGGCGGTGCCGCCAGCATCCAATTGATCCAGGAGCTGAGCGAATCCGCGGAGGTCCTCGAAACACGTATCCAACAGGACGAAGAGGAACCGATCCCAGAGCTCCAGGTCCGTCTGATCCTCAAGACGGAGCGATCTTCCAGGGTTCTCGTGGATGGTCAGATCCTGGGCGTTGGAGATCTGACGCGAGCCGGCAAGATTGTCGAGATTCTGGACAGGGGAATCCAGACCATGTACCGCGGCAAGAAGCTCTTCTTTGCCTTGAGTCCCCGCTAGGAAGGGGCCGATCAGGTAGGGGACAGGATCCGACCCCCTATCCCACCTGTACATGAACCCTACGGCCAAGCAGAGTCTTCTTCTCGTCCTGGTGCTGTGCTCCATGTCGTGCACGATGCAACAGCAGCAGTCGGAGAAACCGCAACTCTCCCACTCGGCGGAACCCGAGCCGGATCCGTTCCGACCGATGCTCGTACTGCCCCTTCCGAGTCTCCAGACTTCCGGACGCCCTGGCACGCCTCTCGCGACCTTGACGGGACGGGACGCCGACATCCGTGACGTCCTCCTTTCGCTCTTCAAGGACTCCGACATCAACCTGCTCGTCGATTCCGACGTTCAGGGAACGGCCACGTTCGACGTCAAGGGGAGCACGGTCGAGAAGGCATTCGAGACCCTCTTGCGAACGCTGGACCTCGCCTACGAATGGGATGGTGAGTTCCTCAGGGTCAGGACCAAGGAGCGTGAGACGTTCTACGTGGATCTGTTGGGTCAAGATCCGCGGCAGATCGGCGGCTCCTCCGGTTCGGCATCAGGAGGTGGAACCACTTCTAGGGGAGGATCCTCCGGAGGAAGTGGATTGGGAGGGGATGACCTTTCCACCTGGGATGGGATCCAGGAGGATCTCGAGAAGATTGCAGAGGCACAGGCCTCCTTGCTGATCAATCCCCTGGCGGGAACGATCGAAGTGGAGGGCGCGCCCTCCGTCGTGGCTAGGGTCCGCAACTACCTGAACCTGACGGTTCCGCGACTCTCTGCCCAGGTCTCGATCGAGGCGCGACTCCTCGAGGTGTCTTTGAACAGCGAGTTCCGTCTGGGTGTCGAATGGTCGCTCTTGCCCGGGATGTTCCAGACCAACAACCTCGGGACATTGGCCGGCGGAGCCATGGTCAACCAGACCCTGCGTTCCGGGGCCTCGGCGATGAACGTTGGCATCCTCAAGCCGAATCAGTGGTCCCTCTTCGTGGATGCCCTCGAAAAGCAGGGACAGGTCCAGATCCTGTCCAGCCCGCGGGTCTCGACGATGAACAACAAGCCAGCGAGCATTCGGCTGGTGCGCAATGTTCCGGTCATCGAAAGGGATGTCATCGATGCCGGAGGCGGTCCACGGACGGAGTACAGTGTTCGTTTCGTGGAAGCAGGCATCACTGTGACAGTCGTTCCCCAGATCGGCGAGAACGGGCTCATCACGGTCGCCGTGAACCCACGCGTCGTGGAGATCACGGGTACGGTCTCGACCCCGGATGGAGCCCTCACCGAACCGATCCTGGATACGCGTGAGACCATGACGCAAGTCCGGGTTGCGGATGGACAGACGATCGTGCTGGGCGGCCTCAGGACGACGCGCAAGCTCGAAGACACGGAGGGGATCCCCTTCCTGCAGGATATCCCCCTCCTGGGCTATCTCTTCCGCAAGCAGATCCAGCAGAAGGAGGAGGTCGAACTCATGTTCACTCTCGTCCCACGCATCCTGGATACGGCCTGGATCAAGGAGGAGAACAAGAGAGGACGGGATCGACTCGTGCTCACCGCGCGACCCTTCCTCTGGGGTCCTCTGGATATGAATAGCGATAGAGGGATGGATTGGGAAAAGGGATTCTTGGCGGGCAAGCCTGGATTTGGCGATCGCCCCGGCATCCGGATCACCGCCAAGCCTCAATCCTCCCCCGCGAAGGAAGGCCAATCCCTGACGGTGACCCGAGAAGGACTCGCCGATCTCAAGGCGCGGCGTGCCCGCAAGGCATGGCTCCTGGGAGAGACTTCCAACTCCATGAGTCTCCTGCAGGACGTAGCCGATCTCGATCCGAAACGCGTGGATGCTCTCGTCTTCGCAGCTCTCCTTCAAGTCAGGGAGCGTCGCTACCTGGAAGCACGCCGGAATCTGGAACGTGCGCGAGTCACCGATCCCAAGAACCCCATGGTCCTCGAGGCCAGGGGAAGTCTCGAGTTCCAGGTCGGATCCGCCGAGGCCGCGGTCAAGGACCTGAGCCACGCCTATCTGCTCTCCGCCAACGCGATCACGGCCAACAATCTCGCAGCTGCGATGATGGCCACAGGTCAGGACAAAACCGCACGGGAACTCCTGGAGGAGCAGGTCCGGAAAGCGGAACCACCCGCAGAGGTCTTTGGCAATCTGAGCTACCTCCAGATCCAGTCGGGACAGCTCGAGGAGGCACGTGCCACTCTGGGGAAGGGGCTGGGATATGGTCTGGATCGTCGAGACCCGCGCGTTCGCGCCTTGTATCGTCTTCTGGCTGACGCACAGGAGGCCCTGGAGAAGAAACGGACCTCGGCTCGGGGAGAGGAGAAATGAGATCCACCCTCCCTTATTGGCTGCTTCCATTGGCTTTCGGCTGTCAGTCTCCTTCGGAGCCTTCCGCGCCACCCCAGGCCCCAATGGCCACCCAGCCGGCTTCCGTCGCAGAGGCCCTCCTTAGAGATCGTGATCGACGGCGTGAGAAGTTGGATCACAAGCGGCTGAAAGGTGCGTGGTCCGTGTTCAAGTCTTCTGGACGACAGGCCTCTGCGCTGGGCGGTGATCATCCTGTCGTGTTGGTTCGTGAGGCTCCCGATCTCGCCCTGGGAAACCTCGTCTTCCTGGGTTTGATCGAGGTAGCGATGGGGGCGGGTCGCGAGGGATTCAAGTGGGAGACTGCCAAGACCCATCTCAAGGGGCGTGCCCAGGAGCATGGCGCAGACCTGGTACTGATCGCCAAGGTGGAGAAGGATCCCGTGGGCAAGGGGCTACGTCGGGTCTTGGCGGCCGCCTATCGGTATGTGGGGCAGGGAATCCGCTAGCTCTTCCGCCTGACAGGTCTCTATGCTGGATGGCCACGATCCCCAGGCCCCAAGAGAAGAGACCCCGAGCTTGAAGAGAGACCTGAGTGAAGGCCCGGTTCTGCGCGGCGTCTTGGCCTTCGGCTTGCCCTTGGCCCTCGCCATGGCTTCCCAGGCGCTGTTCAACCTCGTGGATCTGGTCCTGGTGGGCAGGCTCGGCGAAGATGCCCTGGCCGGTGTGCACCTGGGGAGTACGCTCAACTTCTTCCCGATGATCCTCGGCAATGGCATTTCCGTCGGCGCTGTCGCGCTCGTGGGCCAGACTGTTGGACGCAAGCAGGAAGAGCGGGCGAGGAGAGAGGCCAATCTGTCCTTCGGGCTCATGCTGCTGACAGGGCTGTTCCTGGGAGGACTGGCCTGGTGGTTGGCAGCGCCGTCGGTCCTGTTGCTGGAAGCACGTGGCCAGAGCCTGCTCCTTGGGACCCGCTATCTCGAGATCATGAGTCTCGGAACTGTGACGATGTTCGGGCTGATGCATGTGACCGGGATTCTACGTGCGGCGGGAAATGCGTTCTGGACGGTAGTGCTCCTCGTGGGGACGAATGCATTGAACATCGTGCTCGACGTATTCCTGATCTTCGGCTACGAGCCACTGGGGATCCCGGCCTATGGAGTCGCAGGGGCGGCCTGGGCCACGGTCGCCGCCAGGCTCCTGGGTTGTGTCCTAGGATTCTGGGTGTTGTCTCGATCCGGATCACCTCTACGCCCGGGATGGCAGCTGCCGCAACCCCTGCGGCGTTCCCTCCACAGGATGTCGGCGATCGGTATCTTCCAGACCATCCAGATGCTGGCACGCGCGGCCCTCGTCCTTTCGATCACCCTGATCGGTGGTGGCCTGATGGGTCGGGCGGCCCATGGCGCGCTCTCGGTCGCCATCCGATTGGACACCCTCGTCCTCTTTGCAGGGGTGGGTTGGGCCAGTGCGGCGACGGCCATGGTCGCTCAGACCAGTGCCGCCGGGAATCTCCGTCGCTGCCTGCAGATCGCCCGGACCACGGCCCTGCTCTCAGGATGTCTCTCGCTCGCTGTTGGGCTCGTCTTCTACCTCTACTCGGATCCGATCTTCCGGTTCTTCAGCGAGGATCCGAGCCCCGAGTTGATGGAGGTGGGGCGTCAGTACTTTGCGTATCTGGCCTTCGCCTATCCAGCGGCGACGGCCTCCTTGGTCCTGGCCGGGTCGATGAACGGAGTGGGGCGCAGCTTCCTGCCGATGATGCTGGATCTCGTCTTCTTCGGCTTGCTTCTCCAACCTCTCCTCTTCTCCTGGTATCTGTCGGGTGCCACAGGCGGCCTGGCGGTCTGTTGGTTCCTGATCCTCCTGGTCACCTGGTGCTTGCTCCTCGCCTATCTGTGGGTCCTTCGTAAGCCCCAGTTGCTTCGGCCCGGTGCATCGGCGGAGGACCAGGAGGGCGACATTCTGCAAAGCTGACCCTCCGGCCTGACAAGCTGGCATACGAGGCGGCCCCCTGGGGCAGTACACCTTCTCTAACAGGGGATGAAACAGCATCTTAGAGTCACAACCCGAGGTGGCACGACCTTTGATAGACAGGGAGCAGAACCCCAGGAGGAATCACGAATGTCAAAGATCATCGGAATCGACCTCGGAACGACCAACTCGGTCGTCGCCGTTTTGGAAGGTGGCGAAGCTGTCGTCATCCCCAACCTCGAAGGCTCTCGCACGCCCCCCTCGGTCGTTGCCTTCACCGAGTCAGGAGAGCGCCTGGTAGGCGCACCGGCCAAGCGTCAGGCTATTACGAACCCCCAGAACACCATCTATTCGATCAAGCGATTCATGGGACGGCTCCACAAGGAAGTCGCCTCGGAAGAGAAGATCGTGCCCTATGCCATCACGGGCGGCCCGGAAGACCTCGTCAAGGTCAGCATCCGCGGCAAGGAATACACTCCGCCCGAGATCTCGGCGATGGTCCTCCAGAACCTGAAGGAAGCCGCAGAGAAGTACCTGGGCGAGAAGGTGGAGAAGGCGGTCGTGACTGTGCCTGCCTACTTCAATGACTCTCAGCGTCAAGCTACGAAGGACGCCGGCAAGATTGCCGGACTCGAGGTGGCCCGCATCATCAACGAGCCCACGGCCGCATCGCTGGCCTATGGCATCGAGAAGAAGAAGAATGAGAAGATCGTGGTCTTCGACTTCGGTGGCGGCACCTTCGATGTCTCCGTCCTGGATCTGGACGGTGGGGTCTTCGAGGTCCTGGCGACTCTCGGTGACACGCACCTGGGTGGCGACGACTTCGACCAGGCGATCATCAAGTGGATCCTGGAGGAGTTCAAGAAGGAGTCGGGCATCGACCTGAGCTCGGATCACATGGCCATGCAGCGGCTGAAAGAGGCTGCGGAGAAAGCCAAGATCGAGCTGAGTTCGGCGGTCCAGACACAGATCAACCTGCCCTTCTTGACCATGGACCCGAGCGGTGGCCCCAAGCACCTGAATCTCAACTTGACTCGCGCCAAGTTCGAGCAGCTCGTGGACCCCTTGGTGGAGAGGACCCGTGTCCCTTGCACCAGTGCACTCAAGGACGCCAAGCTCAAGCCGAGTGACATCGATGAGGTCATTCTCGTAGGTGGCTCGACGCGGGTGCCTATGGTGCAGGCGCTGGTCAAGGAGATCTTCGGCAAGGAGCCCAATCGTTCGGTGAACCCGGACGAAGTCGTGGCGCTCGGCGCAGCCATCCAAGGTGCGCAGTTGGCCGGTGAAGACGTTGGCGAGATGGTCCTCTTGGACGTGACCCCGCTGTCCCTCGGCATCGAGACGCTGGGTGAGGTCAACACCGTGCTGATCCCACGCAATACGACCATCCCGACCTCCAAGAAGCAGACCTTCTCCACAGCTCAAGACAGCCAGTCGGCGGTCGACATCCATGTCCTCCAGGGAGAGCGCGACTTCGCCAAGGACAACCGCACCCTGGGGCGTTTCCAGCTGACCGGGATTCCGCCAGCACCGAGGGGGACGCCGCAAATCGAGGTCGCCTTCGACATCGACGCCAACGGCATCCTCAATGTCGCTGCCAAGGACGTGGGCACCGGCAAGGAGCAGAAGATCGTCATCCAGACGAGTTCTGGCCTCACCGAGGAGGAAGTCGAGAAGATGCGCCAGGAGGCAGAGGCCAACGCCGATGCTGACAAGGAAAGGCGTGAACTCGTGGAAGCCAAGAATCAGGCGGATCAACTCATCTACCAGATGGAGAAGCTCCTCAAGGAGAACGAGGAGAAGGTTCCTGCGGAGGAGAAGGTCAAGGTCGAAGAGAAGCTCGAAGAGCTCAAGAAGGCCAAGGAGGGCGACGACAAGGCCGAGATCGATCGCGTCATGGAAGAGACCACGACGGTTTCGCACAAGCTGGCCGAGCTGATCTACCAGCAGGCAGGTGCAGAGGCCGAGGCCGCGAGTGGCGATGGATCCGGTCCCGAGCCGGAAGCACCTGGTGCTTCTGCGGAAACCGAGGCTGACGACAACATCAAGGACGCCGACTTCGAAGTGAAGAGTTAGCTTCCTTCCCATCGGTTCCTCCACGAGACGGGCTGATCAGGACCTTCAGGGATCCTGGTCAGCCCGTTCGCGTTTTGAACAGGCGCGGCAATGGCAGATAAGGGCGCTGCGCCCTAACAGATTGTGATCCCGCGGGTACTCCGCGAAGGTGGATCCCTGGCGCAATTGGGTCCTTTGACCGGATTGACTCCCTTCGTTCACTGCGGCAAACTCTCGGTCTCATATGCCTACTTCCTCGTCTTGCTCGGGTTCTCCGGAGAGGATCTGGAGCCCGATGCACAACCCAAGGTCTCTACCATGAAGATCATCAGCAGCCTGACTGCCACGCTTCTGCTTGCGCTGACTGTCCAAGCGCAGGTCACCCATATCTATGTCGACGCCAAGAGCGGCAAGGACTCGAATCCGGGCACGAAAGCCATGCCCTACAAGACCTTCACCAAGGGCGTCTTGGCCAAGAAGACCAATGCCGTGATCCATGTCATGCCAGGAGTCTACGGTCCAGCCACAACGGGCGATTTCTGGGATGCCACGCTCAAGAAGACCAAGAACATCGCTCTGCGAGGTGCACAGAACATCGAGATCGTCGGCACGGATCGAGCCACGTGCATTCTCGACTTCAACGGCCAGGGTGGTCAGTGGGGATTCCTCTCCATCCAGCTCAGTGCCACCAGCGGCATCGAGATCCACAACCTCACCTTCCGCAACTGCGACGAAAAGGCCGGCGCATGGGGAACGGGTGCCATCTCCGTGAACGGAGCCGTCAAGAAGATCAATATCCATCACAACGAGTTCGTGGACACACTGAGCTCCATCATCGTCTGGGGTGGATACGATGTCTCCGTCCACGACAATCTCTTCCGTCACACCAAGAAACCGGCCAAGTGGACGCCTGTCGCTGTCCGCGTTCGTGTTACGGGTGTGCCCGGCAACGGGGAGCGCATTGCTGTCTACAACAATGTGATCTACGGACTCTCGACGATCGGTAATCTCAAGTTGGGCCATGGAATCTCATGGAACAGCAAGACGACCAATCCCGTGAAGTGGATCTGCAACAACATCGCCATCGCTTGCGACAAGGGTTTTCCGGATGCCAAGAAGGACACCAAGACCGTCATCGAGAGCAACATTGCTTTCAACTGCTTGACCAACTTCGCCTACAAGACCCTGTCCAAGACCAACAGGGTCATCGATCCCAAGTTGGTCAATCCGGCCAAGGGAGACTTCCATCAGGCCAAGGGTTCGCCCTGCCTGGAAGCTGGATACCCACTCGGGCTCCCCAACATGGACAACGATTGGTTTGGTAGCAACCGTGCCGTGGATGTGGACCGGAACAGCTCGGTCATCCCCGACATCGGTCTCCACGAGGTTGCCGATCTGTCCATGAGCGTCAAGAACTGGGCCCAGGGCAAGACGGCCATCTTCACGCTGAGTCGCGCGAGCACCTTCGGCTATGGGGGCGTCTTCCTCCTTGGCGGTGGGCGTGGGGGCCTTCTGGTCCCGGGTCTGGGAGTCATCGGCATGAACCTGGGGCAGATTGCCTTCGTGACCTCGGCCACGATCCCCGGTGCTGTGGCACTGCCCATCCCGTCGACCCCGAGCCTCAAGGGACTCCAGGCCTCGATGCAGGCCCTGGGATTCCGGGCAGTCGGAGGCAAGCTCCGCTTCGAAATGACCGGAACCATGCGCCTCGACCTCGATTAGCCAACCCGTTCCTCGCTGATCTCAGCGATCCTATCCAGCGCGGTCTCCTTGGGGGCCGCGTTTCGCTGTACGACGAGCCAGGCTTGCCCTCTGGATTGTGGGCGTTACCATCGTCGAGCGTGGTGAATAGGGATAGGGAGATGATCGAAGTCCAGGATCTCATCAAGGACTACGGCAGTTTTCGGGCGGTGGACCGTCTCAGCTTCAGCGTGGCTGAAGGGGAGATCGTGGGCTTTCTGGGTCCCAATGGGGCAGGAAAGACGACCACCATCCGGATTCTGACAGGGTTCCATGCAGCCAGTTCGGGGCAGGTCCACGTGGCCGGGCTGGATGTGCTGTCGAATTCCCTCGATGTCCGTTCCAGCCTTGCCTATCTCCCTGAGAATGTGCCTCTCTATCCGGACCTGCGCGTGCAGGAGTATCTTCGGTACCGGGCCGCGATGAAGGGGGTGCCGCGGAGGAAAGTCCGCAGCTCCGTGGACGAGGCCATGGAGAAGGCCGGGGTCACCGAGATGCGGCGCAAGCTCATCGGTGCCGTTTCGCGCGGATATCGCCAACGCGTGGGGCTGGCCGACGCCCTGGTCTCCGATCCACCCCTGCTGATCCTCGACGAGCCGACCTCGGGCCTCGATCCCAACCAGCGGGCCAAGATCCGCGACCTCATTCGAGCTCTGCAATGGCAGCACACCGTCCTGTTTTCCAGCCATATCCTCTCCGACGTGGAGGACGTCTGTGACCGCATCGTGCTCATCCATCGCGGTCGCAAGCGTGCCGACGGGAGCCTGGAAGAGATCGCGCGCTTGCACGGCGATCCCGAACTCCAGATGGAGGTCCGGACCGACGCCTACACGCTACCATCCCTTCTGGAGGGACTCCCACTCAAGGACGAGCCCATCCTGAAGCAACTCGGTTCGTCGTGGATCGACGTGAGAGTCCATCTCCACGGTGGTGAGGACGGTGAGGATCGATTCCATGACCAGGCATTGGACCTGCTGGATCGCCGGATCAAGGAGAGGCAGTTGCCCTTGCGACGTCTTCATCTGCATGCCCCGGGTCTCGAAGAGCTCTTTGCTTCGCTGACCTTGGAAGAGGAGGCAGTCCAAGCATGACGGAGCTTGCGCGCCCCTCGATCGACTTCCCGTCCGGCCGGGCTTCAGCCCTGTCCCGGCTCTGGATCCTCACCAGGAAGGAACTCTGGTCCTTCCTGGTGAACCCTACATCCTGGTTGATCCTCTTCTTCTTCTACCTCTATCGGGGTATCGAGACCTATAACCTGGTCTTGGCGCTCCGCGATGGAGGCGATGCCGATGTGTTCGGCATGCAATACCTTGCGGGAAGCTCGACCTATTGGGCCGTCGTCCTCCTGCCCTCGCTCCTCACGATGAAGGCCTTTGCCGAGGAAAAGCGGACGGGATCCCTGGAGCTTCTCATGAGCTCGCCGATCCAGGATCATGAGGTGGTGATCGGCAAGTATCTGGGCAGTCTGCTCTTCTTTGCCCTGCTGTGGCTCCCCACGATGTTGTTGCTTCTGGTGCTCCAGAGTCCACTTTTCCTGGACGTTCAGCTGTCCTTGACGCAGGTGAGCGTGGGCTATCTGGGACTGTTCCTTCTGGGGTCTCTCCTCGTATCCGTTGGAATCTTCACCTCCTCGCTCACGGACAATCAACTTCTGGCCTCCTTGGCCTCGATGCTGGCGGCCTATGCTTTGATGGTCTTTCCGCCACAGTTGGCAGGAGACCAGACCACCGTCGACTCTTCCCTTCTCCCCATGGTCATCGAGCAGATCTCCGTGATCCAACATTTGGGCTCCTGGTTCTTCCGCGGTCTCATCGATACGGGACACGTGTTCTTCTACGTGTCAACCAGCCTCCTCTTCCTCTTCTTGACGACGCGCGTCGTGGAGTCCCGCAAATGGCGATGAAGCAGGGATTCGGCAGGGGGCGCCGGGCCATGATCGGAGCATCGGTCCTGGCGAGCATCGTGGTGGCTCTCCTGATCTGGGCCTTCGCCAACTACATCTTCACGCGCCCGCAACTCCGAACCAGCTTCGATTTGAGTCCTGGTGGGCAGTTCACGATCTCACCGGCGACCCAACAACTCATCGCCTCGCTCCGAGAAAAGAACAGCATCCTGGAGATCGATACGCTCTTCGTTCCCCGGAACGCCGACGAGTATGGCCTGCAGGAGAGCCTGCTCGGCTTGACCAAGACTCTGCTCGGGCGTATCTCCTATCTGGGGGGCGAAAAGGTTCGCCTCAAACATCTCGACTACATGAGGAACATCGAGGCTGTGAAGCGGGGGGGGCCGATGCAGGGTCTCAACGTCATTCGTCTGCGGTATGGAAAGCGCAAGCGGACACTCTCCCTCTTGATGCAGACAGCCGATGGCCGTTTCCGTTCGGACCTCGCTGACATCCAGAACCCGGATAGCCAGGGGCCGAAGAATCCGGGGCAGGCCAGTCGGCCCGTGATGCGTGCGTACAAAGGTGAAGAGGCTCTGGCCTCGGCTCTCAAGGAGCTGCTGAGTGAAGAGGACCTGAAGATCTACTGGGTGACGAGCCAGAACAGCCTGCGGCCTGAATCACCTCCCATGTCGAGCTTCGTCAGGGATCTCACCGACAATGGTTTCCTGCATGCCCTGGTCGATCTCGAGAATGAAGCTGTCCCCGAGGATTGTGACGTCCTGTTCCTGATCCAACCGGGCTACGAACTACGTCCGGACTCGCTGGAACGTGTTCGTGTCTACATGGAGTCGGGCGGGCGGGTGCTGATGACCGTCAGCTATGACGTGAACGAGGCGCGGCAAGGCGCACCGCAGGTCTCCCACCGCGGACTCCTACAGCCCCTGGGGCTGTCACTCGGAAGTTCCATGGTCTTGAACGGACTCCCCGATCCAGCGGGAGGAGAGGTTCGGTATCGCGACCCCAAGTGTCGGATTCTGCAGATCCGCCGAGGAGGCCTCAATCGCAACCATCCCGTGACCAAACCCATGGCCAAGAGCCAGCGCTATGTGGATCTTTTCCAGGCGCGCGAGATCCGATTCGCAGACAAACGACCTGGCGGGCTCTTCGCGGACTTCCTTCTGCACAGTAATCGGTACACCTTTCTTGAATCACTTTCGCCGAACAAACCACGCTTCAGTTATCACCCAGGAGTTGCGGGTGGACTCGTAGGCCCCAAGACCGTTGCCGCGACGATCGAACTCGAGAAGAAGGGGCGATTTGCCCTGGTCTCTGGGCTCTGTCTCATCATGGGGTTGCCAGGTCAAGCCGGAGGATTCTATGAGGGCAATCGGGACTTCGCTCTCAATGTCGTCAACTGGTTGGTGAAGCGTGATCGCCTCGTTACCGTCCGCTCGCGCGACTATCGGGCAAGCAGGCTGGAGGTTTCCTTGCAAGGCCTCACTCGGATCAAGACCTTCCTGGTCATCCTCCTGCCTCTGTTCTTCCTGGGCATGGCCTTCTTCACGCTCTTCTGGAGGCGACGCGCTTGAACTCCCGCACACTCCCTTTCCTGTTGTTGCTCCTCTTGGGTCTGGGTGGGGTCTATCTGCTCACTCGCGGTGAGCGGGATTCACCTGCTCCCGCGGGCCCCTTGGCCGTTGAACCATTCCTGGTGGCGCTGGACGGTGTCGAACCCACGCGCATCGAAGTGAAAAACTTCGTGGACGAACAGAAGCGATACGCGTTCGATCTCGGTTCCATTCCATGGCGCATGACGGTCCCGAACGAGGACGAGGCTGCCCCCGCTCATCTCAGGAGTTTCCTCCGACAGATCGATGGCATGGAACGGCGGCTCTTTGCGGCTGCTGACAAGATCACAGACAAGATGTTGAAGGAGTCCGGTCTCGATGCTCCCCGTGGGAAGTACATCTTGGGAACGGATGATCGGGAGATCGAGGTCTGGATCGGTGATGAGGGGTATGCGCTGATGGATGCGGCAGGCGGTCAGCCGCTGCAGACATTGTTCGTGCGCATGGACGGGGCGCTGTATCTGGTTCCGAAGGGCTTCGACCAGTTGATGGAGACCAATCCCGAGGAGCTACGGAACAAGATCCTGTTCGTCTCAGGTCCCAACGATATTCGATCGCTTCGTGTCGTACGCCTCGACGATGAAGGCGAGAAGGCAGAGGTCAGGATCCAGAAGAGAAAGAACGGTCGCTACTACCTGGAGTTGCCCTACCAGACTCCCATCAACCGGCAGGTCTTCGCGAACTGGCTCGGGGGGCTCCTGTCGGTGCGGATCCAGGAGTTCCTTCCTGTCGAGAAGTCCGATGCGGCCGCCTTGGGGCCTAAGCTGCAGTACAAGCCCTGGCTGACGATCGAGATGGAGAACTCCTCTTTCAAGGAACATGTCGAGATCATTCGTGGCCCGGATGGAAGGGTGTTTGCCAAGAAGAAGGGGCGGCCGTCCCTCATGCTCGTGGATGATCGAACCTTTCGTGTCCTGGCAACCACGCCACCCCAGACCCTGATCTCCACGGCTCTCTGGGCCTGGTCACCGATCGAAGCCTGGAAGATTCAGGTGGAGGTGTCCTCGCTGGCCAGCGAGACGAAGCGCGGCCAGATCCTCGTGCTCGAGAACCAACGCCCTCAAGCTGGTTTCAAAATGATCTCGCCTCGTGTGGTGGCCTCTGATGCACGGAGGAACAACGAGCTGTTCGCAGCCCTCGAGACATGCAAGATCCTGGGATTGGCAGAGGGTGCAGAGGCCCTCGAGGCGCAACGCCTCCTGGCCCAGCCCGATGTCGAGGTCAAGCTCACGCCTATTCCAGGCAACCGCCGTTCCACGTTTTCCGTGAAGATCGCCAAGGGCAGCGCCGGCCGGTTCTTCGGCACCACGACGGAGTCTGATCTTGTCTTCCGTCTGGATTGTCCCGGATTCGACAAGCTGGGAAAGGCCTGGTGGCGCTACGTGCAACCGGTCGCCTTCCGATACCCGCCCGGACGCCCCATTCTCCATATCCGCCTCTCGCGACCGGACAAGAAGCCGGTCCTGGCTCGATTCGACGCCAAGGGCTGGTTGCTGGACGGTAAGCCGAGCGAGGACATGGACGAGGTCTTCGACACCCTCCGCAAGCTGGTGGCTCGCGAGATCCTTGGCGAGGTCAAACTGGGCGAGGCGGCGCGACGTCTGGCGAGTGCGCAGACGCTAGGGACTCTGGAGTTCTATCAGGGCCCTCCTGAGAAAGAGGAGGGGCCCGTGGCCACGCTGAGGCTCTCCGAGGAGGAGGCTGGAGTCCTGGCCGTGAATGGCAATGATGGGCTTCTCTACCGTCTTCGTGCGCCGGATGCGAGGGACCTGAAAAAGATCCTGGAGTGGTGAACCGGCTGAGCTTCCGGCCGTTCGCGGCAGGCTTCTCGATCGTTACTGAATACCAGGACAGGAGTCGATGTTCGAACTGACCACGCTTCGTTTTCTCTCTCTCACGATGCTCTTGGCCCCTGCGGCTGCAGCCCAGACCGCTCAGGCCAAACCTGCCGACAAGAAAAGCAACGAGGGAAGACTCGCTGCGAATCAGTCGCAGGTGGATGTTCAGAAAACGGGGACGAAGAAGGACACGCTCTTCGTCACGGCAACCCGTAGTCCCCAGAACGCGTTCGACTCCGCAAGGGCCATCGAATCTCTGGACGAGCGTTCGATCCGCTTGTGGAATCAGAGCCGCGCCCTGCCGGATGCGCTGTTCTTCAGCCCAGGGGTCTCGGTCCAGAAGACAGGTTCCGCCCAGGGCAGCCCGAAGATCCGTGGGCAGAATGGGAGGCACACTCTCCTGCTGGTCGATGGCATCCGGATCAACAACTCAACCTGGCGAGCCGGGAACGTCGAGTACTGGAACACGGTCGATGCCTGGTCCCTCGAACGATTGGAGATCGTGCGCGGTCCGAGCTCGGTCCTCTATGGTTCGGATGCCGTCTCGGGCACGGCCCAGGCCTTCTCGCTCGGACCCTCTCGATGGTCGCGAGAGGATCGGAGTCTACCGACACAGCGATTGTTGACGCGTTTCGGTTCCGCAGAGCAGTCTTTCGTGGTCCGGGCCGAAGGTGGCTTGCCGCTAGCAGACCTGGGATTCCACTACGGGATCACCTACAAGGATTTCGGCGACATCATCGCGGGGCAGGAGCTGGGAAGGCTTCCCTATTCGTCCTACACCGAGTTCGACGTGGATCTCAAATACGTGATGAAAGCCTTCGGGGGTGATCTCAGCATCGCCTACCAGCACACCAACCCCAAGGGTGGGCGTCGGACACACTCCACCGTCTTCTCCAAGAGCTGGCGGGGAACCACTGCGGGATCCGACTTCGATCGTCGAATCGACCAGCAGAGGGATCTGGTCTATGCCCAGTGGATGCGAGAGCTGGATAGTGGAGTGGCCGACGATCTCTGGCTGAGCCTCTCCTACCAGCGCTTCGACGAAGACGAGGACCGCACCCGGTCCAACAGTCGACGACGGATGCAGGGCGTGACCGACAATCAGGTGGGGATCCTGGCGAGGCTCACGAAGGACTTCGGTGGCTGGCAACTCACGTACGGCACGGACATCTACCTCGAGTTCGTGGACTCCTATTTCCGTGAGTACAACGCCGATGGCAGTCTCCGGGTCCAAAGACCTCGTGGACCGGTTGCCGATGATTCCACCTACAACCAGTTCGGGCTCTATGCGGATGGGGCGATCCCTCTTTCCCAGCAATGGGACCTGGGGGTGGGGGCCCGCTACAACTACATTGCTGCCGATGCCAAGAAGGTGGATCCCACCGGAACCGGTAGTATCGGGCCGATCAGGGAGAACTGGAGTGCCTTGATTGGCCAGGCCCGTTTGACTTTCAAGCCGAGCCAGACCTGGCGGGTTTTCACCGGACTCTCCCAGAGCTTCCGTGCTCCCAACCTGTCGGACCTGACACGTTTCGATGTGGCGCTGTCTGGAGATCAGGAGATTCCCTCCCCGGGACTCGATCCAGAGAAGTACCTCACCTTCGAGCTCGGGACGCGTTTTGACGATGGACTCTATGGGTTCGAACTCAACACCTACTACACGGAGGGCAAGGACCTCATCCGCCGGCAGCCGACCGGAACGATCCTGCCGGGTGGTATTGTCGAAGTGACCAAGGCCAATGTCGGTTCGGCATACTGGACGGGATTCGAGATCCAAGGGCACGCCAACCTGGGATTCCTCGACGGCTTGGATCAGTGGGAAGTGTTTGGCTTCGCTGACTATGTCCGCGCTCTGGAGGATCGCGCCGATCCCAACGACGACCCTCGGATCCGTCCCAAAGGGCTACCGCCGGCATCAGGAATGCTTGGTTTCCGGTGGATGCATCCTTCGGGTGACTATCGCTTCGAAGTCTTCGCGCGCATCGTTGGGGGTATCGACAAGTCGGACTACAACGAGGCCGAGAAGCGCAACACGCAGCGCATTCCACCTACGGGTTTGCCAGGCTATACGATCTACGGCATGCGTGGGACCGTACGGATCTCGGAGCCGCTCACGGCTGCACTGTCGATCGAGAACATCGCCAACAAGGACTTCCGCATCTTCGACAGCGGCCAGAACGAACCGGGAACGAACGTCATCCTGACGCTCCAGGCCAACTTTTAGGGGCGTCAGGGCTTCCGGTCTACGAGGCTGAACACGATCCGTTTTTCGTAGACGCCGGGGCCGCCCTGGAATCTCCATTGGAGGAGGGCCTTCTTGGCAGCGCGCAAGAGGATCTGTGGGCAGGCAAGCTCTTCGATCTCCAACTTGCTGACCTTGCCCTCATGGTCCACATGGATCCGGAAGAGGACGCTGCCCTCGAGTCCCAGGCGCACGGCTCGGGCCGGATACAGGGGCTTGGGACTCTGCCCCTCGAGGGGTTCCAATCGAACCTGGGCCGTGGAGGCCTCGCTTGGAGTTTCTTTCTTGGGGGTGACCGGAGGCTTGGCCAGACTCTCGAGCTCTTCTTCTGGGGGGGCAAGGATGGGGCGGAGCCAGAGCTCGGGTGGAAGTTCAGGGGGCACAAAATCCTTGAGCTCGAGGGGGGCGTCGCGCTCCGTTTCCAGGGGTGGTGAGTCCAGAATGTGGAAACGAGTCAGGTCCAGGTCGGGCGTTTCTCGGACAAGATCCTCGACAGGCACAGGATCCTGCACCTCTTCAACCTCCTGCATGGCTTCCACGGCCTTCTGCCTGGTGGATTCGATCTGCAGTCCCTGGGAGAGGGCGTGAGCGCTCGGAGAGCCAGCACCAGAAATCAGGAAGGACATGGCGACCAGACTTCCCTCCAGGACCAGAGCCGCGACCAGATAGCGTGCCTTCGGCCAGGAACTGGCAAAACGGAGTTCGAGTCTTTGGATCCTGGGATTCACGCTGAATCAGAACGTGGGGAGGTCAGTGGGGTTCTTTGGCCAGATTGATGTTCCAGTCCGGGATCTGGACCGTGATCTGCCCTTCGGCACCATCCAGGATACGTGCCTGACAGCCCAGGCGCGAGTTCAGAGCCAGTCCCCTGGCTTCATCCAGCTGGTCTTCTTCGTCTTCGTCGGACTCGCTCAGGAGTGATTCTCCTGTGACGACCTTGACATGACAGGTGGAACAGGCGCAGACGCCGCCACAAGCGTGATCCAGATCGATGCCCTCTCTCAGGGCCACATCCAGGAGACTCTCTCCTGCGACGGCCTGGCAGTGCTTGTCCTCATCCTCGAAAAAGACGTCTACGGGTGCACTCATCCCTGATCTCCTCCGGAAGCCGAGAGGGCCTTGCGGACCGAAGCTCCGATCATCTCATCGGCGAGTTGCATGGTCAGCGAGCCGAGTCGGTCCACGGCTGCATGCAGCGCGGCGATGTCCTCACCGGCCACTAGTGACTTGAGCTTCTTGAGCGCCTTCTTGACCGCATAGGCCTGCTCTGGGGCCAAGGCCTCATCACCTCCAGAGGCCAGGACCTGATCGGTACCCTGGATCAAGGCTCGAGCCTTGTTGCGGAGCTCCAGGGCCTCACGCGCCTGGAAGTCTTCACCGGCT
>JAJRTL010000435.1 GCA_024278315.1 Planctomycetota bacterium | reverse complement strand
CTGCAATCGTTCGTTGCTTGTTCGAGCGAAACTCTTGTTGGAAGGAAGGCTCGATTCATGGGGCGTAAGAAGAAATCTGGAGGACAGCCACTCGACATCCCGACCCTGCTCGCGCGGGTCGAGCGGCCCACGAGGGTCGTTGTGACTGCGGGCATGCCCTATGCGAACGGGCCTGTGCATGTAGGCCATCTGGCAGGGGCTCATCTACCTGCAGACATCTACGCGCGTTGGTATGGCATGGTCGTTGGGCGTGAGAAGGTCTTGTTCGTCAGTGGCAATGATGATCACGGGTCGACCAGTGAAATCGCTGCCTTGAAAGCGGGCAAGCCGGTGCGCGAGTTCATCGATGAGATTCATGAACAACAGAAGGAAACCATGGCACGCTATTGCGTGGGCTTGGACCTCTATTCCGGGACGAGTCAGACCGATTGCTTTCCTATCCACAAGGAGATCTGCCAGGAGTTCCTGACCAAGATCCATGACAATGGCATGTTGGAGAAAAGGGCCAGTATGCAATGGTACGACCCGAAGGCCGAACGGTTCTTGCCCGATCGATTCGTGCGTGGCACTTGCCCCAATCAGCGTTGCAAGAGTCCTGATGCCTATGGTAGCGAATGCGATCAGTGTGGGCATCAACATGAGCCTTCGGAGTTGATCGATCCGCGAAGCACGGTTAGCGATGCCACCCCGATCTTGAAGGAGACCGTCCATTGGTTTCTGGACATGTGGACCGTCTCCGAAGTCCTGCGGGAGTGGATCCAGAGCAAGACCGGCTCTTGGCGCAAGCCCACGATTAGCAACGTCTTGGAGTGCGTGTTGCCCTCACTGCGCTTCGACAACGAACACGAGGCGCACTACAAGAGCTTCAAGGAGGACTTGCCGAAGCACAAGATGAAGTACGCTCCGGGCAAGCAGGTGGTCTTGCAGTTCGAGAACAAGGAAGACCTGGAGAAAGGTCGTGCTGCGCTGGCTCTGGAAAACGTGCCCACCAGGATTGCCGACGAATGGGCACATCGGTCCATCTCGCGTGACATCGATTGGGGCATCCCTCTGCCAGATCTGGATCCGGAGCTTGCTGGAAAGACCCTCTATGTCTGGCCAGATTCCCTGATCGCTCCGATCTCCTTCACGCGCCTGTGTCTGCAGAATCGTGGTGAGCCCGAGGATGCCCACCGCGACTATTGGTGCGACCCCAAAGCGCGCATCGTGCAGTTTCTGGGTCAAGACAATGTGTTCTTCTACGTCTTGATGCAGGGAGCCTTGTGGCTGGGTTCTCAGGAAGATCCGCATCGCATGCCCATTGCCGGCGAATACCAGATGACCGACATCATCAGCAACTACCACCTGATGATCGCTGGGGCAAAGATGAGCAAGAGCACGGGCAACTTCTACACAGGAGACCAGCTGCTTGACGAGATGGGCTATACGGCAGATCAGATCCGCTACTACATCGCCATCCTCGGGCTGAGCAAGATGGAGGCGGATTTCGATGTGAGCAAGCTCAACGAGCGCAACCGCTTCCTGGCGGGCCCACTCAACTCCTCGATGGAGCGACCCATCGCCGCCGTGCATTCAAAATACCAGGGCAAAGTGCCGGCGGGCATGCTGATCGATGACGTGGGGCAGAACACGGCGCGTATCGTTCAGCGCTATCTGAAGTCGATGGAGCGAGCGGACTACCCGAACCCCCTGTATGCGATCGAGATCTACGCACGCACGATCAATAGCTTGTTCCAGCAACACAAGCCCCATGATGACCGACATCCGGAAGAGGGACGGCGCAACGCTTTGTATTCTTCTTTCTATGTCCTCAAATCCCTCATGATCATGCTCTATCCCTTCGTCCCCGAAACGATGGAGCGTCTGCGGCTATCCCTGGGGCTTCCCGAGGACGTATGGAACATCGATGAACTCGGCACTCCTATCCCCGCCGGACATGAGATCGGCGAGATGGCAGCCTTCTTCCCACAGGTGGAAGATGAAGACGCTTGAGCAGGCTGGAGCCACGCTCTAGCTCCAAGGGCGGCGTACAAGCGTACTCGTGGAGTCCTTGACCTCGTGGGGTCTGAATACTCGAACCATTCTTGGCGACCGAGGATGCTCGGTTCGATTGCTGATAGTATGTGCGCATGAATCATGCACAGTCGCCATCACCGGGGACCGGATTCCAGATGTCGGGCCTGTATCACAGCTTGACGAAGTCATAGCTGATCGTCTTCGCCTGTCTCTTCGTCCTGTTCACGATCCTGACCTTCGTTCTCGCCAACGCTGGAGTCGATGCGGAATCTGCGCAGGGTGCTCGCGTGTTTCAGGCGACAGTAGCCACGATCACGGGTCCGTTGACGGGTGCCATCTCCAGAGGCTTCCAGAGCTGTTGCCTGGAGTACTCGCTGTTGCTCCTTGTTTTCTGCGCCCCCGTACTCCTGGGTGGCATCCTCCTGCAGTTCCTCCGCCTGCCCGAGAGGCGCTGGACAGGTACGCTCCGAATGACCGCCTGGGTTCTCGGATGGGTCGTGTGGTTCGGTGGTGGAATCCTGTCCTTCGGGCATGCACTGAGTTGAGGCAAGACTGATGTATCGAAGAACCCAGCCGGGAACGCTGCTCGTCGCGGTGCTTCTGGTCAGCATGGGGGTCTTCGGGACCGTTCTCTTTGCGGTGGGTCTGACCTTGGTGATGGCGATCGTCGAGATCGTCCTGCTGATCATTCTCCTGATCTTCCGCTCCCTCACGATCGAGATCGACCAGGAGGAACTGCGTTGTTTCTTCGGGGGCGGCCTGATCAAGAGGCGCTTCCCCATCGCCGAGATCCTGAGTGCGAAACCGGTCAAGAATCGATGGTACTACGGCTGGGGCATCCGTCTCATTCCGTCCGGTTGGATGTTCAACGTCTCCGGCCTGGAGGCTGTCGAGCGCCTTGGGGACATCGGCCTTCATGCTTGGCACCGCGACTTGCAGATGACTGGCAATGTCCACATCCTGGGTTCGCCAAGCTGCGCCGGGCCATTGCAGTCCCAGAAGATTGCCCAAGACATGGAATGCATACGAGCCTACGAGGACACCTCCAAGGCTGAATACTCCTGCATCTGCCAGGGCTCGGATCACGCGCGCGGGGCCGTGGGGAACCAGGGCGAGGTCGGCAGAACGGAGGAGTCCCGCCAACCGAACGATCTGAGCGATGTCCACCTCTCGGTCCGCTCGCCCGATCTCGTAGTCTTCGAGGACCCGATCCAAGGCCGGGGTTCGCCTTCCGATGGAGAACTGCCGCTTGGCACCGCCGGGATCGGAATACTGGAAGTAGACGTATTCGATGCCCTTGACCTTCTTGGTTGCGAAGGACCCAGAGAGATACGACCAATCCCTCTCGGCCTCCTGAGTGAGAAGGAGGGCGAGTAGCATCATTCTGCGTATAACCAAGCGCCAGGCTGCTGGAACCGGCTTGCAGGAAGCCCGCTTGCCTGGAACTCTCAGTGCCACGGATCAGGTATGAGTGGGCCGCAGATTTTGTGGCGCAGACTCCCAGGTCTCACAATTCAGCTGCGCATCTGTGCAATGGCCCTGTGGGCCCCGTCACTTCCAGACGAGCTTGGAGGTCTTGCCGGCGTGGAGTTCGATCTCGCGGTCGACGAAGATCTGGATCGCCTTCTTGAGTTTGCGGTCGACCACCCTCTCGGTGCTCAGCAACCGGATGCGGTAGCGGCCGGGTGGGAGGTCGGGCACCCGGAAGTGCTCCTCTTGGCTCGGAAGGGCCTCTCGCAGACCCTTCTGGAGGAGAGGTCGGTCCTTCCAGAGGGCATAACTCCCGTTGAGGCGGATGGCCTGGAGATTCCAGATCGTCAAGGGGTACTGTTTGCCTTTGACCTCGGTGAAGCGCGGAAAGTCGCGGACCTCGAGGGTGGCTGCAGCTTGCAGAGTCAGGCGAAGGGTTCGTGCCTCGTCGGCGCTGGTGAGCATGAGGTCGAGAGGAAGGTAGCCCTGGATCACGAATGAGATCGGGGTCCAGGGGTCGCGATAGCCCGTGGTGGCAAAGCGTCCCGCCGCGTCCGTCCTTGTCGATGCTTTCGGGGGTTCGAGGTGGCTCGTCGTGGGATCGGGACGGAGCCAACCCGTGTAGTGCCTTCCAGCGTAGACGCCGACACCCGGGAAGGCCTGCCCCTTCTCATCGAGGACGACTCCCGTGATGGCTCCCTGAGGATGGAAGTAGATGCGCCCCAGATCGGTGATCTGCTTGTCGTGTACGGTGATGACCGGGCTGTCCGCCAAGAGGCCGGGAATGAAGAACTCAAGCTGATAGCGCCCGGGTGCGACACCGTGGATCTCCATCCGCCCCTTCGGGCAGTCGAGGATGCGGTGGTAGCCTCCGAGTTCCTTCTGGACGTTCTTGATCACGACCTGGACCTTCTCGGGGATCGGGGTCTTGCCGAAGCCAGTGAGCAGGGCCCGGATTTCTCCCGACTTGCCTGGGATCAGGTGGATGCGGAGGTCCCTGTCGCCCGCACGGACGGGAAGCTCGGTGAAGACGAGAACCCGGGGCCTCACCCCGCGCAGCATGTCCGTCCCTTTGAGTAGATAGTCGCCCGGCTTCTTCACCTGGATTCGAAAGCCCCCCTGCTTGTCGGAGGAGCTTCCGCTCACAGACTTTCCATCCCGATAGGCTCGTAGGTCGAAGTTCTTCACGGGCTCGCCTTCGGGTGAGAGGAGGATCCCCTCGATCAGAAACTGGGAGTCTTCGGTCGTTGCAGCGGCTGTTCCATTTTCGGTGTGCTTCTCGCCCGTCTCTTGACCTGTGGGGAGCTCTCGACGTTTGGTTTCGGTGATCTTTCGGGGGGGAGGCTTGGCTTCGGGTTCTGTCTCCGTCGCGGCGCGTGAGATCTGGGTCTGGTCCGGCGCGCGGCCATCCTCGCGCAACAGCAAAAAGGTCAGGACGACGACGGCGAGGAGCAGGTTGATGCCGAGGAGGAGTTTCATGGAGGGAGGCTTCACCTCTGGGGTGGAGATCGGTGAGGGGTTCGGGCTATCCTCAGTCAACAACAGGTTCGGGTGCAGCACAAGCGTCACCCGGACCCATGGGTAGTCCGGTCAGTTCTTCCGCAGTGACGGGAGTGATGGCCGGCCCCCCTCCTTGTCTCTGTTCTGGGAGTCCTTCCTGATGTTGCCGATCCTGATGCTGCCTCTCCTTCTCCCGTTTTCGACCCAGGGCGACGCCTCCGCACAGCAGGTCCTGCAGCTCCAGGACATGAAGCTCGAGCACATGCACCAGGATTGGTCCAAACCCGGGATCGGCAAGTCGGTGGACGGGCGGGGGCTACGTATCGGCAAGCGCGCGTTCGACAAGGGAGTGGGAACGCATGCCAACAGCCGGCTGCGTGTGGCGTTGGATGGCAAGGTGAGCCGCTTCCAGGCCTGGGTCGGCGTGGATGCCGAGGTCGGCAAGCGGGGGACCGTGCGTTTCCGTATCCTGGCGGATGGCAAGGAGGTCTTGCGTACGCCACGTCTCGTGGGTGGCCAGGATCCCGTCCGCGTGGACCTGCCGCTGACCGGAGTGCGCTCGCTGATCCTCCTGGTCATGGCGGATGGGGACGGCATCGACTATGACCATGCTGACTGGGCCGACGCGCGCTTCGTCTACGCGGGCGCTGTGCCCCAGGTCGTGGCTCCGCCGCGCGAGCCCGCCGTGATCCTCACGCCCAAGCCAGGCCCGGAGCCCAAGATCCGGGGCGCTCGCATCTTTGGGCTGCGGCCGGGTTCGCCCATGCTCTTCCAGATCCCGGCTACGGGAAAGAGGCCCATGAGCTTCGGGGCGCAGGGCCTGCCCGACGGGCTGCGCGTCGATGCGGCGACGGGGGCCATCCGCGGGAGCGTCGCGCTGCGGGGGTCCTACAAGGTCACGCTGATCGCCAAGAACGAACTGGGTGAGCACAAGCGTGAGCTGCGCCTCGAGGTCGGGGACCGCATTGCTCTCACACCGCCCATGGGCTGGAACAGCTGGAACTGCTGGGCGAACGCCGTGGACGATGCCAAGATCCGCTCGAGTGCAGAGGCCATGGTCCGCTCGGGGCTTGCGCAGCACGGTTGGCAGTACATCAACATCGATGACTGCTGGATGATCAAGCGTGGCTCCAAGGACGCCGTACTCGGCGGTCCGACAAGGGACGCAGAGGGCCGTATTCTCTGCAACAAGCGTTTTCCGGACATGAAGGCGCTCACGGATCACGTCCATGGTCTGGGACTCAAGGTCGGCATCTACACGTCGCCGGGTCCCTGGACCTGCGCGGGCTTCGAGGGCGCCTGGCAGCATGAGGCACAGGATGCCAAGAGCTTCGCCGACTGGGGGTTCGACTATCTCAAGTACGACTGGTGCGGCTATGGCTCCATCGCCAAGAAGCCCAACCTGGCGGAGATGAAGAAGCCCTACATCCTCATGGGCAAGATCCTTCGTGGTCTCGATCGGGACATCGTGTTCAGTCTTTGTCAATACGGCATGGGCGATGTGTCGAGCTGGGGCGGTGAGGTCGGCGGCAACGCCTGGCGCACCACGGGCGACATCCGCGATACCTGGAGCAGCATGTCCCGGCTGGGCTTCGGTCAGGATCGCAATGCCAGGTATGCAGGCCCTGGCCAGTGGAACGATCCTGACATGCTCGTACTCGGCATGGTCGGCTGGGGCCCCAGGCTGCATGCGACGCGGCTCACCCCCAACGAGCAGTACACGCACATGAGCCTCTGGTGTCTCCTGGCTTCACCGCTCTTGCTCGGCAACGACCTGGCTCGGATGGACGACTTCACGCTGAGCCTCTTGACCAACGACGAGGTGCTCGAGGTCAATCAGGATCCCCTGGGCGAGCAGGCCCGGCCGGTCACCCGCAAGGAGGCGCACGAGGTCTGGTCCAAGCGCATGGAGGATGGCAGCCTCGCGGTAGGCCTCTTCAACCGGGACGAGATCGCGGGGAGGATCGAGGTGGACTGGAAGGCCTTGGGGCTGACCGGCAAACAGAGGGTGCGGGATCTCTGGCGTCAGAAGGATCTGGGCGTTTTCGAGGCTGGATTTGGTTCCACGGTGCCCCGTCACGGTGTCGTTCTCCTGCGGATCTTCCCATCGGGGCGGGGGCCTGACGGCAAGTAGAGCCATAAAACTTTATTGGCAATGGGCTTACATGTGTTCGCGGGCTCGCCTGAAGCTTGGCACCTATATATACGATGATAGAGTTGCACGATAAAACTATCGTGCGTATGATATAGCGTAAATCGAGGTCCCCCGTGGAAGAGGAGTGAGGTCATGAGAGCGAATCCTGGCGGAATCCTGAAGGTCGATGAGGTGCTGGGGCGGGACGCGTTGATTGCGGGCCTCTGGGAGACCCTCGAGGGCCAGAGTGTGGTCATGACCGCGGAGCGTCGCATCGGCAAGACCTCGGTGATCCGCAAGATGCAGGCCGAGCCGCCCAAGGGTTGGATCGCCGTCCTGCAGGATCTCGAGCAGTATCACAGCGCGGAGGAGTTCGCGATCTCGGTCTACAAGGCGGTCGCCGATTACCTGAGTCCCCGGACCAAGGCCGTGCAGGTACTCCGAAAGCTGTGGGAAGAAGTGGGGGGCTCGGAACTGGCTGGAGTGCTCAAGCTGCCTTCCGGGCAGGAAGGCTCCTGGAAGTCCCTGCTGAGAAAGACGGTCGAGAGCCTGGTTGCCCATCAGGTCGAGAGTCGGCTCGTCTTCTTCTGGGACGAGATGCCCTACATGCTCGACAACATCGGTAAGTCCCAGGGGCAAGAGGTGGCCATGCAGCTCCTCGACCTCTTGCGTGCACTGCGTCAGACCCACCCGGGCTTCCGCATGGTCCTCACGGGATCGATCGGTCTGCATCATGTGCTCGCCGAACTCAAGCAGCAGGACTATCGGAGCGAGCCGCTCAACGATCTCGCCCAGATCGAGGTCTCTCCTCTGGCGCAAGGGGATGCCGAGGCTCTCGCACGCGAACTCCTCCTGGGGGAGGGGATCCCGACGGCGGATCTAGAGGCGACGGCTGCAACGCTGGCGCAGGAAGGAGACAACTTCCCCTTCTACATCCACAACATCGTCCGCTCGCTCAAGCGCAGCAACAGGTCCGCCAGTCCCGAGAGCGTTGTCGAATGCGTGCAGGAGCAGCTCGTGGATCCCCATGACCCCTGGGAGCTCGGGCACTTCCGTGAACGCATTCCTTCCTACTACCCCGAGCAGCACGCGCTCGTCTCCAAGGTGCTCGATGCTGTAGCCGCCGAGGGAGGGCATCTGGACCTCTCGTCCTTGCTGGCCGCGATCAAGGCGCAGATGCCCTTCGACGATCGGGACGAGCTCATCGCGTGCCTGCGCCTGTTGGAGCGCGATCACTATCTCCGGAGGGACAAGCAGGGGCGCTACGGCTTTCGTTTCGCGCTGATTCAGCGCTGGTGGCGCTTGGATCGGGGGCTTGCATGACGCGCGCACGCAGGGTCTCTGCCTTCGTGCCCGAACGTTGCGATCCGGAGCTGCTCGAGCAGATCCTGGTCGGCCGTGAAGAGTTGTTGGACGACGCTGTGGCGCGTATCGCCGACGGACTCGATGGTGGCAGCAAGCACAACCTGCTCTATGTCGGCCCGAGTGGAATCGGCAAGACGATGTTCCAGAGTCTCGTGGCACACCGGCTTCACGAGAGCAAGAGGCTCGGCGCACGTCTCTGTTTGGCCAGATTGAACGAAGCCGAGGTCTCCACCTCCTTCCTCGACTTCCTGCTCCGTGTGTATCGCGCCCTGCGCAGCAGCTATGCGGAGAGCTTCCAGGGGTCGCGGCTGGAGAGCCTCCATGGCCTGGCCGAAGAGCAGGCCCAACCTGTGCTGGAGGAAGCCCTGTTGAAGGGGCTTGCAGGCCGTCTTCTCGTGGTGCAGATCGAGGACCTCGAGGGCAACTTCAAGGCCTTGGGGAGCAAAGGGCAGAACCGCTTGCGCGCCTTCTTGCAGGAACGCGCCACGACGACGCTTCTGGCAACGACACCAAGGCTCTTCGAGGGCATCTCGAGCCGCGAAGCGCCCTTCTTCGGTTTCTTCCAGGTCGAGCATCTACAGCCCCTGTCGCTGGAACAGACGCGCGAGTTCATGGACAGGCTGGCGCATATCCGTCACAACGAACCTCTCCTGCGATCCGTGCAGAACGAATCGTCACAAGCCACTCTGGCGACCCTGCACCACCTCTGCGGTGGCATGCCGCGCAGTCTCCTGCTCTGTGCGGCCACGGCGAGTTCCTTCGAAGAGGCGAGGCCGCTCTTCTCCTTTTGCGTGAATGCCCTCACGCCCTACTACCGGGAGCGGTTGGCCGACCTGGCTTTCCAGAAGCGTCGCATTCTGGCGCTCTTGGCTCGCGCGGAGGCGCCTGTTCCTGTCAAGCACCTGGCGCGCGAGTTGTTCATGACGCACCAGACCGCTACGGCTCTGCTCAAGACCCTGCGCGAGGCGGCATGGGTCGAGAGCAGCGCCCGGGGGCGTGAGTCTCTCTATGAACTCGCCGATCCGATGATGCGCTATGCATTGGGGCTCGTGGATGAACGCGAGGAGCACATGGACTCGACACTCGATTTCCTCCAAGCATGGTTCCGGTCCGACCCGGCGCCCGCCATCGTGACCGACGTCTGGCAGGATCAGCGCCCCGAAGAGGTCTTGGCTGCCATCGCCTCCTCCTCCTCGGACCCGAGCCAGTGGGCATCCGCCTGTCGACAGATCCTCTCGCGCGCCGAGAGGCATGCGGGGCTCGGAAGCCTGGGCAAGGCCCTCGTTACCTCGCTGGGTGGGCTGGGGCTGGTTCCAGAACTTCTGAACGCCTGGCGGGACCTATGGCTCGAACTCGGACAATCCCAGCCGGGACTCTGGCAGGCCTTGCGCTTGTTCGTAGCGGCGATCTCCTGGAATGAGAATGCCGACGAGCAGGCACTGCTCGGACTCTTCGCCCATGAGCGAAGCCTGCTCCGCGCTGTCCGAGAACCCGGATGATTCGTGAGATCGTTGCGAGCGGATACGCCAATATTGAACCCTCACTCGCAGAAACGGAGGGGGCGGTCCCACAGCTGTCCAAGGCGGAGGGGACCTGAGGGGCGCCCCTCTATGGGAGATGTCCATTCGATGAAGAGCGGGGTGGTAGTGCGATTCTGAGATGGCGGCTTGTCTGTCCTGCTGCGTGCGCTGTTCTGCTGTCCGGTTCTGCTGTTCTGCTCGGCTGTCTTG
>JAJRTL010000434.1 GCA_024278315.1 Planctomycetota bacterium | reverse complement strand
GCCAATCGTCCGATACGAACTGACACCTGTGCAGAAGCGGATGTCCGAGCCCGGAACCGGCTTGTCGTCCACGACCATGCGAACGATCAGGTCGGGAAGGCCAGGCCCCAGATAGAGTGTCGCCACCTCCATGGTCAGGTTGGCCACGAGCGTGCCACCCTTGGGCAGGGTGATCGCGCCCCGCATCGCAGGGATGTCGGTCCAGATCCCCTTGGCCGACTTGACGTCGCCGGGGACCGAATGGACAACGACCTGGCCCGATGGCTGCAGCATGCGTTGCGTGGTCGCGGCGAGGGGGGTGAAGCCCAGAACGAGGGCTATGAGAGAGAGTCCGGTGAATCTGCGTCGCATGGATCATGCCTCCTTGTCTGCATGGACAAGGGACATCGAGCGACATCTGTCACAGCTTTCCTCCGCTCCTTCACCCGGACGATTCATGAAATCGCATCGAGGTCATGAATCGTTCGGGTTCAGCTGCGAGCCCGACGCAAGTGCGCAGCGTCCCTAGCCATATCTGGGCTCAGACCCGGGATCTCCGGATGGGTCTGCGAGCCGCCTGACTCTGACGGTCATCCTCAGCTCTCAACCGTGGCGGTCGTAACCGAAGGTCGGAGGGTCTTCCTCTTCGTGTGGCTCGCGGTGGCTGCCCTCGAGGCGGCTCTCCTCTTCCGCGTCTTCGGATGCGCCCGCAGAATCGGTGCCGCCCGCAGAATCGGTGTCGCTCGCAGAATCGGTCGGCTCTCCATGCCCGTCGGGTTCGTCATCCATGCTAGCAGGTTCCCCATCCCTCTCGGCAGGGGAGTGGTCGTTGGACTCTTCGGCCACGATCTCACCATCACCGCCCGAGTCCTCGGGTGCATCCAGGGCAGGCTTGCTCGTCTCGACCTCGTTGAACTCACCTTCCTGGTAGACGTCCTTGTAGGGGTCGTCCGGTAGATGCTCCTCATCGACGTCCATCATGCGGCGCGGGTCCACGTCCCTCGCCATGTTCATCATCTCGTCCTTGACCTTGCTGACTTCGTCGAAGCCTGCACTCGACTTGAGATCCTTGAGCCCTCGGCGGAACTCGATGAGACCCTTGCCCACCGATCTCCCGACATCGGGAAGGTTGCCCCCGAAGAGGACGAGGCCCACGACCAGGAGGACGATGATCTCCATCCCGCTGGGGGCCCAAAATGCGAGTAGCGTTGCCATGACTCCGATCTTCCACCCAGAGGCGGCGACAGTCAACGCCAGCCGGAGAGGGAATTCCAAGGTCGTCCAAGGTGGGCATCCGCGAGGGTTCCTGGGTACAAAAAAGGAGCGGAGATACCAAGAAACCCCCGCCCCTACGCGCCGACTAGCTACCACCCAGTTTCAGCCGGGTGCTAGACCCAGCCGATCTGCAGCCAACGGCTCCAGCTCTCTGTGATTGTCACTCACTCGTGTGCACCCCCGTGGGGGGCGCCCTTCCCAAGTTGGGCTTCATTCAGGTTTTCCTCCCACAGACGGAAACCAAGACAGGACTCCATGAAGACATGGCGAGCACCGGAAGGCCCGGTGCTGTAACCCTGATCGGCTGTTCCCAGACCGCGTGGCCCATCTTTGGGGAGTCTGCGAAGACCATGCCCCGACGGGGCGGGAAATGTGGCTATCCTCTTTTGGCCTCAAGTCCCTGCTGGAGATGCAGCGGCATCCGTCCCAGAAGAGGGGTATTCTAGAGAACAGCCCTGTGGGGCCATCGACCCGAGGCAGAGACCCGATCGCCTCTTTTTCGTCGCCTCTTTTTCGTCGCCGCTGAGAGAGCCAGCCGCTTGGAAGCCTGCAACACCACCTCCCGGTCCCATCGTGGCATTGGCCTCACCCTGGGGCTGTCCCTGCTTTTCCTGCCCGCCTGCGGTGGCGGAGGAGGCGACGCTCCGGCCCTGACCGGCGACGGTGTACTCGCTGGCCAGCTGCAGCCTGAGCAGAGTCCTGGGACTGGCCCCAGCCCTCTTTTCTTCTCGGGTTCGGCACCCGGGGCACCCGAGCCGGCTTGGGCGGATCGTCTGGATCGGGCTCCCAGGCATTCCCTTGAGGAGCTCCTCGGCGGGCCGCCCCTGGAGGGGCAGGTGGGTGGTGCCGGGGATGTGCGAGATCTGGTCCGGATCGCGTCTCTGGGCCAGCGCGGGCGTGTCCGAATCCACGTTGCTGGCTCGCCAGGCCTGCGCACCGATTTCTTGCAGGGCAGCGCCGAGGATCCTGCCAGGGAGCTGCGCAGCCTGAATGGCCCTGGCGACCTGGTCCTCGTCTTGGAGAAAGGCGACGAACTCATCATCCACCTGCGGCCCGATGCCGCTGGCGTGGTCATTCCATGGCGATTGGTGTTCGAAGAGCCTGGCCCCGATTCGCTTCTGGCCGCCTCGTTGGGTGGAAGCATCCAGGATGCCTCAGCTCGACGCGCCCTGCTCCAGGAACTGCTGATGCCGGGCGAGGACCGCTCCGCTCTCGGCGAGGTCCTCGTGACGCTGCGCTCCGCGAGCGATGCCGTGGAGATCGGCGAGATCCTCCGTGCGCGTGGGCTGACCCTGCTCGCGCAGACCGGGCTGGTCCAACGTTGGAGCCTACCGTCCTCGGCCTTCGTCGCCATGACCGATGCCTTGGACCGCGAGCTGGCTATGAGCCGGCTGTTGAGCGACTTGCGCGCCACATGCGGCAAGCTCGCCGAGTTCGACCCCAATCTGATCGCCCCGCTGACGAGCACGGCCAGTCTGCAGGCCCCTGGCGATCCCAACGATCCCTTCTACGCCACCTGGCAGTGGAACATGACCCTGTCCAAGATGGACAAGGCCTGGGCCACGAGCAAAGGGTCCTCCACGGTCTCCATCGCCGTGATGGACACAGGTCTGCTGACGCAGCATCCCGATCTCAAGGACCGCGTTTCTGCCTGGTCCTACGACTTCATCTCGGACAAGGACAGCGCGGGCGATGGGGATGGCCCGGATGCCGACCCCCAAGAGCCGCCCGAGTTCGACGTCGTATCGCTCTTCCATGGCACCTATGTGGCTGGCGTGCTGGGCGCATCGACCAACAACAAGATCGGTGTCGCTGGCGGGACCTGGCAGGGCAAGATCCTCGGTATTCGTGTCATCGGCAAGAAGGGTATGACCAGCTGGGATCGCATCCAGGCCTGGCGCTATCTGGCTGGCCTCAGCAACAGCAGCAACAAGATCCTGCCCAAGAGCGAGCGTCCACGTGTGCTGAACATGAGTTGGACCGTGGACAGCATCACGCAGGCCGAGAGCGACGCGCTCGAGGCGCTGCATGCTGCGGGCACGATCCTGGTGGCCGCAATGGGCAACGGCGGGCAGAAGTACAGCAAGCTCCGCTACCCGGCTGCCCACGACAAGGTCATCGCCGTCGGCGCCGTCGACCAGGCCAGCAAGGTCACGACCTACTCCAATGGTGGCAGCTACATCGACCTCGTCGGGCCGGGCGGTGTCGGCTCCGGTCTCAAGACGGCGGTGCTCACGACCTGGGCTCGCAAGCCTGTGACGGGGCCCGGATACGAGTACGGCTACTTCAGCTTCCAGGGGACGAGCCTCGCCACGCCGCTGGTCTGTGCCACGATTGCCCTCATGGAAACGCAGCAGCCCGGCATCGAGCTGCCGGCGATCCGGCGCATCATCCAGGAAGGCAGCACCGACCTGGGCACCGTTGGCTGGGACAATGAGTACGGTCACGGACTCCTCGACGCACAGGAGTTCGTGCGACTCGCCAAGTTCTACGACAAGCCGCCTATCCTCTCCGTGACACCGGTTTCGCGTCGCATCATGGACAGTGAGAGCGAGGCTCTCATCGACATCGCCAACCTCGGTGGACGTGTGCTTCGCGACTTCGCGATCCAACCCCAGGGCGCTGTCAGTGGTGCGCTCGGCTTCAGCTTCGACACAGCCTACGCTCCGACCAGGCTTCGGATCGCCGTGGACCGGAGCAAGGTCAAGGTGGCGAGCTACACCGAGCAGTATCGACTCACGAGCAACGGCGGTAGCATGATCCTCGATCTAACGTATCGCAAGCCCATCCCGACGCCGCTGGATCCCGTTCTTGTGCACGTCCTGCAGGGCAGCACGGTCATCGCCAGCACGCTCTCGGATGCGCAGGGCAACTTCCGTTTCGACACTCTCCCTCCCGGCGAGTTCACTTTGGTGGCGGGTATCGACGTCGACAAGAACGGGAAGCTCGGAGATCCGCAGGAGTGGTATCTCGAGATCCTCGTGAACATCACATCCGGTCAAGCTCTCGACCTGCGCCAGACCCCCCTGCCCTGGAAGGACTGAACGGCAGAGCTGTCCTGTTGTTGGCGCCTGGACTTGAGAATCTCGGATGGTCTGGGGCGGACACAAGCAGGTGGTGGTCTGCGGATTCTAGGAGATGCGCCGTCAGGTGCATCGAGGTCATGAATCGTTCGGGCTAGGTTTCGGCTCGGAGAGCTGTGACTTCGCCGAGGGGAAAGCTGCGGCCATCGCGGAGTTCGACTCCGTCGGAGGTGACGCGGTCGAGGGTGCCACGCACCTGGTCCTTGCGGATGTCGAGGAGGACGGCTTCGCCGGTGAGCCCCAAGGCCGTGTTGAAGCGATGGATGATCTGGTCCACCTTGCCCGCTTCCGCCTCGGCGAAGTCGCGAGCGAGGACTTGCAGGAGTTCTCCGAGGATGGTGTGGCGGTCCAGGGGGTGATCTGTCAGCAGGCAGAGACTCGTGGCGATGTGTGCGAGGTCTGGGGGGAAGTCCCGGCTCTCGACGTTGAGGCCGATGCCGGCGATCCATGTGTCGGGACCTTGGCCCTCGATGAGGATGCCGGCCACCTTGCCCTTGGGGGAGAGCAAGTCGTTGGGCCACTTGAGGTGGAGGGGCGTGTCCACGAAGTCCGTACACACTTCGTGCAGCGCTGCAGCGAAGAGCAAGGGCAGGAGGAGGGGCGGGTAACGATCCCGGACCTGGCAACTCAGCGAGAATGCAATGTCCTGGCCACCCGGCTGGATCCATGCACGACCCTGACGGCCGCGGCCGGCGGTCTGTCGATCGGCCACGACGCAGAGGTAGTCGGCCTCCGTGTAGGCGAGGCGATTGCGGACCTCGTCCTGGGTCGAGCTGGTCTCGGTGAGGAAGATCAGCTTCCACTCCGGGTGGTCGGAGAGAGCTTCACAGAGCTCGGATTGCTCATCGAGACTGTAGCCAAGGGGACCTGTCGCCATGGCGCAACGCTACTCCTATCCCGGGGAGAGGGGAAGCTTTTTGCCCCGCCCTCCGGGGGGCGGGGCGATCATGGCCCAAACGAGTCCTGACCTCACATCGATCTCATGACTCGTCCGGGCTGATGCCGGACTTGAGAGGTCAGGTGAATCTGTTGGGATCTTCTCCAGTGGCATCGGGAGCTTGCCGATAGGAGAACGGTGGCTCCCATGCGATGGGGGCCCCCGATCCCCCCCGAAGATGTGACGGAGTTCCACGGAATTGGCTGAAGTGCGCCCCCATCCTGCCCCGCGTTGCGACCTGCCTCGCGGCTATGGTGCACCCATCGCCCATCTGGGGCAGTGGGAAGATGTGCAGCGAGGTCTTCGGGGTGCGCAGACGAAGGTCGTTCTGCCCAGGATCGATGCCCAGCCGACGGCGAGCGAGTCCTCCCTGATCGAACAGCTCTCGAACGCGCAGGCTTCGGTCCTGCGGATCGATCGCTGGACCGAGGCCATGGGAGGTCTGGAAGCGCGGCTTGGCGAGTGGGCGGAGGGTCTCTCCGAGGGATCCTCCCTCCTCATGGATCTCCATCACGCCATGGCGCCTACTCGTGCCCGCGAAAGCTTCGAGGGGAGATCTGGGAGCTTCCATCCGAAGCCCGCGCCCGCGGAGCGCGAACTCGACTTCGATATCCGACGACTCGTCTGGGCCCTCTGCGATCATGGCTTCGTGGTGGAGGACCTCGTCGAGGTCTGCACCTGGGAGGCCGATACGCCGCGTGTCGCGATCGAGGCTCTGCTGAAGGCCGGTTTTGCACCTACCCGTCGCCTCTACTCCATGCCGGGTGAACGCCTCTGGCTGCGCGCGCGTCGCGCGCGCGTCTGTGCAGGATCCCTGCTGCTGGCCTGCCGACCGGGTCAGGGCGAGGCTCTCGAGCGGAGCCGTCGCGCCATTCAGAGCTGGTTGCCTGCGAGTTGGGAAATCGTCGTGGGAGATGTCCACGAGAGTGAGATCGAGTCCTGGAATTCAGCCGTTACGAACAGCTGCGGTGAGGTGCTCTTCTTTCTGCGTCCCGGGGATGCGCCCGATGAGGCGCTCTTCGAGTCCTTGTGGAGCGAGGTCTGCTATCAGCCCGTTCGGGTCGCACAGGGGCAAGGGTCGCTCGGCATGTCGGGAGTCATGGTGGATCGAGCTACGGCCTTCGAGATCGGGCCCCTGCCGCGCGAGATCGAATCGACACTCGTGGCTGGCGAAGAGTGGGTGCTGCGTGGGCAGTGTTGCGGCCGCGACTTCCGTGAGATCGCCCTCGACGAGCCTTCACGGAACAAGAGCCTCTTCGCTCCTGCGCCGAGCCATGCCTCGGACGCTCATGAGGCCCGTGGGCTGCAAGAACGCTGGGCCCTGGTCAACGAACTGAAGGACCCCGGAGCGCCCGAAGCGAACCCCGTTCCTGAAGCCCCATGGGTCAGCGAGGATCGAGAGCCCTTCATCAGCCTCTGCATGATCGCGCGGAACGAAGAGAAGGACCTTCCCCGTTGCCTCGAGAGGGTGAAGGATCATGTCGACGAGATCGTGCTCGTGGACACGGGATCCACGGATCGCACGGTCGAGATCGCGAAAGATTACGGTGCGCGAATCTTGCACCGCGCCTGGGACGATGATTTCTCCGCTCCCAGGAACCTGGCCCTGGCGGAAGCCAAGGGCGATTGGATCCTGGTCCTGGATGCCGACGAAGTCGTGGCCGAGGCCTCGCTTCCCCTGATCCGGGATCTCTGCAAGCTCGAATGCGCGAGTGGCTACCACATGCGCTTCTTCAACGATCACGAATCGGGACGCAGTCATGGTATCACGATGGTACGTCTGTTCCGCAATCTTCCGGGCATCCACTACGAGAATGCCATCCACGAGCAGGTCATTCCCTCACTGATGAAGCGAGCGGAAGCGATGAATCTCCTGCTTCTGGGATCGCGCATCGAGGTCATGCACTACGGATACTCCGACGAGCAGATGACCAGCAAGGGCAAGGTGCAACGCAACCTGGCGCTCTTCGAGAAGCAGCTCGAGCGAGAGCCCGAGGACGTCTACACGCTCTACAAGTACGGGGACTTCCTCCGGCAGATCGAGGCACCCTGTGAGGAGATCCTTGCGGTCTTTCGCCGAGGCCTGGATCTCATGCTCGTTCGTCCACCAAGAGACGCGAGGGAGCTGCCGTACGCGGGAGAAGTCTGCGCGCTCCTGGCCCTCGAGCTGGCCAAGCTGGGCCAGCATGTCGAAGCCGATCGCATCGTTCGCACGGGCCTTTCGCGCTTCATGCCGACGCCCAATCTCCACTACATCGCTGCGGGATTGGCTCTCCAACTGGGGCGTCATGAGGAGGCCCTGGCCCACTATCGCTGCTGTCTCGACTTCAGGGGTCGCAGTCTCGTCGTCCCGGTACAGGAGGGTAGCGATTCGTGGATCGCCTTCGCCGGCATGGGGGAGTGCTGGTTCAAGAAGGGTGAATGGGATCGGGCCGAAGCTCTCTTCCGGCGATCCGTGCGTCTGGCGCCTCAGTGGGAGGTGGGCGTGATGCGCTTGTCGAGCTTCCTTCTGGGCACTGAGCGCAGCGAAGAAGCCTTGGCTCTACTCCGGGACTATCTCGAGTCCGAGCGCGAGCGGGGAGTCGTCCGTTATCAAGGCGCATTGATCCTGGAGCATCTGGAGCGCTATGCGCAAGCCGCGAGTTGGTACGAGCTGGCTCTGGATTCTGGCGATGCCCCGCGACAGACCTGTGCGCAACAGGCCGGTGCCTGCTATCTGTTGATCGGTGACCCTCAAGCTGCCCGTCGCATGTGGGAGCAGCTGGGAGCCGACGAGATCGCGGAGGCCTGCCTCGCACTGCTGGACCGGATCGAGGATCGGTCCGCTCCGCACTGCGAGCCGATGGGGCCCCGCGCCCGCGTCGCGCTCGAGCGCATGAAGAATTTCCTGGAGAAAACCGGACACGCAGCTTGGGCTGCGCACGCCGGCGATCTCCTTGTCGAAGTCCCATCGAGGGTGAGCAACAAGCCCTCTGTTCCGCTGGGCTCACGCCCAGATCCCCTGTTGGCAAGGAAGTAGATATGAGTTCCACCAGCCTCCCGAATGTCTTGGGTGCCCAGTCGCAGACTGGCGCCGAGTTCCAGAACATCCCGACCCGTATCAACAGCACCGGAAACAACACGGGTACGCAGCTGATCACGGGCATGGACGAGCAGATCGCAGCTCTCCAGACCCAGCTCACATCCATCCATCAGGTGTGCAGCGAAGCCTGCTCGAGCCAGGGCGACTTCGCGGGAGCACTGGTCCACATCTCCTGCTGCGTAGCCATCGAGCCGGACAACATGGTCCTGCGCAATCAGCGCGGGTTCCTGAGATACATCAACGGTGATGACGAGGCGATCGGTGACTTCCAGGAAGTCCTCGCGCGTGAGCCCGAGAATGCGGACGCCTACTTCAATCTCGCCATGATCTACTTTGGTCAGGAGAGGGTGGCGGAGGCCGAGCGTAACTTCGCGTTGGCTGTTCGTTTCAGTCCAGGTGAAGCCGAGAATTGGAACAATCTGGGTGTGACACGCTTCCAGCTGGGACGGGCGAACGAGGCACGCGAGTGCTTCCAGAAGGCCGTCGAGCTTGATCCGAGCTACGAAGAGGCTCGCGACAACCTGCAGAGCCTCTGATCGCCAGTAGAGCCACGGAACAAGGGACCTGAGCAGCCTGGAACGGGGGATACCCCAGGGCCGGGCTGCTGCCCTCATGTACCATGACTGGCGGAGATGGGCTACGTGGTCACTGGGTAGTCTGAGGGATAGGCCTTGCAATACGGCCCTGAATCGTTTTTCTTTGCGCTCACCCAGCCCCTTCTCCTTGCAACTCAAAGAGGCTTGCCATGGCTCCCTCGAATATCTCTCCCAAGTCCCGTCTCGTTGCCCTCCTGCTCTGTTGGTTCCTCGGCATGTTTGGGGTCCACCGCTTCTACGTAGGCAAGACCGGAACGGGCATCGTCCAGCTCCTGACTCTCGGCGGGTTCTTCATCTGGGCGCTGATCGACTTCATCATGATCATCATCGGTTCGTTCACGGACAGTGACGGAGCCGTCGTGTTCCAGTGGACTGAACCTGGATCGAGGTAGTTGCTCGGCGATCTGGTCGCGCGTACTGCTGTCACCGCAGGCGACGGATCTCGTAGCTGCGTATCAGGGGATTGCGGATGCGCGCCAGGTAGGCGTCGCTCGTGGCCATCCTCTTGGCGAGCTTGATGATCTTGTCCGTGATCTTGGCAACTTCCGCGCCGACCTCCCTTCTGGTTTCCTTGGCCCCCACGGTCCCATTCTTGCCGTTCGTGGTGATGTCGTGGACCTTGTGACGCGCGATCCAGAGATCGGTGATGCCCTTGTAGATGTACGAACTGCGCAGGGCATTCTCCTCGGTGATCCGCAGGGACTGCAGCCAATCGGGATGGTTGCCCTGGAGGCCGATGTCTACACCACGTGCCCACTGCCTGCCTGTGTGCCGCCGCATCCGGCTGCCATCCACCCGTAGCTCGTAGATCCCCTCTCGCAGCCCGACGATCTGGATGACACAGCTGTTGATCCGACGGTAGTTCGTATCGATGTGGGCTGCTGCCATGGCTTCCGCAGGCAGCACCCAGGGCAGTGAGTGGGCTCGAAGGCGGAAGCGGATGCCATCGGCGTCGCGCTCGTAGTCTTCCAGGCTCCCGCCCTGGACGATGGCTTCTCCTTTCCTGGGGAAGCGCAGGGTCCAGCGGGGTATGACTTCTTTTGCCCCGCTCAGGATCTGGAGTGCCATGAGAGCGTGACCGGCAGCATTGGGGTGGACACCATCGGGGATCAGATTCGCGCCCGGGTTTTCGAGTCTCAGCAACTCCTGCTTCTCCTGTAGCGGAGTCATCAGGTCTGTGTAGGCAAGCTTGCGCCTCTTAGCTTCGCCTTCGAGCCAGTCACGCATCCGAGCCAGGACGAGTGGATAGTCGTCTGGGATCTGCGCCATCTTGTGGGTCTTGCGAAACTGGGACCGGGAGCTGACCGGTGTGGGGCTCAGCACACGCGTGTCCGCGCCGATACCCCGGATCCGATCCAGGAGCGACCTGGTGGAATCTTGGTAGAGCTTGAAGAGGTCTGGGTCATAGGAGCGGAAGGCGCCATCGTTCATGCCTAGGCAGACGAAGACGCGCGTGGGATTCCAGGGGCGGACATCCTGGTCGAAGCGGAGGAGGACATCGGCCGTCGTATCGGCACTCACCCCTGCGTTGACGAAGATGAGTTGGCGATCCGGGTAGCGACTTCTCGCATAGTCCTCGAGGAAGCGGGTGTAGAGGCAGGCATGTGTGATGCTGTCACCGATCCAGACGGTGCGGCTGCCATCGGGAAAAAGGCCTGGTGGGCTGCCAGCCGGTGAGGGGGTGGTTTGTCCCTGGACTGATGAGGGTGTCAACAGGTTTGCGACAACAAAGAGGAGCGTGGCGGTTCGAAGGGCTCTGAAGGTCGGCATCGTGGCATTGTCAACCGGGATGGGATGCCTGTCAGTCACAAAGTCCCCGACCCAGCACGAGTCAGCGTGCCTGGGCTTGGCTTGCTGGCACCCAGATGAGAGGATGCGGGCGGTGATATCGACATGATGCTCTCCACAACCCTGCTCACAACCCTTCTTGCCCTGCCCCTCCAGAAGGCGGCGACTCGAGAGGCAGGGAGTCCCTTGCCGCCATCCAACGAGGTCGTGGCCCAGGCGTCAGGTGCTCTTCAGAGCGGGATCCGCAAGCGTCTGATGGGTCGGCTCGTCCAGAGGGATGGAAGCGCGTGGGGCGGCGCCAGCGTCCGGCTTATCTCCTGGCCGGACTGGAACTATCCTGGTGTCGGGACCTTCGATGACCTGAGCGCGACAACCGATGCGCGCGGGCGGTTCAAGGCCATGGGGCTGCAACACCGCCGATACTATGTCTGGGCCTGGCAGGCTTTGGATGACTCCAGATATCGCATCAGTGAGCCAGGGGAGTTCATTCCTCCGGGGCTACCCTTCATCCTGAAGGAACAGGACCGGACCCTGCGCAAGCAGATCGTCACCGTGGATGTCGAATCGTGGTCGCGCTTCGGTCCCTTCCGCATCGCCGTGCGGCAGGATCCCTTCTTTGGAAGCCACTACCGAGCGCTGTCCAAGCAACTGAAGCCGCTGCCCTGGATCCTGACGGATCTGGATCCTGGCTTGCCACCCGATATGCCAACAGGGCAGTCATCGAACCCTGGGGGTCGTGCAGAACCTGAAGTTGATGTTGCGCGGCTCCTGAGGTTGGAACTTCCGGTCCTTCCCTGGCCTCGCATTCGCGTCGAAGTCCTGGGCAAGGGGGGGATGCTCTTGTTCAAGAGATCTCTATGGCTGCAGAAGGAAGGCCAAGGGCTGGCAGAAACCAGGCTCTCGCCCGGAGTGCCCAAGCAGGAGCATGTTCGCTTCTATCTGGATGAGAATCTGACCAAGCGGGCCAAGGGCTACAAGCTCTATCAGCGCTACATGGGGCGCCTCGTGGAGATGGGTGGTGTGGATGAGGACGGACAGGGGCGTATCCTCCTGCCACATGATCCGAGAAAGATCTACGACAACTACTGGTACGAGCGGAACCCCCGCTATGTCGGACGGCTCGAAGGGCGAGCCGAAGCCTCCGATTACAACCTCGAGCGCATGACGCGAGTGGGCGGCGGTCGAGGCATGCGCCTTCGTGGCGCGATGGGTGTGCTCCAACAGAACCATGTGCTGAAGCTCCTGGTGAAGTCTCCTGAGGGAAAGCCCCTTGCGAACCTACCTCTCCTCGTCTGGCAGCGTGAACGGATTCCCCGTCTGTTGCGCAAGGTGCATGTGCTCCCCGTGACGCTTGTCAAAACGGATGCAGAGGGTCGATTGGACTACCCCTGGCTATCCAAGGAGGAGTATGCCGTCTGTGCGATCCTGCCGGATGACTGTCTCGATATGCTCATGGGATCGAGGCCTGAAGACCGCAAGGCTCTGATCCATCCGATGGTGCTTCTCCACCGTGGTCTCGGCATCGATCTGGAGAAGGACAAGACGGTGACCCTCTCGGTTGCTTCGTTGCAGAAGGTGCAGTTCGAGGTTGCCTGGGATCGGGAGAAGGTCCGGGAGATCCCTGTAGTGAACGTCTTCAGCCCGATTGCCGACAACTACGGGTATGCACGGCTCCTCCGCCTCTTCTGCAATCGCAGAGGCAGGGTGCGAGCGCTCCTCCCCAGGCGTCAGCAGCTACCGTTCCTCGCCAGATCCCTCCTCGGTGTCGTCGAAGGGGTCGTGAGTACCGAAGCCCTGGGGGAAGGTTCGATCATGAAGGTCGTCGTACGTATTCCGGACGCGGTCGAGATCTCGGGACAGATCCTTGATGCACGAGGCCAACCCGTGCGCTCCGCAGGTCTCAGCCTTGCCAATCCATGGTTCAGCGCGCGCTATCGAAAGGCGCTCCTGCGCTTCGACATCGCACGAATCGCGGTGCTTGCCGATGAGCAGGGCAGATTTCGTTTCTTCCAGGAAGAAGTGCGAGCACCGCTGCAGCTCTACGTGCAGGCCTTTAGTAACGAACAATCTCTCAGGCGCAGCGTTCATGCCCTGGATGTGGAGGGAAACCTGACAGGTTTGAAGATCGAGGTGGCTGGCTTCGAGGAGCTTCCTGCCGTGAGACGGGGAGTCCCACCGCCCAAGGTGCGTCGTATCCCGGTCAAGAAGAGGTAGCGAGAGAATCAGAGCCTGGAGGCTTGGAATGAGGATGGATCTTCCCGTGCACCTGTGGCTGTTGTTCACGGTGCTCTGTCCTGTTCATGCCCAGAAGCTCGATCCCCAGCTGGGCATGAGGCTGCCCACCCTGGGGAAGATCCTTGACCACTCGGGAAAGCCTTGGGTCAACGCGAGGGTCGTGTTCTTGTCGCGTCTCCATCCTGTTTGCGCCGAGCAGACGGTAGATCGGGTCGAGGTGGTGAGTGATGCACGTGGGAAGTTTCGGGCGAAGCTGGAGCGCGACCGGGTCTACATCGCCTGGGGTCATGCGGCTTTAGCGCCGACGGCTTCCGGGGAGACAGGCTGTCGCTTGACGGGAATTGCCTCCTCGGTCCTGCCTGGGCAGGTATTGCAACTCAGTGAACAGGGGCAACGCATGACTCTCCGTCTTCGAATCGAGGACAAGAGGGCGGTGCCGGGCAAGTTCACCGCTCTGCTGGTCACAACCAGGCCGGGCTACACCCAGGCGGATCGCAGCAGTTTCCGCGAGGGGATGGGATTCGTCTTTCCTCTGAAACTCGACGAAGCGGGTCGGGCCACCTTGCCGCCGCTTCCCTGGGAGGATCTCTGGTTGGAGATCTATGACGATGCGGGGTCGCGCATCCGTGTCGAAGCTCTCCGTGGGCTTCGCTCCTGGAAGGGGGAGAAGGTCATCATCGTCCCGAAATTGACAACCAGAATCGTGAAGGCTCGCGCTCAGGGAGGGCTGGGCGAGATCAACGGGCTGACCCTCTACCAACGAATTCGCGGACAGCTGCGAGAGGTGAAGAAGGCTCAGACAGGTGACTCGATGTCCGTGTCACTGACCATCCCTCAGCGCACGGTGCAGATGAGCCGGGCGGAAACCGAGTATCCCGATCTCGAGCTCGCGACGAAGGACAGCGTACGCGCACTCATGCTGGAGGTCCTGGGCGGCAAGAAGGATCTCGGTGTCGGGTCCAACCAGATGCTCCTCACCTTGGTTCCAGAGAGGCGGCTGGAAGGGAAGTCGTCGGAGTCCAGGCTCCTGATCCTGCAGCAGAATCCAGGCGGCAGGCCAGGTGATTTCATCGCAACGATGGCCAGCTATCCGGTCTACGAGAAAACTGTGGATGCAGCCGCGACGTTCGCTTTCGGCGGGTTGGGGCCGGGCGACTACCGCTTGCTGACGCCCTTGTCACCAGAGGAGCGCGCAGCACTGCGGGGGGCTGCCAGCATCGAACCTCTGGCCTTGCTCGCTTCGGGGCACATGAGCCAGAAGCGGGATCTGGGCCTGCTGGATCCGGCGCGACTCGTACGCGTGGACCTGTCCCTGCGCTACTCGGAGGGGACCAAGGCCACCGGCGTTCGCATCCTCGTGTTGGACTCGGGCAACTCCTCGACTGCGAATGCCGCAATCCTGCGTTCTCTCTCCGACCGGACGGGGCGCAGACGCCTGCTCCTTCCGGTGGGCCAACGCTTCGAGCTACTCGTGGTCTCCCTGCGGGGGGCCACCATCCTTCCGATCGATCTTCGCAAGGCCCAGCCTGCATCCACCTTGCCCGTGGAGCTCACGATCCCCGTCGGCATACGGATCCGGGGAAGGGTCGTAGATGGTGAAGGTGATCCCTACCCCGGTTGTCAGGTCTCCTGGGTGGCCAACAAGGGTGTTTCCCGGGCCGGCATCCTGGCGAAACGCGTCGCGCCGGACTTCTTCACGCTCAAGACGGATACCGAGGGTCGGTTCTCCTTCGTGGCCCCCTTGGAGAAGGGTCAGCTCATGATCTTCACCAAAGCTGATGCAAAACGCCCCACCGTCCTGAAGAAACTCGTGCTGGATGGCGAGGCAGTGGACGGGTTGGAGATCATCGCGTATTGATCGGAACGGGTCGCGAAGGTCGGCACAGGACGTGGATTGGGAGATGCGCGGTCGTATCAGT
>JAJRTL010000005.1 GCA_024278315.1 Planctomycetota bacterium | reverse complement strand
GCCCCTCCTTCTGGAGAATCCGATCCAGGGGCTCCGCTGCCTCGACACCCTGGATCAGGACGACCGATGAGGCCTTGTCCCCCGAATCCGCCCACGCGGCGCAGAGGAAGGCTGGGATCGAAACGCCCTCACCATGGAGCCGCTCGGCATTCTCCCACTCGACGAGCGCGGGCGCCCTTCCTCGCGAAACCTTCCCAATACGCCCCGCACCAGGGTCATAGATCTTGAGATAGAGCTCCGCCCCACCATCGGTCGGGATGCATTCGGTCCGCCGATGAGGGGTCTCCCGGACCCTCGCGCCGAAGCCACCTCCCAACAGATCCTGGGCCCCATCCAGCCCCAGAACCTCCAGCGCATGGCGTCCGAGGTCGGAGCAGACTTCACGAATATCAGGACCTGTTTTCTCTTTGAGCATCTGTGCTTGTGGGGCCTTGAATGCGTGTATAGAGTACCGCGCCTTCCAAGGCCACCGAGGCCTTTCCTGTCCTGTTCTCATGGCTGCGGAAGCCATCGTTCGGCCGACAACGATGAACCCGAATCAGTCCCGAAACGAAGAGAATCCCCTCGAGGCCATGAATGCCAGGTTCGACCTGGCTGCTGAAAAGCTGGGTCTGGATCAGGGTCTCTACAATATTCTCAAGGTCGCAGACCGCGAGATCGCCGTGGCGATCCCTGTAGTCATGGACGACGGAAGTCTCAACGTCTACCGGGGCTACCGTGTTCAACACTCGGTGGCGCGTGGACCGGGCAAGGGCGGAATCCGCTTTGCACCCAACGTCCACCTCGACGAGGTGCGAGCCCTTGCCGCCTGGATGACCTGGAAGTGCGCGGTCGTCAACGTGCCCTTCGGGGGAGCCAAGGGTGGCGTCTGCTGTGATCCGAGCAAACTCAGCATGGGTGAGCTGGAGCGCCTGACTCGTCGCTACACGGCGATGATCATGGACTTCATCGGCCCCGACAGGGACGTGCCGGCTCCGGACATGAACACGAACCCGCAGATCATGGCCTGGATCCTGGACACCTATTCCATGCACCAGCGCCATGCAACCCCTGCGATCGTGACCGGCAAGCCGCTGGAGCTCGGCGGCAGCCATGGACGCGTCCGGGCCACCGGCTATGGCGTGAGCCTCATGACCCGCGAAGCGCTGTATCGCCAGGGCATGGACCCCAAGACCTGCACCTGCGCGGTCCAGGGTTGTGGCAACGTCGGCAGCGTCTCCGCAGAGACGATCGCAGCGCTGGGCGTCAAGATCGTGGCCATCTCCGATATCAATGGCGGCATCTACAACGCCGAGGGGCTGGACATGACGCAGGTGCGCATCCAGCTCGAAGAGCATCGAAGCCTGGATGGTTTCGAGGCGGGGGATCGCATCACCAACGAAGAGCTGCTTGAGCTGGATGTGGACGTGCTGATTCCGGCCGCCACCGAGAACGTCATCACCAGCCGGAACGCCGAGAAGATCAAGGCACGCGTCATCGTCGAGGGAGCCAATGGCCCCACGACCCCGGGAGCCGACCGCATCTTCGAAGAGAACGAGGTCCTGGTCGTCCCCGACATCCTGGCCAACGCCGGAGGCGTCACGGTCTCCTACTTCGAGTGGGTCCAGAACCGCATCGGTTACTACTGGGACGAGCGCGACGTCAACAACCGCCTCGAGCGCATCATGGTCAACTCCTTCCAGGAGGTCTGCGCCATGGCCGAGAAGCATAAGGTCTCGACGCGTATTGCTGCTTATATGTTGGCTGTGGACAAGGTCGCCGATGTGACGAGGACGCGCGGCATTTACGCCTGAGCTTGGGGCGGGTGATGGCTGTGGCTGGGCTGGGCTGGTGCAATGCTGGGCTGGTGCAATGCTGGGCTGGTTGGAGGCTGGGCTGGTTCGAGGCTGGGCTGGTTCGAGGCTGGAATTGGCGATTTGGGGCTCGGGGGCCGGGGGACTCTTGGACTCTCCTTTGCTCCGTACCTCGGATGCACTCGGGAAGTCGCTGCAGGAGAATCCAAGAGTCCCCCGGAGGAGTGGCGCCGCAGACCTGGGGGGGGGAACGGGGGGATGGCCGAGCGACGCTGGGCGCTGGGTTTGCGGGATGGATGAGTGGCGTTGGGGGATGGGTTTGGGGGTGGCCGAGTGACGCTGGGCGGGGCTTGGTGAGTCGCCACCCGCGGTGGCTGGATTTGCGGCGCGCCCCACCACTCCCCCCCCTCCTCCCTGTGTGAGTGGAAAACCCCCACACAACCGACGACCACACCCCCAGCCCACAATCCCATCCCCACTACCCAAGACCAACACCCACCAGCACCGCGCTCCACCAACGCTCATCCGCCTGCTCCCGCCGCCACCAACGACCCATTTCACAAGCAAACACTTGCATGAAAACCCAGATTGGACATATTCATGCACATGGCAGCAAGCAAGGGCAGCAGACAGGCTTTGATCCGGGAGATCCTTGGGCGTGAGAGCGTCAAGAATCAGGAGGAGTTGCGGGTGGCTTTGGAGAGCGAAGGCATCCGGGCCAACCAGGCAACGATCTCGCGGGACTGCAGGGAGATGGGACTGTTGAAGACGGTCTCGGGCTATCTGCTTCCGGATCAGATCGGAGCGGCTGTCCTGGCGAACCGACAGGAGATCAAGCTGGATCACGTCTATTCGGCCCAGACTGCGAACAACCTCGTCGTGTTGAAGACCGGACCTGGCATGGCGAATGCGACGGCCATCCTGCTGGATCAAAGTGGAAGGAAGGACGTGCTGGGAACCGTTGCCGGGGATGACACAATCTTCGTGGCGACGCCGAGTGCGAAATCTGCCAAGGCTCTCGTGAACGCGATCATCGAAGGCGTCCTCACATGAGCTACAGCATTGGAATCTTGGGCACCTCGGGGTTCACGGGCAAGGAATGCCTTCGCTTGCTCGGGATGCACCCCGAGTTCGAGGTAACCTGCCAGCAATCGCTGCGCGAGGAACCAGGCGAGGGGCTCGGGTATGCGGGGGCCCTTCACGAGGACAAGAGCAATGGCCTGGATCTGAGCCAGTTGGACGGGCTCGATGCCGTCCTCGTCTGTGGTCCCCATGAGCGCTCGGCGACGCTGGTGCCGCAGTTGCTGAAAGTCGTGCCGAAGGTCGTGGACCTGTCTGCGGCGTATCGGTTGGCAGACACGAGCCTCTACCCTCGATTCTATGGCTTCGACCACCCTCGGCCCGACCTGCTCGCGGATCGCGTGTTCGGCCTGACGGAATGGGCCCGGGACGACCTGAAGGAAGCACGACTCGTTGCCAACCCCGGCTGCTACGTGACCTCGGTCCTCCTGCCGATCAAGGCGCTGCTGGAATCGGGATGCGTGGCGGAAGGGAGTGACCTCATCGCCGACTGCAAGTCGGGCGTCTCGGGCGCGGGAAAATCGCTGGGCCCATCTACGCATTTTTCCTCAGTGCATGAGGACTTCCGCGCGTATGCCGTGGGCTCCCATCGCCATGAGCCGGAGATCCGGGAACAGCTCGGTACGGATCGGCTCTACTTCACACCCCACCTGTTGCCGGTGTTTCGCGGCATCTTGTCCACCCTGCATGTGAAGCCCGCGCCTGGATTGACGGTCTCCGATCTACGCGAAGCTCTCGAGGCGCGGTATGCAGAAGAGGCTTTCGTGGAGATCCTGCCCGAAGGTCTGCCATGCCTCTCGCAAGTCCAGGGCAGCAACCTCTGTCGCATAGGACTCGTCGGACACGGGGACAGGGTCGTCCTCGTCTCCTGCCTGGACAATCTGGTCAAGGGAGCTGCAGGGCAGGCTCTACAAAACCTGAACGTGATGTTCGGGATCCCCGAGACCCTCGGTCTCCAACAGGCGTCCCTCGCGCCCAGGGGCTGGAGATGACACGGATCGGTATCAAGCTCGGAGGGAGACTCCTCACGGATCTCCATGAGCGGGAGCGTATGGCCCAGGCCCTCGCGCTTCTCTTTGCCGAGGAGCATGAGCTCCTGCTCGTTCACGGGGGCGGAGCGCAGCTGGGCGAGGCTTGCGCGGCGATGGGGCTCCCGGAGGAGCGGCATGAAGGTCTCCGCATCACCGATCGAAACACGTCCAAGGTCGCCACCTGGGTGCTGGCTGGCGAGGTGAACAAGAGTCTCGTCCTGAGCCTCGTGCGCCAGGGCTTGCCAGCACTGGGTCTCTGCGGAGTGGACCTTGGCCTCTTCCATCCGCGTCGCAAGGTCGTTCCCGATGTGGATCTAGGCTACGTCGGAGAGTTGTCGGTCGAGGATGTCGATGCCGCCGCACTGGATCGATTCCTTGCAGGCCGATTCATCCCGGTCTTGGCAACGATGGGTGCGGATGCCCAGGCTGGTGCAGGAGCACCGCTGCTCAACGTCAACGCGGACGAAGCGGCTGGACCCATCGCGGCAGCCGCAGAAGCCGACGAACTGCTCTTCCTCTCGGACGTCGAGGGGGTTCGTGATGCCGACGGTAATATCCTGCACCACCTCGACCGTGAACAGACACAGGAGCTGATCGATGCGGGGATCATCGCAGGCGGCATGATCCCCAAGGTAAGGGCAGCGCTGGCTGCCCTGGAGGCCGGCGTGCCTTCGGTGCGCATCGCTTCGGGACAGGGCGACATGGCAGTTCAAAAAGCATTGGACGGCAGTGGGACATGCTTCGTTGCCAAGTCCATCTCACCGAGAGGGAGTCAAGAATCATGAACGGCGGACACGCAGACGCTCGCGTCGCCTGCTATGGACGGACAGGGCTACAGTTCACACACGGCTTGGCTGCGCGACTCTTCACCGAGGCAGGAGACTCCTATCTGGACTTCCTCTCCGGCATTGGGGTGAACTCCCTAGGTCACGCGCACCAAGGCCTGACGAAGGCCATTCAAGAACAGGCCGAGCGTTTTCTCCATATCAGCAATCTCTACGACCATCCCCTACAGGAAACCTTCGCCGCCAGACTTGCAGACGCCTGCGGGCTCGATCAGGTCTTT
>JAJRTL010000041.1 GCA_024278315.1 Planctomycetota bacterium | reverse complement strand
TTGTTACCGATCACGACCTTCTGGGCCGGGATCATGGGTTGGCGGGGATCGCCGATCAGGAGTTCGTATTCGCCTTCCAACACATTCTCGATCAGAAGGAAGCCCGAGTTGTCGGTCACGGTATCCGGGTCACTGGGGTAGCCCGGACGGCCGAGCGTGCCGCTGCCGATGGGTCTGAGATACACCCGGACCTTGGCCACGGGCATGTACTGTTGATCCTTCAGGTTGACGCGGAGCGAGGTCGCCAGACGCAGATCGAGGTGGACCGTCTTGACCGAATCCTCCTCGCTCAGCATGACGACCTGCTCGGAGCCGTTCACCCCGGGGCTGAAGGCTCGGAGGTTCCAGCCATACTCGGAGAAGGGGATGTCCTCGAAGCGGAAGTGGGCCATACGTCGGCCTGCCTCGAAGGCAATCTGCTTGCGCACGGTGTGCGGGGGGCGGGTACTCCCCTTGGGTTTGTTGGGGTTCATGGCCTCCATGAGGAGGAGTGTGCAGCTCGTGACGCGGTCGATGAGCTTGGGGCCCAGGCCCACGGTGCCATCGATGACTCCGCTCGATCCGGCGATCTTCTTGGGTGTGTCCGTGAAGCCTGTGTCGAAGCTGGGGTTGGAGATGGCCTCGACAGCTCTGCCTGTGGAGTCGCTCTCAGGCATCTGGGTTGGCGCGATCATCAGGCCCTCCTCACCCTCGGTGTCCACGAATCGCTCCTCGGCACCTGGAAGGAGCAGGGGAATTCCGGCTCCGAGCAGGATGAGGATGGCTCCGAGGAGGAGCCAGATACGCAGGGGATGGGATTTCGCTGACTTCGTTGCCATCGGGGATACGGGGTCGGACTGGGCTCTCTCGAGCTCCTGCCGCGGCTCAGGGAAGAGGGGGCGGCTCGGGGCTACAGGTTCATTGACATAGTACACCGCAGAGGCTGACGAAACCCCGAATTCGCAAGGGGTCCAGCCATTCCTCCGGCCTATTGGGGGGGATGAGACGGGGAATCTGACCCTGACTGGTGGAGAATACCGACATGGCCATCCCCAACCTGGGTCTTCGGGACATTGAGAATGTTCCAGGGAGACTTGCGCAGGGTATGCCCCTGAGGTGTGACCACATGATTCCTATACTCTGTCTTGCTGCTGTTTCCTTTCTGCCCCTTCAAGAACGGACCGACGTGAGTCGATGGGCTCCGCCCGAGAGTCAGGTGCTGGCCTCCGTGGACTCCCATGATCTCGACACTCGTGCACTGCACGGTTTCGTCTCCGCTCTCTTGAAGACCGAAGAGGGCCTTACGACGCTCCTTGGACCGCGAGCGACTCGGAGCCTCCAGGCCGCCCTCGATTTCACGAAGGGCTGGCCGGATCTGCCCGTGGGAGCGGTCATCCAGAATCTGGCCAGGGGGGGGATCCTCTTCGGGCAGGTGCCCAGTGCGGAGGCCACCGCGAAAGGCGATGGCGAACCCGAGAGCTTCCTGATCCTCAACTTCGCCAAGGTCGATCAGGCGAAGCAGGCCGCTGATGTCCTGCGTACCTGGCTCTCTCTGGGAGAACGGTTCGGGCAGGGCCGGGAGCTCCTCGAGTCTCTCGTGCGGGACGGATCGAGGCTGGTCTATGCCACGCAGGAAGGTTTGCGGCGCGGCATCCTGGATCGGATTCGCGGCAAGCAGGAGCTCTCCCCGGCACGCTTCTCCCAGTCCTTCTTCGGGGGTCGAGGGGGGTCGCTGCTGCGATTGCGCCTTTGGGCGGATATCTCACAGAGCCTCGATGAGAAGAACTTCGAGAGCAACAAGGATGAGCCCTTGGGCGCGATGCTGCTCGCGGGCCTCTTCGACGGCATCGAAGCCGCTGGCCAGTACCGGTTCCGGGCCGATCTGGCTGGGGGAGCAGAGCCGCGCCTGTCGCTCCGGCTGGATCTCCCGGGATTTCGCAAGGGACTTCCTCCCGGTGCCCTGTCGGTCTGGACCACTGGCGATTCCTGGTTGCCTGCGTCCTCGGAGGACCAGATCCTCCGCTTTCGCGTTGCCAGGGATTTTTCAGCTCTCGTGAAGGATCGAGTGGCCCTGCTCTCCACGCGTGGTCAAGCCGAGCTGGACAAGACTCTGCAGGGGCTCGAGTTCGGCTTCCAGGGTGCGCAAGCCGAGAAGGACATTCTTCCCGATCTCGCGCCGGGCTTCTCGGGACTGGCTGTGCTCGGACGCGAGGAGAACCGGGTCCAGGAGGGGCCGGCCAGCTACTGCCTTCCGCAGGGACTGCTGGCCTTCGGTCACAAGGGCATGGTCTTGGCCAAGAGGGTCCCATCGGCTCTGCGCCTCTTCGTCGTCGCTGGCAACTCCAACCGCAAGCGACGGGGGCAGGACCTGTATCGCGTGCGTAGCGAGACGCAGGAGGGGCTTGCGCTCTCCGTGGCCCGCATCGCCACGCGCAAGAAACCGCGTCCGCTCACGGCGAGCTTCGAGCCCTGTGTGGCCAGCAGCGAGTCGACCCTCTACGTCTCATCCTCACCTGAGCTCTGCCGAAGTCTGTTCGATGCAGGTGAGCGGGAGCCCTTGCCTGCTGCTCCAGGACTGACCCCTGGCAACTTCCTCGAGGTGCAAGGATCCAATCTCTCCTTGGCCCTGCTCCAGAACCTCGATCTGGCTCGCGCCCAGCTGGTACTGCGCCGAGGACTTTCCTATGCACGCGCGGAGAAGCGCTTGCGCTCCATCGCCCGACTCCTGGCGGCCGCGGGTCGGCTTTCGTATCACGATGGCTTTCGTGGTGAGGATCTCGAGCTGGCACTGGATTGGTCGCCTGCCCCGGAGTTGTTCGATGCTTCGTTCTGGCAGCCCAAGAGAAGGGAGTCCCTGCGATGAACACGAGCACTACCAGTCTCCTCGAAGGCCTCAATTGGCTGACACCCTACAAGCCCTCTCCCGACCAGCCATGGGACACAGCCGCAGCTGCACATCTGTTGCGGCGCACGGTCCTCTTCCATGATCCTGAGCGACTGGCCGAGACCTTGGCGGCGGGGCCGCAGGCCAGCGTACGCACGATCCTGGCAGGCGGAGAGCAGGGTCCCGAGCAGGAGGCCCATGAGGCCAGCTTCGCGTTCGTGCAGGCCAGCGAGAGCCGACGCGACCTGCGAGCCTGGTGGTGGTATCGCCTCCTCATCGACGCGCACCCGCTGCGCAGCCGTATGGACCTGTTCTGGCACGACCACTTTGCGACCGGGATCTCCAAGGTCCGCAACACGCGGTGGATGGCGGAGCAGCTCATGAGCTTCGACCGGCATGGGCTGGGTCGCTTCGGCGATCTGCTGACCGAGGTCGTCAAGGGACCCGCGATGATCCGTTGGCTCGACAACGAGTCCAACGAGAAGGGGCGCGCCAACGAGAACTTCGCACGTGAGCTCTTCGAGCTATTCACGCTGGGCCGCGATCAGTACAGCGAGAAGGACATCAAGGAGGCGGCAAGGGCCTTCACCGGTTGGCGCATCCGCCGCAACGCTTTCTTCTTCGACCGCAGTCGGCACGACTCGGGGGAGAAATCGATCTTCGGCAAGAAGGGTCGGTTCGTGGGCGATCAAGTGCTCGCCATGGCTCTGTCCGAGACCTCCTGTTCCTGGTTCCTGGCTGGCAAGCTCTTGGATACCTTCGTGGGCCCGGGCTATGTCAAGGCGGCGCAGGAGGAGTTGGCACGTGTTCTGCGCGATTCGGATGGGCGCATCGATCAGGCTCTCCAGATCCTGCTCGGGTCTCGACTCTTCTTCGACAAGGCGCATCGCGGGACAAGGATCCGCGGGCCGGTCGAGTGGATGATCTGGGCCTTGCGCAGTTTGGGGGCGACCGTTGCTCCCGACCTGCTGCACCGATCGGCAAGGGACATGGGACAAGAGCTCTTCGAGCCGCCCGATGTCTCGGGCTGGGACGAGGAGGAGGCCTGGATCAACTCGGCCACCTGGATCCATCGACACAACTTCGCCAATCGCCTGGGGCGGCAGGGGCTGCACCCCGATCTCGAACTGCTCGTGCCGGCAGAGGGCGCACGCGCCGAGCTCTCCTACCTGATGGACCTCTGGTTCCCAGAGGGATTGCCGCCAGCAATGCGCAATCAACTCGAGAGGAGTCTGCTTGCCTCCTCGTCGGGATCCCGTCGCAAGCGCCTGGCGCTGATGTTCGAATCCCTCCTCATGCTTCCCAAAGCCCACCGTTTCTAGGAGCCCGACGATGTCCATGGATCGCAGAGACTTTCTCAAGCAGAGCAGCGTCGGTCTGGCCGCCTTCCCAGGGCTGGGCCTCCTCGAGTCCTTCGCCTCCTTCCATCACCTGCCCGCGGGCAAGGATCGCATCTTCCTGCTGCTCGAGCTGGCCGGGGGCAACGATGGCCTCAACATGGTAGTGCCACACGAGGACCCTGCCTATCACGCAGCACGTCCGGTGCTGGGGTTGCGTCGCGGCCTGCATGTGCTGGGCGAGGGCCTGGCCTTGCATCCTCGGATCGGGGCGATGGCGCGGCTGTACAAGGACGGAGATCTCGCACTGGTCGAGGGGGTGGGGTATCCAGAGCCCAACCGGAGCCACTTCCGGTCCATGGACATCTGGCAGAGTGCCCGTCCGGATCAGGAGAAGCCCCGCCTGGGTTGGCTCGGTCTGGCGGCCGATCAGCTGGCGGGCAAGGGCGGCAACCTCCCTGCGGTGGCGCTCGGAGGAGTCGAGCTCCCGCTCTGCCTGCGTGCGCGGAAGATCACGATCCCGACGCTCGATTCGCTCGAGGACTATCAGTTGGCTCGGCGGGAGCTGGCTCGGGACGAAGTCCTCAGCAAGAAGAAGCTGGAGAAATCACTCAGCAGCGCCCGCAAGTCGGATGACCGGCTCGAGGCGCTGATCAAGGCCGCGGCAAGGGAGGCCTACCTGGGTGCCGAGAAGCTGCGGCGCTCCGCGCAGAGCTATGAGGCCAAGGTCACCTACCCCAAGACCCGTCTCGGACGGCGGTTCGAGATGGCCAGCCGTGTCGTGACCTCGCCTCTGGGGACGCGTTTGCTCCACTTGCGCCAGACCGGCTACGACACGCATGCTGGCCAGAACCGCACGCATGGCAATCTTCTCGGCGAGATGTCCGAGGCCTTGGGTGCCTTTGCCCGGGACATGAAGGCCCGTGGGCTGTGGGACCGTTGCCTTGTCATGGTCTTTTCCGAGTTTGGCAGGCGCGTGGCCGAGAACAAGAGTCGTGGCACGGATCATGGTACGGCCAGCACGGTCTTCTTGTCTGGTGGGAAGGTGAAGGGTGGATTGTTCGGCAAGCGATCTTCCCTGACGAAACTCGACAGGGGGGACCTCATCCACACTACCGATTTCCGATCCGTCTACCGTGAGGTCCTGGAATCCTGGATCGGCGTCAAGGCCGTTCCCATCCTGAAAGGGGAATACCCCCGGATCGGTGTGATCTAGCCCTGAATATTCATGAGATCGTTGTGAGTGAATGCAAGATCGGCGCAGCCGAGCTCGTATTCGCGGTCTGACGAGCGCATTTCGAGTTCAGGACCGCTGCGCGAGATGAATGCGACCCAAGAGAGTCGTCGAATCGAAGCCATGCCGAGCGAACCGATAGGTTCGCGGTCCTGGACCGAAAGACGCCGTCAGACGCATCGAGGTCATGAATCGTTCGGGCTAGATCTGCCCTTGCCCCACAACTTCTCCTGGACAACAACAGGATTCGACTGGAGTGAGGACAAGGCAGAGCCCTGGACCTTGGGCAATATCTATCAGGACTCTCTCGGCCCCAGCTTGGCCTCAAACACGGAGCTG
>JAJRTL010000433.1 GCA_024278315.1 Planctomycetota bacterium | reverse complement strand
GTGTATTTCGTGATGGCGCCGGGCTCGGAGAAGGGGGACTTGCCGCCCCATACCGAGCGCGTGATCCTCGGTGGAGGCTCGGGACAGCAGGAGGCAGCAGTGGTGGTGCAGGCCAAGGAGAAGCGTCCCTGGGTGGAGCTGACCGTGGACTCGCGCCTTCCTCTGCGGCCTGGGCAGCCTTCGGTGCTCTTTGCGCGGCGTGTGGATGGCGAGCATCCCGAGCTGATCCCGCTCAAGGGCCAGCTCGTGAGTGGCAAGCAGAGCGTGAAGCTAGCGCTACCTGATGGGAGCTTCGAGCTGGACGTCCTGCCCGAGGGGGTGGGGCTGGTGGAGCCAGCGCGCTTCACGGTGGAGAAGGGGCAGGCCGAGCCTGCCAGTTTTGGTGTCGTCGCCAATCCCGCTCGATGCGAGGTAGAGCTGTTGGACTTCCACAAGCCCGACCTGCCCGCCAAGGTCTGGTATCGCCCCGAGGGCCGCCTGCTGGATGAGAATCGGCGTCTGCTCTACACGGGTCCTCTCACGTGGCGCATCCCCAGGATGAGCGTGCAGCTGCCGGCGACGCGCGGTCGCCTCGTGGTGTGGAACAAGGTGCACTACTGGATCAGCAGCCAGGTCTTCGAAGCGGGGGCCACGAGTCTCCGCGTGAAACTCCAGCCGGCGACGCGTCTGCAGGTGCGTTGGTCGGGCGCTGAGGCATTCAGCCCTCAGTCGGTGCGTCTCCGCATCCACGCCGCAGGCGAGAGCCTCGCGCGTGTTTTCGAGAAGACGCTGGTGCCCAACGGCCAGAGCCGCGACTTCATCTGGCTGGGCACCGCCGTGCTGCTCCGTGGCCCGGTGCAGGTGCAGGCCATCGAGGCGGGGACCGAGCGAGTGCTCTGGACGCGCAGGCTGACGCTCGCCAAAGACTACGAGACGCTCGAGGTGAAGGGGGCCGAACGGTAGGGGGTGCGCTCCAGGTCTCTTTCTGCTGCGTCAAATGCAGCGGGCCAGGTGGGAGGTGAGCCGCTGAATTCCGGCAGATGTGGATTGGTGGACGTCGTTGGGGTGGGGCTGTGGTCGCGGAGGGCTGGATCGCTCAAGCCCTTCGGCACTGGATGTGGGTGCCTGCTGTTCAGTCGTCTCGAAGCTCTGAGCCCTTGTCTTGAGCCAGGATCTGGGCGAGTCGGAGGGGCCTGATGATCGTGACTCCCAGGATGGTTCGGTCGAAGAGGTGTCCGAAGTCCTTCTGGTCGCCAGTCACGAAGTAGTGGCATCTGGCTCGGATGGAAGCGCAGAGGAGGGGTAGATCCTTTGTATCCAGCGTGACGGGCAAAGCGAATACCGAGGAGGGCTGGAGCTCCATGTTCTCGATGAGGTTCTCGAAAGGTCCTGACCAGGAAGGTCGCTTGAGGGTCAAGTTCTTGCGGGCTTCCGAGCAGGCGACATCGCTCGTGACGATGGTGTGGCTCCTCATCGCAGCTGCAATCAGACGGCACGTGGCGCTTCCTGGGTGGCTGGCCGAAAATGGCACGTTGGCATCCAGGAAGATTCGCATTGAGCTCTACTCGATGTCGGGGAGGAGCTTCTCGATCTCATCCTCGTCACTCGCGAACTCGGTAATGCGCTCCTCGGTGTAGACCTCAAGGGGCACATGAATGGAGGGCCTTAGAAGAATGCCCTCCGGGGTGTCCTCGGCAATCAGCTCTTCTCCTGGCTTGAGGCCAAAGGCCTTTCGCAGGGCGGCGGGAATGGTGATGACCCCGCGCTCAGTAATGGTGACTCTTACTTGCATCATTGCAGTATAGCAGTAATCCCGTATGGCGGTAGGTGGGAGAGAAGACCCGGCACATTGTCCTTGTCGCAGCCCCCAGTTGATCGGTGTCCACCGATGAGGGGAGCGGCCTCGGAGCCAGAATTGTGTGCATAGGGTTGCCATATTTCCGGTAATATTGGCGACATGTTCGCCAGATCCCTTCCCACGCCGACAGAGTCCAGCTTTCTGTTCGGACCTCGGGGTGTGGGCAAGTCGACCTGGATACGGGAGAGATTCCCGGAGGCACGCCTCTACGACCTGCTGGATACGGGGGAGGTATTGAGGCTCAGCAAGGACCCGCAAGCCCTGTTCCGGGAGCTTCGGATGCTTCCGACGGGAAGCTGGGTCGTCATCGATGAGGTCCAGAAAGCCCCCGCTCTTCTGGACCAGGTGCATCGGCTGATGGAGGACCATCGGCTCCAGTTCCTTCTCTCGGGCTCGAGCGCTCGCAAGCTTCGCCGGGGGGGCAGCAACCTCCTGGCGGGGCGAGCGATCACGACGTCGATGTTCCCGCTGGTCTCGGCTGAGATGGAATTCGACTTCGATGTGCAGGACGTCCTCGTTCATGGGACCTTGCCGATGTCGGTGACACGCAGGGAAAAGGAACCCTACTTGCGCAGCTACGCAGAAACCTACCTGGATCAGGAGATCCGGGCCGAAGCGCTGACGCGAGACATCGGCGGCTTCGCCCGCTTCCTGGAAGTGGCTGCTCGCCAGAACGGGCAAACCACCAACTACTCCTCGATTGCAAGAGATACGGGAATCAACCGCCGCACGGTGCAGACGCACTTCGAGATTCTCGTGGATACGCTGGTTGGCTTCTGGCTTCCCGCATGGAAGTTGAAGTCTTCGACGAAGCAGGTCCAGCAGAGCAAGTTCTACTTCTTCGACTCGGGTGTCGCTCGGGCTCTCTCAGGAAGGCTGCCCTATCCGCCGACCCAGGAGGAGCTCGGCCCCTTGATGGAGACCTGGATCCTCCACGAGGTTCGTGCCTGGTTGCACTACACCGGGCGTCACTATCCCCTCCACTACTGGCGCAACTACGACGGTACAGAGGCGGATCTGCTCTTCGAAACGAGCGAAGGGTGGGTGGCCATCGAGATCAAGGCTTCGGATCGCTGGGACAAGCGCTACAACCGCGGCTTGAGAAGACTGAGAGGGGAGCTCGGCGCGGACAGGACGCAGTGCCACGGCGTCTACCTGGGGTCGCAGTCCGCGCTTTGGGATGATGTCCATGTCTGGCCCGTCATGGATTTTCTCCAGGAGCTTTGGGCGGATCGGCTGCTGTCTGGATCGAGCCGTCTTTCGGGCTGATCGAGGATCCTGTCGGCCTTCTTGGCGGAGGCAGGGAGCCCCTGATGTTGCGGGGAGTCACGTGTCGCGTTACAGTCGCAGGGTGATCAAGACCTTTGCCGGCAGGCGAACGCAGGAGTTGTACACCACAGGCCGAGCAACGAGGTTTCCCGCAGATATTGCCAGGAGGGCCAAGGGGAAACTGGAGTACGTGGATCTTGCGACATGCCTCGACGATTTGCGGGTTCCCCCCGGCAATAGACTCACGCCCTTGGGTGTGACAGGAAGGGGCGGCACTCGATTGCCGTCAATGACCAGTGGAGCGTCTGTTCTCGATT
>JAJRTL010000040.1 GCA_024278315.1 Planctomycetota bacterium | reverse complement strand
GACGGGCGATTGCCGGATCTCCTCGAGACCAGGCAACTCGATCTCGAACTTCTTTTTCGCCGACACGAGATCGACACCGATGACATGTCCGCTCCTGAGTCCGACCAGACCCGTACGATTTCCAAGAGCCATCCCGGTGACAGCATCGTCGGGCAATGACAGCGTTCTCGTTGGGCGAATGCGTAAGATCCGGTGGACGGGCGACGTCCCCAGCCCGGTCACAGTCATGACCATGGGCTCGTAGCCTCTCTTCAGAAGCCGCACCTTCGCCTTCTTGCTGGCGAGGACGCGAACGACGGCAGGCGTGACGATCGGGATTCCATCCCTCTCCAGCGTCTCACCGTCGATTTCGACACGCGCACCGGAGGGCTCACTGACGACCATGATGGGAATCGGTGTGCGTCTCGCCGTGGGAGTGAAGATGTATTTGGATTGGATCTCGAGGGCCAGCTTACGCTCGCGCTCGAACTCACCCTTCCGACGAGAGCTCGCAACATGGGATTCGATGCGCCCAGCCTTGGCCAACAGATCTCGCAGCTGCTTCTCCTCGGCATCGAGTTTCCGATCCATGCGGAATCGCTCGTCCTGCTCTTGACCCGCGTCTTCGAGAAGTGAGATCACCTTTACGAGCCGCTGGAGAGCCTTCTCGGCATCCTCCTCCTCGTCGAACTTCGTCTGATACTCCTCATAGAGGATCTGATACTCACGCCGTTTCTGGGCAGCGAGCCGATCCACATTCCTCTTGATTCTCTCCATCTCCGCCAGGCTCAGGTCCCGCTTCGAAATGAGCGAGGCCATGGCCGGCGCCACCTTCTGTCGGGCACTCCAACTCAGAGGGTTCTGGTCGAGGAACTCCTTGTACATCGCCAATGCGCCTTCATAGTCGGCTTCCTTGAGGTAGGGGGAAGCGTCGAGACGATCGAAGCGGCTGCTGACGTTCTGGTCGTAGATGTAGTAGAGAGTCCCTACAACTCCAAAGCAGATGATCGAAGCAATCGTGAGGAAGAGACTTCTCTGCCGTGCCCTCGTCTTCTCGTCGAGAACATAGAGCTGCTTGATACGGTCGCTGATATCTCCTCGCGACCGATCCAGCATGAGAATCTTCTGCAGGTACCGGACGGCTCCAATGGGATCCTTGACGGCCACAAGGTCTTCTGCGATGGATCCATAGAGTTCCATGACCCGCTTGGTATCCCCTGCCTTCATGTGGACAGCGACCAGGGTCTTCTTGAGCTCGATATCCTCTGGACGGACCTGCAGCAGGCCTTCGAGGACCTTCCGCGCTCGATCCGTCTCATCCAGCTCGAGGTAGACATCGATGAGGTTCTTGCCGACCTCGTGAGGGTCTTGCGCCGGATTGTTCTGGTGAACCAACCCTTGGACCAGTCTCTCCCAGGCATCCAGATCCGTCGGAATGTTCCGCAGACACTCTTCCAGTACGCTCACAGCCTCGTCGATGTTCCCAGCTTCGACGAGATCCGCTGCATAGCTCTTGAGGTGCCAGTTGGCGAGAGCCACCTCGTGTCGGATCTCGTAGACCTTGGCTACCTTGTGACGGGCCTCTGGCAAGCCGATCCCGGATTGAATGGCTCTCTCCAGGAGGTTGATGCAATCCTCATATCGTGCTTCGGAGTAACACTCATCGGAATTCCCGATGAGCCGGTCATCCATCAGCGGTTCGATGAGCCCGGCGAGACAGAGCTCCGAGAGGGCCTTGGCCACGTGGAAGGGACTGATCCCCGAAATCTCGATGAGGCGGTGGACGTTCCGTTTCCCGTCGACGATCGCATGGAGAGTGTCGCTGGAGGGATTACCGTCGACGCTCTGTGGGTCCAGGTCTTCGCAGAGAGTGAAGATCTCAGAGTTGTCCGGCACCTGCTTCAGGATGATGGTCCACTCGTCGAGTCTGCGAGCGGCCTCCATGACCAGGGAGTCCGGATTCAGGAAGAAATTCTCGTTGATGACTCCGTCTTGGCCTTGGAGACTCTGGGCTCCCTCGAAGAACTCCCAATGGACGTTCTCCCAGAGGAACAGGTCATAGATTCCCTCCTCCATCTCCTCCCGGAAGCAATCCAGGAAGGTCTCCTCCGGGACAACCCCACTTCCGAGAACGGCCTCTACGGTGCCAATGGGATCCCCGCCATTCTCCTTGCGCAGCGCGTGCAACACATCCAACGAGAGGATCCCCTTGCGAACCAAGGCATCCAGAAGTCGATCCAGGAATGCGTACTCGTTGTAGTAGAGAGTGACACCCTGCTGACCAAAGTACAATGCCTTGAAGGAATCCGGGCCACGCAAGGAAAGGAGGCCCTCCTTGCGGTTCATCGCGAGCATCTGGAAGACGTCAGCGAGACCGACGCTGGTCAGATCGCCTTTGAGCGCCATAGATTCACCTCGGGATCAGTCATTTCTCTTTGGAAACGGGGTGAGCAAGGCGGCAATCCGCCCTGCCGGTGGAACATCCCTCGATCTATCGACGCAAGCCCGGATGATTCATGAGATCGTTGTGAGCAGATATGCCAATTGCATATCTGGGGTCTGACGAGGAGATTTCGAGTTCAGGGGGGCTGCGCGAGATGTGAGGCGACCCAGGCGGGTCGTCAAATCGAAGCAATGCCGAGCCAACCGCCAGGTTTGCGGCCCTGGACCGAAAGATCTCCGTCAGACACATCGAGGTCATGAATGGTTGGGGTCAGGGGCTTCTGGCTGAGGGGATTCAGTACAGGCCCAGGGCAGGAAGGCCCAAAGCCCGACACCGTCGCGCCCTGGATGCCCGGCATCCCGGGGCTGGAGCCCTGAATTCCCACCGGCTTGGGTCGTGTCGCCCTTGTGAGGCCCACTCTCCGGTGCTAGAACCACTCCTCCGCTTTTCCCGTCAGGACCATCTCCGACACATATCGTGCAGCTCCTCAAGCTTCTCAGGACCGCAGACAGGACCATTCGAGCCCGCTTCCACTTCTGGCTGGGCAGGATCTTCCTGCTATGGGGACGCAAGGATTCCGCAGAACGGCAGTTCCGCGAGGTATTGGGGCACCTGGGAGAGGATTTTCGCACCTCCCTCTTTCTGGGCCGTCTGGCCCTGGAGGCGGGAGACCTACCAGGCGCCTTGCGTGAGATGTCAGCCGCAAGACGACACTCACCCGCACGCTTCGCCAGACTGCGTGCGGAGATCTGGCAGGCACTCCCGGTGACTGGTGATCCCCACGAAACGCATGGCTCGAGCACAGGCGGGGAGGGTCGCTTCCTCCATGAGAGGGATCTCTCGGAGCTTCCTGGACCGCGAGAAGGTCGCGGGAGCGTGAGGAGGGAGCCAGGACCAGGCCGGCGAACACGATCAGGTTTGGCCGCTTGGGGAGGCAGTGGACCGGAGGCCATCGATTGCGAAAGGGACGGGAGCCAACCCTTGCCCCAGTTCTACTACTGGCAACAGACACCGGAGTCCTTCGACTTCGATATGGATCAGGGGAAGACGCCTCAGACAGGGGCCTGGGACAAGAGTGCCGAGGACAGGTCCGCCGGAGATTGGGATGAGGCGGGGCTCTTTTCGGTCACAGGCTCTTCCGGTGGCAACTCCGCTGGAGGAGGATCAGCCGGTGACGGCTCGGACGGAGGAGACGCTGCCTCCGGGAGCGGCGACACGGACTCTTGGTTCTTCGGCGACGGTTTCATGCGGGATGAGCGGAGCGAAGATAGTCCTTGGACCGATTTCCTGAGTCATCACTACTTCTTCGATAGCCTGCCACAGGATCTTTCTTTCGGAGAGAATGACGAGTCCTTGGAGGAGGATGAGTTCGATTCGCTGGGTGATGACCCCTTCGATTTCCTGAGCGACGAGGAAACCGAGGCCCTCTCACCGTGGAGCGAGCCGCTTTCGGCTGACGATTTCAAGGGTGAGCCGACACAGGATTTCAGCTCGCCGCTCGCAGGGTTCTATGAAGAACTGGAGGAGGCAAGGAGGCAGGCCGATGAGGGCGCCACCGAGCCTCAAGAACTGCCTGGAGCCGATTCTGCCGCACCACCTGATTGGGGTGCATTGAATCCAGATCCCTCGGATCGGGATCCCGGTCAACCCGGGCACTCCAACCATGAGCGATTCGAGGGTCTACCACCGATCCAACCATCCGATCTCGGATCGGTGGATTGGGAGGAGTTCTTCGACAGATTGGCGAACGAGGACGAGGACTAGTCCTGCTGGATGGCTTGCCCCGGGCGGCCCAACTCGTAGACTATTCGCCGATGAATTCCCGAGTCGGCCCCCGGGCCGACCCCAGGTCCGATTTCAGGAGTCCCAATGGTTCTGGAAACCCCCCTTCGATCACGGCACGAAGCCTTGGGTGCGCGCATGGTACCCTTCGGCGGCTGGAACATGCCTGTCCAGTACGCCCCCATCTTGGATGAAGCCCGGCTCGTTCGCAGTAAGGTAGGGCTCTTCGATCTCTGCCATATGGGGCGCTTCACCTTCGAGGGCCCCGACGCCGAGACCCTCCTCCAGAAGGTCCTGACCAACGATCTCTCCAAGATCAAGCCTGGGGTCATCCGATACGCCCTGATCTGCAAAGAGGACGGCACGGTGATCGATGATGTCCTCGTCTACAGGGATCCCGACACGCACGGAGATTTCTTCCTCGTCGTCAATGCGTCCAACATCGACAAGGATATGGCCTGGATCGTCTCCCATGCGGGGGATCTCGATTGCAAGATCACGGACCGTTCCCAGGAACTGGCCATGCTGGCCTTGCAGGGGCCACGATCGGTCGACACCCTCCAGAAGGTCTGCGACGTCGATCTCTCCTCGCTGGGCTACTACAAATGGACGTACGGGAAGGTGCTGGGAATCGATTGCAGTATCTCGCGCACCGGATACACGGGTGAGGACGGTTTCGAGGTCTACTTCCCCCAGGCGCGAGTCGAGGAATTCTGGGATGAGCTGTTGGAGGCAGGAACCGAGTTCGGCATCGCACCCATCGGCCTCGGCGCTCGCGATGCATTGCGTCTGGAAGCGGGCATGTCCCTCTATGGACACGAGATCGACGAGAGCATCCACCCCCTCGAGGCCGGACTCTCCTGGGCCGTGAGGCTGGGAAAGGACTTCATCGGGCGCGACGCCCTGGCGAGGATCAAGGAAGAGGGTCTGAGCCGCAAACTCGTAGGGTTCCTCTGTGAGGGCAAACGAGTTCCCCGCCAGGGATACGACATCGCGTCGAAAAGTGACAAAGTCGGATTCGTCTGTTCGGGTACCTGGTCCACGGTCAAAGATGCTCCGATCGCCACCGGCTATCTACCTCTGAGGCTGGCCGAAGCAGGCACGCGTGTCGACATCATGGTCAAGGACAAGATCATCCCCGCCGAAGTCGTCCCTCTCCCCTTCTACAAACGCGAATCCTTACCCAGCCGAGGACTCGCCCTGAGCATTCCCGAATTCAATTCCAAACAAGGTAGATCCATGGCCCCTAGCGACCGCAAGTATCAAAAGAGCCACGAATGGGCCCTCCCGCAGGGTGACCTCATTGCCGTCGGAATCTCCGACGTCGCTGTCGAACAACTCTCGGACCTCGTGTACATCGAACTCCCTGCGGTTGGTACCAGCCTGACCCAGGGTGAGGCCTTCGGGGAGATCGAGTCGGTCAAGGCAGTCTCGGATCTTCTGTCACCGGTGACCGGTGAGGTGATCGAGGTCAACGAGGACCTCGCGGACGAGCTCGACAAACTCTCCTCCTCTCCCTACGAGGCAGGTTGGATGCTCAAGGTGAGACCCGAGGGCACAGGCGGGATGGAGAATCTCCTGGATGCCGAAGCCTACGCCAAGCATGCAGCCGAGGACGCTCACTAGCCCTACGCAACGCATTCGCGCGCTCCCCCGATCCCCATGACTCGTGACTCGTGACTCGTGACTCG
>JAJRTL010000432.1 GCA_024278315.1 Planctomycetota bacterium | reverse complement strand
TTACCTCCTTCCCCTTTGCGCGGATCGCGCTCCCGGCCTTGAGTCCGATGGAGAAAACGGGGTATTGGGTCAATGAAGACGGCAGGAAACAGTATATCCGGCCAGCCCTCCGTGCCCCGAATACCATCATGGAGGATGTGGAACTCTACTCGCTGCTGCATCGCAGCCTGAGCCATCAGAAGGACCTCGCCGGTGAAGGAGCGGAGCGATGAGTGCGATAGAGATCACATTCATGCTGGGGAAGATCCTGGCCTTCTTCGGGATCGTCGTGGCCTTGGCGGCACTATCGACCCTCGCCGAACGCAAGGTCTCCGCCTGGATCCAACTGCGATATGGTCCCAACCGTGTCGGCCCCTTCGGGATCCTCCAGCCCTTGGCGGACGGACTCAAGTTCATCTTCAAGGAGGAAGTCGTCCCGGACGGAGCCAACAAACTGCTCTTCCGTCTGGCGCCGGCCATGGTCGCGACACCCGCCCTCCTGGCAGTGTCCGTGATCCCCTTCAGCTTTCCAGTCATGATCGATGGCGTGAGCCATGCGATGTCGATCATCGATGTTCCGATCGCCTTGCTGATCATCCTGGCCCTGGGAAGCCTCCAGGTCTACGGCATCCTCTTTGGTGGCTGGGCATCCAACAACAAATACTCGCTCCTCGGCGGCCTGCGCAGCTCTGCCCAGATGGTCAGCTACGAGCTGACGCTCATCCTCTCCATCCTCGTCGTGATGATGCTGAGCGGGACCATGAACCTCACGGACATGTTCTACGATCAGGAAACGGGGCAGGTGCTCTTGTGGACGATCTTCAAGTTCCCGGTAGGAACGATTGCGTTCGGACTCTTCTTGATCGCAGCCTTTGCGGAGACCAATCGTCATCCCTTCGATCTTGCCGAGGCTGAGACCGAGCTTGTGGGCGGATTCCATACCGAGTACAGCTCCATGAAGTTCGCGCTTTTCTTCATCGGTGAATACGCGGCCATGGTCACGATGTCCTGCCTGCTCGTGATCCTCTTTCTGGGCGGGCCCACCCTCTTCGGACTCCTGGTCGGGATCGAGAACACATGGGTTCGCGCGCTGCTGGGCATGGGCGTCTTCCTGGCCAAGCTCTGCTCCTTCCTCTTCTTGTTCATCTGGGTCCGTTGGACGATTCCCAGGTATCGCTGGGATCAGCTCATGCATCTGGGTTGGAAGGTGCTCCTCCCCATTTCGTTGGTCAACATCGTCCTGGCGGGCGTGTGGGTCATCTACATAGCTCCGACGTGGGGAGGTTAGGCCGATGCAAGTCAAGAGAGTCGAGAAACAGCTGAACGCCTTCGAGAAGCTTGGGATACCCGAGATCATCAAGGGCATGCTCTTCACCTTCGGAAGCATGTTCAAGAAGAGGGTGACACGGCAGTATCCCGAGGAACGCTACGTGGCTCCTGCGGCCGTAAAGGGGCAGCCCTTGCTGGTCGAGAACGAGGATGGCACACCGCGTTGTGTGGCCTGTTCGCTCTGCGAAGTGGTTTGCCCACCCAAAGCCATCACGATCCAGGCGGAAGAGACGGATCGATACATCGAACGCGAGCCAGAGGAGTTCAGCATCGACATGCTGCGCTGCATCCTCTGTGGTCTCTGCGAAGAGGTCTGCCCCAAGGAAGCGATCGTCATGAGCGATCGCTACGAACTGGCGGCCTTCACGCGTGAAGAGCTGGTCTTCCACAAGGACCAATTGTTGACCCCCAAGGCCGACCTGCGCAAGCGGATCGACTTCACCAAGGAGAAGTTCGACAAGTGGAACTCGTAGTCTTCCTGGTCCTGGCCGTCGGTGCCCTTGGATCTGCCATCAACGTTGTGCTGGGCAAGAGTCCTACGCTCGCGGGCATCAATCTGGTGAGTACGTTCATTTGCCTGGCGGGCATCTATCTGCTCATCGGTTTCCCCTTTCTGGCGGCTCTGCAGATCATGGTCTATGCCGGGGCCATCATGGTCCTGATCCTGTTCGTGATCATGCTTCTCGATCTTCGCAGCGAGGAGCCTGGCCTGTATTCGCTCTCCAGCTTGTTGGGTCCGGTGATCGCGGCTTGCATCGCTGCCTTCCTGGCTCTGATCCTACCAGGCTCCAAGGTCTCCCAGATCGCCCTGCCCACGGCCGGCGATGGCTCGTCTGCCAGTGTGGGCGGTCCAGGGCTGGCTGAAAGCCTCTTCGGGACCAACCTGCTGATCTTCGAAGTGAGCAGCATCCTGCTTCTCGTGGGAATCATTGGTGTCGTCGTCCTGGCCAGTCGCCAGCACAAGCCTCACGCCGAGAGAATCAAGGAAAGGCTCTTGGACCGAGAGGGAGGGCAGAGCTGATGAATTGCCTTTCCTCACTTCTGTCACCCCTGTTCTCGATGGGTCCCGCAATGAGCCTCTCGACAGATCTACCGCTGAGTCTTCAGGAGGCTGCATCCGGAGCACAGCACGTTCCGACGGAGTGGTTGATGATCCTCGCGGCCTTGCTCTTCGCACTAGGCACGCTCGGATTCCTGATCCGGCGCAATCTCATCATCGTCTTCATGAGCATCGAGTTGATGCTCAATGCGACGAACCTCACTTTCCTGGCAGCGGCTCGCGATCGAAATCTCGACCCCAACGGTCAGGTCTACGCCATCATCGTCATAGCACTCGCAGCTGTAGAGGTCGCCGTGGGACTGGCGCTACTGATCTCCCTCTTCCGACTCAAGGTCGGCATCGACGTGGAAGATGCACAGGAGTTGAAGGGCTGAGCCATGAGTGACTACCTCTTCCTCATTCCGGTCCTTCCCCTGATGGGAGCCATCGTCTGTGGCGTCCTGCACGCACTGGGCGGAAAGAACCGAAATCTAGCAGGCCCGATCGCGACTTTGGCCGTCTTCGGCGCCTTCGCCGTCTCAGTCCTCGCCTTCCTCGAGCTTCGTGATACGGGTCATGCCCTGCATGGTGAGTATTTCACCTGGATCTCCATCGGGTCCCTGCACATCCCCTTCGCGCTGACGATCGACCAACTCTCGGGTTTCATGGCTCTGATCGTCACGGGTGTGGGACTCCTGATCCACATCTACTCGATCGGCTACATGAGTCATGACGAGGGCAAGGCGCGATTCTTCGCCTACTTGAACCTCTTCATCTTCGCGATGTCCCTGTTGATCCTCGGCAGCAGCTTCGTCCTGCTCTTCGTGGGCTGGGAAGGCGTCGGTGCGATGAGCTATCTGCTCATCGGGTTCTGGTACGACAAGGATGACGGCTGGCCTGCCCTTGCCGGCCAGAAGGCCTTCATCGCGAACCGGGTCGGAGACCTGGGTTTCCTCATCGGGATGTTCCTGATCTTCTCCCACTTCGGGAGTCTGGAGTTTGCGACAATCTTCGCTGATTCGGCGAACATGGCAACGTGGACCGGAGGTCTCGCTTTCGGCGCAGCTCTCTTGCTCTTCCTCGGAGCGACAGGCAAGTCTGCACAGATTCCTCTCTTCGTCTGGCTCCCGGACGCCATGGCCGGTCCCACTCCGGTCTCCGCCCTCATCCACGCCGCGACCATGGTCACGGCCGGCGTATACATGGTGGCCCGTGCCTCCTTCTTGTTCCCACCCGAGGCGCTCATGGTCGTCGCCATCGTCGGCGGCATCACCGCCCTGCTCGCGGGGACCATGGCCATCTTCCAGCGAGAGCTCAAGAAGGTCCTCGCCTACTCCACCGTGAGTCAGTTGGGCTACATGTTCCTGGCCTGCGGTGCCGGAGCCTTCTCGGCGGCCATCTTCCACGTCGGGACCCACGCCTTCTTCAAGGCTCTCCTCTTCCTGGGAGCCGGTTCAGTCATCCACGGTATGCACGAAGAAGCCGACTGCTTCAAGATGGGTGGTCTGCGTCGCTTCATGCCGGTGACCTTCTTGACCTTCCTGGTGGGTAGTCTGGCGCTTGCGGGCTTCCCCTTCACTGCGGGTTTCTTCAGCAAGGACGAGATCCTGTGGATGACCGTGGAGGGCAACACGGGCATGGCCTGGACTCTCTGGATCGTGGGGGTCATCACCGCACTCCTCACGGCAATCTATACCTTCCGGCTCTTCACGCTGGTCTTCCTCGGCAAGCCACGATTCGATCCCGAGAAGGTCAAGCCTCATGAGTCTCACTGGCTGATGACGGCGCCGCTCGTCATCCTGGCTGTGCTGGCCCTGTTCGGTGG
>JAJRTL010000431.1 GCA_024278315.1 Planctomycetota bacterium | reverse complement strand
GGTAGGGACGGACTACGAGATCCTCTTCCTGGGGCATCACCCGCTTTCGATGCCCGAGGAGATTCCGCTGCGAGGGAAACCCAGATACAGCATCATGGATCGCCGCTTTCGCCGCGTGGGTGAGTTGGGTCCTCACATGATGAGGGCAACCGCAGGCATGCAAGTCACCCTGGATTTCCGGGATGAACGCGAGTGCATGGAGTTCTTGCGCGCCTCATTGATCATGGCCCCATTCCTGACCGCGATCTACGCCAACTCACCGCTCGTGGGGGGCAAGGACTCGGGCTATGTCTCCTTCCGGGAGCGCACCTGGTGGGATACGGATCCGAGTCGGTGCGGTGTTCCCGTGCGGCTTCTCGCTCCCGATGCCACGATCCGCGATTACATCGATTTCGCTCTGGATGCGGAGTGTTGGTTCCGGCGTCAAGACGGGGAGTTGATCGAAACGGATCCGGGACTCAGCTTCAGGGGCAACCTGGAGGCGGGGACTCCCTTGACCCTCGATGACTTCGACCTGCAGTGCAGCACGCTCTTTCCTGCCGCGAGACTCAGGGGTGGGGTCGAGGTCCGCTCGGCCGACTGCGTGCCGCCCGACATGGCACCAGCCTTTTGTGCCATCAACGCGGGCTGCCTCTACGACGCCGAGTCACGTGGACTGGTGCAGGAGCTCCACTCCATCCGGGATGAGGATGGCATTCGCGAGCTGCACATGCTCGCAGCGCGAGATGGCCTGTCGGCGGTCCATCCCGTTCTTGGTAGTATCGCGAGTCTGAGTGAGCGTCTCGTGGATGCTGCCGAAGCGGGACTCACACGGCTCATCGCAGAGGGGACCTATGCGCCGGCGACCTTGGATGTTCTGCGACCTGTAAGGGATTGTTTGCAGCAACATTGCTCGCTGGCTCGCGGAGTTCTGACGCACTACCTGGGATGAACACGGACTGGCCCGCGAGCGATTGCCTGCAGGCAGATCGCGATCCCTATCGAGTGCATCGCTGGCTCCTGTTCGCCTTGGGTTTCCTGCTTCCGCTCTTCTATCTGTGGCGCGTGCAGGTGGGCGGAGACCAGGCCAAACTCCTGCTTCTGGGCTGGGAGTTCTACACGACAGGGACCCCGCCGCCGTACGGGACAGTGCTTTCGCACGGCGGGATGCTTCCCGGGTCACTCACGGGATTGCTCGTGGGCTTGCCGCTCTATTTGAGTGAGTCCTATTTCCTCATCAACGTCTCGATCCTGCTGTTCCATGTGCTGGCATGGGGGATCCTGGACCGGACTCTGCGTGGAATCCTGACTCCGCGCGAGCGCCTCCTCTACACGATCCTCTATTGGCTCAACCCCTGGCGCATCTACCACAGCCTCTTTCTGTGGAACCCCAACTGGGTGTTCTTCTTTGCCGCCTTCCACTTCTGGACACTCTACCGCCAGCGTCGAGAGGCGAGCTTTCTCGTGTCGCTCCTTCAGGTCCTCTCCGCGGGCTTGCTCTTGCAGCTACATGGGTCCTTCCTGGTCCTAGTCCTCATCTCCGTCGTGCTGTGGCTCCGCGGCTACCAGCACATCCACTGGGGAGGCATCCTCATGGGCGTGCTCCTGTCGGCGGCGATGCTCTACCCATGGGCCGTGGCAGTCGTCGCGAATCCAACGATCCGGCCGACGCAATCCGGGTTCCTTGGTTCTGGCCTGGTAGAAGGAAATCCCATCCGCACGGTGTTGTATTGGATCCGCCTCTCATCCTTCCAGTTCATTGGCCGAATGATGGCCTATGACTACTCACCCGATTTCGGGAAAGGCGTGCAGGCCTGGTTGGGGCCCTCGGTCTTCTGGTTCAATAGCGTCTTGGGAGTCCTGTCCGCGATTTTCGCTGCCATCGCACAAGTTCGCCTCTGGCGAACAGAGGTTCCTCTTCGTTTCGGCAAGCTCTCACCAGATGCCAGCGACAGAGAGTGGTTGATCGGGATGATTCGATGGTCATTTCTGGCCGACCTCGTGGCAACAGTGCTGAGTCCGGTCACGGTCTTGCATTATCAGTTCTTCGTCATCTTCCATCTTGCGGTTCTTCCGCTCGTCTTCTGGTTGGGAAGCGAGAGCCTCCTTCCGGTGTTCTTGCGCATCTGGAAGCCCATCGTCGCTCTCTGCTGTTTCTTCATCCTGGCGCAAGGGTGGGGTAGCCCCATGTATCGCAAGGGCGGCGACCGCCCTTACTCCGTGGTACTGAAGGTCCCCTGTCCCATGCTCGTACGTGTTGGCACGACGAAGACAGGTGTTGTCTGGGTCGAACCATATAGTGGCCTCATGCCCGACATCATCTGGCTCTCGGAGACGAATCATCGCGATCTCTCACCTGACGATCTTCGGAGAGCCGACGAGCGAGCCCTCAAGCGAATGGCGGAGCTCGAAAGGCGGAGCCGAGAGGCCGGATTCAAGTGATCGCAAGGGTGTTGAGTCAGCGCCCAAACACCTCCGACAGCCTCTGCCAGAACTCGGTTCGCTTGACCTCCAAAGCGAGCAACACAGGTAGCCCGGCAATACCTCTTTCTACGATGACCTCCAGGACACCGTCCCGGACAAGGTCGTCGAGATTGCCCCAGTGACGGTCCTGGCCGTAGAGCAGAAGAACGCGATGTCCGGCGAAGAGCCCCGCTGCCTGGGATCGGAAGAGCGTTTCGCTATCGGGAAGGAGCTCATGGACCGGAATGCCCTCGGGCAGTCGCATCTGGGTGACGAGATCGCGTGGGCCCACGGTGACGAGGATGTCGTCAGGCTTGAGTTCTGGACGGAGAGCGAAGAGCAGTTGCACGAAGCTCGAGCCGTCGGGTTCGAGATCGAGGCGTCCTGCGGCTCCCCGTGGTCCTCCGATCAGGATGTTGTAGTAGGAGCTCTCGTAGGGGTG
>JAJRTL010000430.1 GCA_024278315.1 Planctomycetota bacterium | reverse complement strand
GGAACATCGACCTGAGCCAATGAGCTGGCTCAGGCTGCTCGACTCTAGCCCGAACGATTCATGACCTCGATGCGTCAGACGGCGTCTTTCGGTCCAGGACCGCGAACCTATCGGTTCGCTCGGCATTGCTTCGATTTAACGACCCTCTTGGGTCGCCTCACATCTCGCGCAGCCGTCCTGAACTCGAAATGCGCTCGTCAGACCGCAAGAACGAGATCGGCTGCGCCGATCTCGTTCTTGCTCACAACGATCTCAGGAATCGTCCGGACTAGATCCGAGAGGATGAGGGGAGGCGTGGATTCCTTGAAGCTCCTGGTCACGGTCATCTAGGCCTGTGAGCCTGGCTGGGGGCGAACATGGAACAAGATGGGGTTTACCGGGCGCTTGCACATTTGGTAAGCTGGCCGCTGCGTCGAGAGGGCCATGACTCGTGTTTTCCCCGCTCCATGTAGGTTCTCCCTCTCCGCCTCTCTCACTCCCACACTGGAAGCCCCGAAGCCGACTCGCGTGAAGAATCTATCCTCGAATTCGTTCCGGTGCTACATCATCGGCGCAGACACCCTGCTCCTCGAATGCTGCGAACAGATCCTGTCTCGGGGACATACGGTCCTTGGTGTCATTACGAATGCTCCGCGCATCCAATCCTGGGCGAGAGAGCGTTCGATTCGGACGATCCCCGAGAACGTCGATTACTGTGATGCGATCTCAGGGAGTGAGTTCGAGTATTTCTTCAGCATCACGCATTTGGCCATCGTCAAGGATGAAGTCCTGTCGTTACCGAGCAAGGCGGCCATCAACTTCCATGACGGGCCCCTTCCGGCCTACGCGGGTCTGAACGCTCCCTCTTGGGGGCTTATCGAGAAACAACAGAGGTTTGGTGTCACCTGGCATGAGATGGCGTCTGGTGTCGACGCAGGACGAATCCTCGAATCGCAGAGCTTTGATGTTTCGAGCGGTGAAACTTCTCTGACGATCAACATGAAGTGCTTTCAGGCTGGGATGACCAGCTTTGCCCGGTTGCTCGCTGATATCGAAGCCGACCACCTTCACCCTGTTGCACAGGACGCTTCGCTACGTGGATACTACGGCAAATTCAAGAGGCCGGAAGCTGCATGCAGCATCGATTGGAATGCCTCTGCGGTCGATATCGAAGCGTTGGTCCGGGCGCTCGATTTTGGAAACCCTTACCGGAATCCGCTGGGTAGAGTAAACCTCTCCAAGGGGAAGCAGCTGTATCTCGTGATACGAGCTCGAGCCCTCAAGGGGGACTCGGGCTGTGTGCCAGGGGAGATCCTCGACCTCAAGCCCTCCACGATCGTCGTTGCGACTCGTGAGGGATCGCTTTCGATCGAGGAGGTGTGTCTGCCATGCGGAAAGCCACTTTCCCTGTCGGAGTTCGGGGAGCTTGCGAGCCTTCAGGAGGGTGGGAGTTTCGATCTCATCGATTCAGACACCAGACGCAGGTTGGCCGAATACTCCGCACAACTCGCACGATCGGAAGAGGGGTGGATCCAGCGCCTCGAAACACTTTCGCCCTTGGAGCTGCCATACTCACGAGTTGCTTCCGGAGAGCGGGCTCCTTCGCTTGACACTGCTCCCATAGCGCTTCCAACAAGGTTCGAAGCGCTAGCCAGATCAGCGGGGATATCCCATCAAGACTATCTGGTGGCTGGGATCTCGGCTTACCTGCAGCGGCTTGTTGGTAGCGGTGCCTACGATGTTGGTTACAGTCATCCTGAGCTGCGGGATGCAACTTTCGGATTGGAGCGATGGGTCAACGAGAGTGTATTTTTCAAGACTCAGTTTGATCGCAGCTCTCCCTTAGCTCCCCAGATTCCATCGTTTTCGGCCCACCTCGCTGAGACGCGTGGTATGCGGACCTGGCTTCGGGACGCGGCCTTTCGGTATCCTGAAACCAGAGCGGCAGCAGGCCGATACGCGGCCCTCACTCTGCCTGTCGGAATCTCGATCGCATCAGAGGGTGAGGATATGGGCTCTGAGGGGGCAGCGGCTCTGGCGACCGGAGAGGTCCTGAGCTTTGTCCTCTCTGCCGATGCGTCAACTTGTTCAGCAGTATTCGATCCTCAGTTGCTGCCAAGAGAGCATCTCTCTTCAGTTGTGGAGCAGTTGGAGATCTTCCTGGGGGACTTGTGCGAACGCCCCGAGGTGCCGGTCGGCAGCCTCAATCTGCTTACGGATTCTACCAGGCAGGAGATCCTTGCAGGGTGGAATCGCACGGAGATGCCCTATGATACAGAGGCCTGCATCGGGGCACTTTTCGAGAAGCAGGTCCAGGCTACACCGGATGCTCCGGCTCTGATCTTCGACGAAGAATCACTCAGCTATCGACAGCTCAACCAAAAGGCAAACTCGCTGGCGATGCGGCTGCAGGAACTCGGAGTGCGGCCAGGCGTATTGGTAGGAATCTGCATTGAGCGATCACCGCGTCTGCTGGTCTCAGTTCTAGGCGTTCTAAAGGCTGGTGGTGCCTACGTGCCACTGGATCCCACCTTTCCAGTCGAGCGAATCCGATTCATGGCCGAGGATTCCAAGCTGGGATTGCTCATCCTGGAGCAAGGGACGGAGAGTCTCCTCCAGGAAATCGACCTAGACCGCTGCAACCTGGACGATCTGGCCAGGACCGACCAGACGTCGGTTGACTGTAACCCCAAGAGCAATGTACGTTCGAGTGACCTGGCATATGTGATCTACACGTCGGGGTCCACAGGTATGCCCAAGGGCGTCATGGTGGAGCATCGCAATGTGGTCAACTTCTTCATCGGTATGGACAGCCGGATTCCTCGAGACCGAGGAAACACCTGGCTTGCAGTTACGAGCCTGTCATTCGATATTTCGGTCCTGGAGCTCCTCTGGACGCTGACGCGTGGCATGAGGGTGGTTCTCTATAGAGATCCATACGGCGAAGCCGATCTGTCGAGCGAGGCCATCGATGAACGTGCGATCGACTTCTCGATCTTCCTGTGGGGCAGTGACGGCGACCAGGGAGCAGATAAGTATAGAATCATGATCGAGTCAGCGAAATTCGCGGACGAGAATGGGTTCCTTGCGATCTGGACACCAGAGCGTCATTTCCATGCTTTCGGGGGCCCCTATGCGAATCCTTCGTTGACCGGTGCAGCCATTGCGGCAGTAACGAAACGACTTCGGATCCGCTCGGGTTCGATCGTGGTTCCACTGCACCATCCGGTTCGTATCGTCGAAGAGTGGTCGATGGTCGACAACCTCTCTGGAGGACGAGTTGATCTTGGTCTTGCTTCTGGATGGCAGCCTGATGACTTCCTGTTTCAACCGCAGAATCACGCCCAGGCCAAGGAGGTGATGTTCGAGAACCTGAAAACCATACGGGCGCTCTGGAAAGGGGAGAAATTGGCATTCCCTGGACCACTCGGAGAGGATGTCGAGATCGCCACGCAACCTAGGCCGATCCAGGATGAACTCCAGATCTGGATCACGGTCGCAGGCAACCCAGAGACGTATCGACGTGCCGGGGAGATTGGTGCGAACATCCTCACGCACTTGCTGGGGCAGAGCCTCGAGCAAGTTGCCAAGAATCTCGAAGTCTACCGGGAAGCACTGGTTAAGAGTGGATACCCGAGGGAGAGTGGGAAGGTCACGCTCATGCTGCACACTTTTGTCGGTGAAACCGATGATGAAGTGCTCGATATCGTGCGGGGTCCTCTCAAGGACTATCTAGGTAGTTCCGTGGATCTAGCCAAGAAATATACGGGTTCATTTCCAACATTCCGGAGGCCGGGCGGAGAGGAAACCTCGTTCGATGACATGGATCTCGATGCACTCCCTCCCGAGGATGTTGAAGCCATCATTGAGCACTCGTTCCTCCGTTACTTCGAGACGAGTGGTCTTCTTGGTTCCTTCGAACGCTGTGTCGAGACCATAAGGAGGTGCAAGGCGATTGGCGTCGACGAAATTGGCTGTTTGATCGACTATGGTGTGGATCCGATGGCTGTGCTCGAGTCACTCCCTGCTCTGAACGGGCTCCGGAAGCGATGCCAACCCGTAAGGCAGAGAGCGACCCCTTCACGAAAGAGATCAATCTCTGAACTGATTCGTGAACACAATGTGAGCCACTTGCAATGCACTCCATCCATGGCACGTATGATCGTGGCGGACAGAGAGGCATTTATGGAACTCGACAAGCTTGAATGCCTCATGGTTGGAGGAGAGGCTGTCCCTGCCGATCTGGTGGCAGATATACGACGAGGAATGGATGGTACGATCCTCAACATGTATGGGCCTACAGAGACGACCGTTTGGTCCACGACCTATGAGCTTAGAGGGGATGAGAAGACCATTCCAATCGGTCGTCCGATTGCCAACACGCAGGTCTATGTATTGGACGAGGGTTTGGAGCCCCTGCCCCCTGGCGTGCCCGGAGAACTGTATGTCGGTGGCGATGGTGTGGTGCGTGGCTATCTTGAGAGGGAGGAACTCACTGCGGAGCGCTTCCTGAAGAATCCCTTTGTAGGACGCGGAGGTGCGCGGATCTATGCAACGGGCGACAGGGCCCGATTCAGCGAGGGTGGAGTCCTTGAGTTCCTCGGTCGGTCCGACTACCAGGTGAAGGTGCGCGGCTACCGTATCGAGCTCGGGGAGATCGAAGCGAGACTCCTCGAGCACCCTTCTGTTGATGCTTCCGTCGTGATGACTCGCGAGGATGTACCCGGAGACGTTCGCCTTGTTGCCTACTTCCAGTGTGATGGCAAGCATGACAAGGCCTTGTTGCCTGCAGAGTTGCGGTTACTGTCGATTCGATATCTACCCGACTACATGGTCCCCTCACATTATGTTCAGCTGGATCGCCTGCCCTTGACCCCCAATGGCAAGCTCGATAGAAGTAAATTGCCTGTCCCTGCTGCCTTGGCCAGCCACGAGGCTGTCCCGATTGCTGCACCAAAGGATGAACTTGAGAATGATTTGGTTGAGTTGTGGAAGCGCGTTCTTGTCTTGAGGGAAGTTAGCGTCGATGCAAATTTCTTCGACCTTGGTGGGCATTCGCTGCTCTTGGTGCGAATGCATCAGGAGTTGCAGCAGCTCCTCGAACGACGAATCGATTTGACAACTCTCTATCAGTGTCCATCGATTCGCACGCTTGCGTTGTGCCTGCAATCCGAAAGCCAGGCCGTGGGGGCTCAAACCGGAAGAGCGCGAGCAGAGAGGCGTCAGGCGAGGCGCAGACGCCGTTAGGGACGGAGTGATGCCCAGTGAGACCGAACCCTTGAACAGAGAGAGCGACATCGCCATCGTTGGTATGGGGTTGCATGTGCCCGGCGCAGACACACCGGAGCAGTTCTGGCGCAACCTCCGGAATGGCGTCGAGTCGGTTCAGGAGGTGACAGAAGCTGATCTCGTGGAAGCTGGAGTGTCTCCATTCGACTTCCAGGATCCTCGCTATGTGCCGAGAGGAGCCTTCCTGGATAGGGTGGCTGATTTCGACCCGGAGTTTTTCGGTTTGGGGCCGAAGGAAGCTGCCATCATGGACCCCCAACATCGCCATTTTCTCGAAGTGTGTTGGGAAGCGCTTGAGCGATCGGGACATCCTCCATCGAAGTTCGATGGAGCGATCGGTGTGTTTGGTGGGTGTGGCATGGGCAAGTACATGATCCAGAACCTACTGAGCAACAAGGATCTGGTGGACTCAGTTGGGTATTTCTTGTTGCGTCATACCGGGAACGACAAAGACTTCCTTACGACGCGCGTTTCCTACACTCTGAATTTGGGTGGCCCTGCGATTGGCATTCAAACCGCTTGCTCCACATCGCTTGTTGCGGTCCATCTTGCAGCACAGAGCCTGCTTTCTGGTGAGTGCGATCTGGCATTGGCCGGAGGAGTGACCATCGAGGTCCCGCAGAGAGTGGGCTATCTCCATGTCGAGAACGAGATCTTGTCACCCGATGGGCATTGCAGGGCCTTTGATCATCGTGCGGAAGGGACGATCTTTGGCAGCGGAGCAGGCGCAGTCGCGATGAGGCGATTCGAGGACGCACTCGCTGATGAGGATCTGATCCATGCGGTCATCAAAGGCTCCGCTGTCAACAACGACGGGTCGCTCAAGGTCGGTTACCTGGCGCCCTCGGTGGATGGGCAGGCGGCGGCTATATCCGAGGCTCTCGCGGTTGCGGGTACGCCCGCTGAGACGATCGACTACGTAGAAGCTCACGGCACGGGCACTCCAATGGGCGACCCGATCGAGGTCAGTGCCCTCACGCAGGCATTCAGGGTCTCGACCCAGAAGACGGGGTATTGCGGACTTGGCTCGGTCAAGACCAACATCGGGCATTTGGATACGGCAGCAGGCGTTGTGAGTTTGATCAAGGCAACTCTCGCACTAGAGAACCGAGAACTCCCTCCGTCCATCAATTGGGAAGCTGCGAACCCCAGTATCAACTTCGAGAACAGCCCCTTCTATGTCAATCATGAACTACGGGACTGGCCTGTGACGGATTCCCCGCGTCGCGCGGCAGTGAATTCTCTCGGTGTGGGAGGGACCAATGCGTACGTCGTTCTCGAGGAAGCGCCAAAGGGCTCCATTCTGCCTCAGTGGCAAATCTCCTGCCCGATCTTGCTGCAGCTCTCGGCAAGGAACCGCGGTGCGCTCGACGACTACACCGCCAGGCTTGCAGACTGGCTGAGGGCAGATTCGTCGATAAGGATCAACGATGTCGCTTACTCACTGAGCGAGGGGAAACACGAGTTCCAACAACGAAGAGTCTTGGCCTGCGCAAATCGTGAAGAGGCTATCGACCTGTTGGAGTCAGTGGACCCCTTTCGCGTCTTTACACATGTAGCGGCATCCGAGGATCCAGCCCCAGTGTTCCTCTTGCCGGGAGGTGGTGCGCAGTATCTGGGTATGGGGGCCGGTCTATGTGAAAGTCATGAGGTGTTCCGTCGGGAGTTGGAGCGCTGCCTCCAGATTGTTGCAGATGCGCATCACCTCGACTTGAGGCCCTTTCTCTTTGCCAAGGATCCAACAGATGCAGGTTTGATCAGGGAGTTCGAGCGTCCATCCCTCCAATTGCCTGCCATCCTCGCCATCGAGTATTCCTTGGCCAGACTGTGGATGTCACAGAGTGTGAAACCCAAAGCTCTGATTGGGCATAGCATGGGGGAGAATACGGCGGCTTGTCTGGCTGGAGTTTTGACGCTTGAAGCTGCCCTTGGGTTGGTTTGCTTGCGTGGTAGGTTGTTCGAGACAGTCCCCGATGGGGGAATGCTGAGTGTTCTCCTTGGCGCGGACGACACCCGAAACCTTTTGACAGGTGGTCTTGTGCTCGCTGTCGAGAACGGCCCCGAGCTCAGTGTGGTTTCAGGTCCGGTCAGTGAAATCTCCGCGTTCGCAGAGCGCTTGGAAGCCCGCGAAGTCGAGGCGACCCGGATCCCCATCAATATTGCGGCACACTCTCCAATGTTGGATGAGATCTTGGAACCATTTCGTTCGTACCTGTGCAGTATCAACTTGGATGCGCCGACGATTACGTTCATCTCGAATCGGACGGGCACATGGATCACGCCGGAGCAGGCGACGGATCCGGATTACTGGGTCGAGCACTTGAGAGGAACGGTCCAGTTTTCAGCGGGATTGGCCACGCTAATGGAGCGTTTCCCGGAGAGTCTCCTGATCGAAACGGGTCCAGGATCGACACTCACATCGCTGGCCAAGCTGCAACCGTCCTTCGGTAAAGGGGTGAATGTGATCACGTCATTGAGACATCGCGATCAGGATGTCTCGGATGACACGTTCTTCAGGACGGCTTTGGGACGTCTTTGGGCCTCGGGCCACAGTTCTGCCTCGCTGGACCTTCAGCATCGAGGGCAGAGAATCCCACTGCCGACATACGCCTTTCAGCGTCGAAGCTACTGGATCGAACCTGGGAAGGCTGAAGTGAGGGCGGAGACGCAGATGCTCCATCGGGAGGATGATCTCAAGAAATGGTTTCATGAACCGATTTGGGAGATCTGCCCGCTCTTGCCTGATGTGGATCGCGGCCCCTTGGGATGGCTCGTATTCCTTGACGAGGTTGGCCTCGGAGAGGCTCTCGTTCGACATTTGCGCGAAGGTGGGCATCGTGTAGTCACTGTGCGAAACGGCGCGCGCAATGCCAAACTTAGCAAGGAAGAGTATCTGATCGATTCTGACCGAGGGGCTGAAGGGTATCAGGATCTTGTCACAGGTCTCATGGAAGACGACGTTATCATCCATCGACTTCTCCATCTTTGGATGCTCACTGGCGATGAGGATCGAAGCGCACTCAATCAATGCGCTCATAATCTCGAGCGGAGCTTCTATAGCCTTTTCTATCTGTTCCGCGCGCTGGGTGATCATGACGTCCTGTCTGACATGCATGTCATCGCCGTTTCCAACGGTGCGCGGCAAGTGTTCGACGAGCCTGTTCCTGCTCCGGAAAAAGCTACGCATGACGGCCCATGCATGGTTGCGCCCCATGAGTATCCAGGGCTTACATGTACGAGCATTGATCTCGACTATTCAGGGAAGAGCTCCAAGCGAGCCGGTGTGTTTTCGAGGAAGCGGTCAAGTGTCAAAGCCTTTGAAGGTGTTCTTCTTCAGGAGCTTTCAGGAAAGGCCGCAAACTCCCGGATCGCGTATCGGACAGGGACCCGTTTCGAACTTTCCTACCGCAAATGCCCGGACTCTCGTGAGTCTAGGGTTCATTCGCGAGACTTGCCGGGAGTGGTCCAAGGTGGCGTCTACCTGATCACTGGCGGTCTCGGTGGGTTGGGGCTCACTGTGGCAGAGAGTATGGCGTTGACCTCTGATGTTCATCTCCTACTCGTGAGTCGGTCCGGCTTGATCCCTCGCGAAGAATGGGACCAGTGGCTTTGTGACCATGGGGAGGCTGACAGAGTCGGAAAAGCGATCCTGCAGATTCGACGCCTGGAAGCTCTTGGCGCGACGGTTGAAGTCGCATCCCTTGATATCACGGATCACGAACAGCTTGCCGGTTTCGTTGAAGATGTCGAGAAGCGCACAGGGCCAATAAGAGGAGTGGTTCACGCTGCGGGCGTGATCCACGATGATCTGTTGGTGCTCAAGAGTGTCGAGAATGTGGAGACCGTTTTCGCTCCGAAGATCTACGGAACGATGGTCCTCGATCTGGTCTTCAGGGATAGATCTCTTGACTTCATGATTCTCTTTTCCTCGTCTAGCACGATTACTGCTCCCCCAGGCCAGGTGGACTATGTGGCGGCCAACGCCTACCTGAATGCGTTTGCTGCGAGTCGTTCCGAGCGCAAGGGAGAGCGTGTGATGGCAGTGTGCTGGGGTGTCTGGAACGAAGTGGGCATCGCCGCTGAGGCGACGGGCAATGCGGGCGGAGCAGCCGTGCCCACCTTGCATCCATTGCTGTCGCGGCGGATTGAGCTTCGGACTGAAATCATATTCGAGCTTGCTCCTCTCTCTCCTGATACGCACTGGATCTTGAATGAACACAGACTCGCAGACGGAAGGGCACTGATTCCTGGAACAGCCTTCATCGAGCTCGCCAACTTTGCCTGTTCCGAAATCTCATCGTCTGGGTTTCCCGAGATCCGGAACCTCACGTTCCTGAGCCCATTGGCTATACAGGATCGCACTGCGAACGCTGTGCGCATGAAGGTCTCGAGCAAAGACGATGGAATGGACTTTTGTCTTCAGAGCCTGCGGAAAGGGACAGATGGTCGCTTCGGTTGGCTGACGCATGGCCGAGCAGAGCTTCACTCCGGAGGAGAGGTCCCTCCTGCAGTCTTGCGGATCCAGGAGATCATGGATCGCTGCACGCTACATCACCGTGGAGCCAAGAATGGGAACTTGTCCACCGCACAGGATTCCCATGTCGCATTTGGACCGCGCTGGGCTGTGCTCAAGGAGCAGGCCTTTGGAGCGACCGAAGCCTATGCCCTCTTGGATCTGCCAGCGGCATTCGTGGGCGATCTCGATTCTTACGCCTTGCATCCCGCGCTGCTTGATATCGCTACGGGGCATGCAATGGAGCTGATCGATGGCTACGCCAAGTCTGGATCCGATCTATGGATACCAGTCTCTTACGAGAGAGTCCGGGTGTACGCGTCTCTTCCGCAGTCCATCTTCAGTTGGGTGCGTAGTCGAGGTGGAAATCACATTGGCGATGCCACAGCGTCCTTCAACATCCTGATCGCGGATCGCGACGGAAACGTGCTGATTGACATCGAGAACTTCACCATCCAGAAGGCTCCACCTGGGGATCTCCTTTCCTCTTTGGCCAGAATCCTTCCGAGTTCCCTGGAGCCAGATCGCAGTCCTGCCATGCCTCGACCTGCAGTAGGGCAGATCACACCTTCAGAGGAACGTCTTGCTCAGGCCGTGTCCCAGGGGATTCGCGCAAGTGAGGGAATGCAAGTTTTCCGCGACTTGCTTCGGGACTGCTCCCAGAGCATGGTCATCGTGAGTTCCCTTGATCTGGATGCTATGCAAGAACAAGGTGCTGAACCCCTGGCTCACACAAGCGATGAGGGTACAGCCTTCGAGCGTCCGCAACTCGATAGCGAGTACGTGGAGCCTGCCACAGCGGATCAGCTCCAGCTTGCTGAGTTGTGGCAGGATCTGTTGGGCATTGGAGCCATTGGTATTCGAGACAGTTTCTTCGATCTTGGGGGCCATTCCCTTCTTGCAGTCCGGTTGTTTGCCAGGATCAAGAAGCTCTGGGGAGCGAGCCTCCCAGTGTCCACACTGCTCCAGTCGCCGACGATCGAAGAACTTTCAGCGATGCTTCCGTCCCAATCAGACCTTGGACAGGGGGCGTCGAAGAAGGCCACGGAGGCTGCAGAATCTCTCATGGCGGCATCTCAAGCCTGGACCTCACTTGTGCCCATCCGAGAGAAGGGATCGCTTGCTCCGTTCTTCTGTGTGGCGGGAAAGGGTGGCAATCCTCTCAATCTTCGACACCTCGCGAAGCGCCTGGATCCAAACCAGCCCTTCTACGGGATTCAGCACCGCGGAGTTGATGGCATTCTACCGGTTCACGAGACCATCGAAGAGATGGCAGCCGCCTGCATCAGCGATATCCAGCACGTTCAACCCTCTGGGCCGTATCTTCTTGGGGGATTTTCTGGCGGTGGCCTTGTGGCTTTCGAGATGGCGAAGCAGTTGAAGGCGGTGGGCGAGGAGGTGTCTCTTCTCGCTCTCTTCGATACTCCGAGCCCGAATCGACTGTTTCTGAGCAAACAGGAGAGGTGGGCGTTGCACAGCCGGAAGTTAAGACAACAGGGCCCCAAGTATTTGTTGGAGAAACTGAGGGGCCGCATGCTGCGCTTGTTCCCGACTGTGACACCGGGTGTAGTGCCAGGAGAAGAGACAACTGAGAATGAGCTCCCACCCCACGTAGCTGTTGGTCGGGCTTGGGACCAGATGGAACTTCGATATGCTCAAACCCCTTGGAACGGGTCTGGGGTCTTGTTTCGCCCTTACTTGGCAAGCCCAGAGGATGTCGATGTCTTCCTCAATGAAGACAAATACAATGGGTGGAGTGATTTTTTCTTGAGAGGCATCGAGGTAGTGGAGCTACCAGGTGGCCATACGACGATGTTCGAAGAACCGCATGCACGGGTATTGGCCAAGCGGCTCACTCGGATCCTCCATGCTGCTCAGCTGTTGACTTCGTCTGACCCCAACCCCCCCCTCGACCAAGTGGAATCTGCATTACCCCGGTGAGCCGTATCTGTGTCGAAGCGAACTTCCATCGATGCGCAAGATCGTCTCTCCCTCCACCGTTCTCGCCGGTGGCATGCCTGCATCCCAAGGATCCTCGGACCGCCATCTTGCAAGCACGCATCCCAACCGTGCGTCCTACCGGCCTGGCTTGCGGACCTGCTTGTGGCGTTCTCTGAGGTAGTCGGCGGCGCCGGTGTAGACCTTGTCTTTCTTGCTTTCGCCCTTGGCGGACCAGTTGCGTTGGATGAAGACGAGGCCGGCGGTGGCGAGGATGGTGCCGACGATCCATAGGACGTAGTTGGGGGTCTTGTCGACCTCTTCCTTGGGGGCCTTTGGGGCAGGGCTGGGCTGCTTGTTGGTCATGCTCTCTGGGGTGGGCAGGGGAGAGCGTGAAGGTCAGGCCTGATCGACGCCGATGCCGTAGTAGGTGAAGCCTGCCTCCCGGACCCGGCCCGGGCTGAAGATGTTACGTCCATCGAATATGATCGGCTCTTTGAGGGCGGACTTGAGGTCATCGAAGTCGGGGTGTCGGAATTCACTCCACTCCGTGACGATGATG
>JAJRTL010000429.1 GCA_024278315.1 Planctomycetota bacterium | reverse complement strand
TGATTCTGACCGTTGGCCTTCAGCACCCTGACCTTGCCCTGCTTCTGCCCGGGACCCGTCGTCACAGCCAGAGGCTCCACCACATAGCCCAGGAAGACAGGTGTGAACAAGACTTCGGTCAACACGTCAGGATCCGGGCCTGGCTCATCATAGTCCCACCGAAGGGATCCCCATTCTCCCGGCTCGATCGGTGGATCGAATACGAACCGACCTTCTTCGAGGACGGGATAGCCCGGCTTCGTACTCTCGATACTGATGATGGTTTGCCCACCCTGCGGCAACAAGAGAGAAACCTCTGCGAGTGGCTCGCCGGATTGATTGTTGAAGTGATGTACCGCTGAAGTGATTCCAGGATTGGAATTCGTGGTACTGACCATCCATGGCTCTAGGTCTGTAATGGTCTTTTCGGGCGTAACTTCGGCCCCGCCCGAAGTCCACATCCAGCAGACCCAGCCCAATTTTGCTTGAGTGCTGGACTTGACTCTCAGCGTGGCACCTTCCTTGTAGACAGGTCCCGTTTCTGATTCGTTCTTCAGATAGACCTCCCTGGGAACAGAAGGTGTTTGCTTCTTCCATCCCGAATCTACCGCCTTGTAGGTCTTCGGTGTCCCATCATCATTCAACTTGTCAGGGATCTTGAGCGACAGTTCGACCGTGATCTCCAGGAGTTGAGGAGGAGTTCCCGTGTCGAAACCCTGCACTCGGATGTCATCGGCAAAGTTCTCGCCATCTCCCCCGATGGATCCCAGATTGATCACAGCTCCTGTCGAAGTACCTCCCTGCTGCTTGCACGTATAACCCTTGGGGAGCGAGGCAGACTGGGCGCCTCCGTAAACCAAGCTAGGGCGTGGATGGGAGACAAGATTGAAGGAGTAGAGTCCCACTCCGAGGAGCAGGACGGGAAGGGCAGCGAGTTTTAGGGTGAACATGGTGGACCTCCTGGGTAGGGGTTCGAATCTGTGGGGCTGACGCGAAGGCGATCCTCAACTTCGACTCGCAGCCGATCTCGTTTTTGCGGTCTGACGAGCGCATTTCGAGTTCAGGACGGCTGCGCAAGATGAAGGCGACCCAAGAGGGTCGTCGAATCGAAGCAATGCCGAGCGAACCGATAGGTTCGCGGTCCTGGACCGAAAGACACCGTCAGACGCATCGAGGTCATGAATCGTTCAGGAGTTTGCGCCATAGAAGGTGTGGAGGCCAGTCGAGTTCAGTTTTGCCCTGGTCAACCCGAAGAATCGCAGGTGAAGCCACCGTTTCAACGAGGCTTCTCCGGATTGAGCAGGGTGAAACCGGACCGATCTGGGGCCGCAGATTCTGTGACTAGCCCGGGAACACCACCATCACGGGAATCCTATATCGACCCTATGTTCCACCAGGGCCGATACAGAATCTGAGCACAGCACAGTCGCGCCGTGCGGGTTTCTCGCAGGGGTGCTACACTCCGGGACCCTTTCTCCCCGACCGGGGTGGCCAAGCAGGGTCCCTGCAGCGGCTTTCCGCCCTGATCCGGCCCCTTCCTCCGCCTCTCCGTCCTCACTTTCGTGCCCGGCGACTCCCACAGATTGACACAGCTCCTCGACCGCGCGTCGAAAGGCGAGGGTGATGCCGCCGAGGAGATCCTCCCGCTCGTCTACGCAGAACTCCGCGAACTCGCGCGAGCGCGGATGCAGGCACTGTCACCGGGAGAGACCCTCCAACCCACGGCGCTCGTGCACGAAGCCTGGATGCGCATCTCCGGCAAGCAGAGTGAGGGCTGGGACGGGCGGCGTCACTTCTTCTTCGCAGCGGCGCGCGCCATGCGCGACATCCTCGTCGAAGGCGCCCGGCGCAAGGGTGCACTCAAACGCGGCGGAGATCGGATCCGCATCGAGCTTGAGGACCTGGGGCTCTCCATCCAGGCACGCGGCGACGACCTGTTAGCACTCGACGAAGCCTTGCAGAAGCTCGAAGCCGACGACCCCGAAGGTCACCGCATCGTGACGCTACGCTACTACGGAGGCCTGACCGTACCCGAGATCGCCGAACTCCTCGATGTCACCACCCGCACCATCGAACGCCGCTGGCGCTTCCTCCGCGCCTGGCTGGCCTCCGAAGTCCAGGAGTAAAGAAAGGGGACGGGTCCTTTTGCTACACTCCCGGCTCTGCTTTCAGTGCACGATATTGGACCCGTTTCTCTTCTTCATGAGTTTCATGAGTGAAAATGGTGTCGGACGACTTGCTCCATCTCTTGGATCTCTTCCTCTGTCAGCTCTGCATAATGACGCTCCCTCTTACGACGGGACAGCTGACCATCGTTGGAGCGGCAGAGCTTGATGAACAAGATGATGTGTCGATCCGGCATATCCACGATGTCCTGGATCTCCCGCCTCGTCCGATCCAACGCGACGAGGAAGTCGAGCTGCTTGGGCAACTCCCGATCGACCGCGGCGTTGAGCCATCGCCAAAGGCCCTCTGCCATGGGCGTCAAATCTGGATGGCGATACAGATCGATCGTGCCGCCATGAACCACCATGTTCCCATAGGCATTCAAGTCGTAGGACGTGAGCTTCATCAATGGCTCGGAGAAGGATTCGAGGGCCTCATCGTACTGCCGAAGTTGCGCGAGCATCACAGCAGAGACAGGAATGACGAATCCCTTCGGCGTCACTCCGAACCGGGACAACACCCAATGAAGAAGCCAACGATGCAAGCGCCCATTGCCATCTTCGAAGGGATGAAGCAGCACAAAGGCAAAGGAGATCGCAGTCGCCGCCCACACAGCATCCAACTCCTCCGAATCCGCAGGGTGGGTCGCCCCAGCCAGAAGATCGGTCATCTGCAGGAAAGCCCCCATCAACTCCTCGAGATCCTCCGGTTTGGGGCAGATGTAGTGAACCCTCCACTGAGCCAGGTCGAGGAACTCACCGACGTAGTTCTGTTCCTGCCTCCACCCCTTTGCGGCATAGCGCGGATCCACGGCGGCGTTCTGTAGCCTGGTCAGTATCTCCTCATCCAATCCCGGGACTTGCGGCGCCTCCTTCAACATCGCGATGTAACGCTCTGCGCGATTCGAGGCGGGACGTTCCCTTTCGATCTCGAAACTGGCCATTGTCTCCCGCGTGTAGAGATAGGAGACGGCACGCCGAACGACATCTTCATCGTATCCGGATACAAGCCCTTCGATCTTTTCTCGCAGAACAACAGAAGACAAATCCCGGAGCTCTTCTGTGAAACGAAGTGCAGGGGCAAAGTCCAAGATCCCCAACAGATTCACATCGATACGCTGCCGTCGATGCTTGCGAACGGGACCCGTCACATGGACCGTCGGATCCAACAGGGGCACGTAGTTCCCTTGGCGCAGATCGGGGATCGCGAGTCTCTTCCCCGTCAGCTCCTCGAAGAGAAACCAGGCTCTCCGAGCAAATGCTCCCGTGGGCTTTCGACGGAGTTCTGCCTCGATACTGTGCCCAAGCGCTTCCAGGTCTACCGAGCCGAACAACGCGCGGCAGATGGCGACACTGACTCCATCTTCGCGCAAGGCGAAAAGGAGGTGGTCCAGATCGGTTTCACCTCGGCTGCGCGTCAGCGGTAGTACATGGATCTCGACGTCATCTCGCACGATCTCCCGGTGGATCTTGCGATCCGCCAAGAAGGTCCAACGCCAATGCGGGAGTACGTCCAGTTGGTATTTCTGGACGAGCCACGCATACCCAACAGGCTGGCAAGTGGGTTCCGGCAGAGAAAAGGGAGGCGCCCAAGTTCTGTTATGAGTCACGTGTCCTGCTCCACCACTGTGACATGGTCCTCTTTTCTGTTACATCTAGCTGCTTGACAGCCTTTTTTATTATTTAAAAGGTAGCGCAACCTATGGTTACAGCAACTCCAACCTTGTTAGATTCCATCACAATCGTCCCAGAATCTTTAGTGGTGCCCCCGAAGAGGGCAACCATGAGCGCGACCGCGGGAGTCCGATGGCGGGTGCAGAGCCTCCTACACCCCAGAAGACCCATGTTGTGGGGAAAGGAGGACTGTTCCTTCAGCCGGGGGAAGCTGGCTACCCGGAGAAAAAGGGTCTGACCCCATGTACTCGGGTGGGGTCAGATCTTGGGGAAGCCGGTCTCGAAGGCGGTGATGAGGGCGTCGATCTCAGATTCGGTCATGGGGGTGGAGATCGTGGCGGAGCAGGTGTTGATCATCATGAAGCCCTGCTCGAAGAGGTGGTCGAGGAGCAGGTCGAGCCGGCGGAGCTCGTCTTCGGAGGCGAAGGCCTCTCGGTAGTTGCGAGGCGCGCGTTTCTTCATGTGCACGCGGAACATGGAACCACCCCCGGTGACACAGGCTTCGGCACCGCTACGCTCGATGGCGGCCTCGATGCCTTGGATGGCGCGCTGCGCGAGCGCGTTGACGCGCTGGACGGCGGCCTCGTCGAAGAGGCGCATGGCCGTGAGGCCCGCGGTCATCGTGATCGGGTTGGCCGAGAAGGTGCCCGAATGCGGAAAAAGGACCTTGGCGGCCAACGGATTCATGACGTCCATGACCTCGGCGCGGCCTGCGATGGCGCCCACCGGAAATCCGCCGCCGATCATCTTGCCCATCGCCGTCAGGTCCGGAGTGAAGCCGTACCAGTCCTGCGCCCCGCCGTAGAGCGAGCGGAAGGTGATGACCTCGTCGAGCACCATCAGTGAGCCGTCCTGCCGCGTCCAATCACGGATGGCCGTGAGGAAATCCTCTTCTGCAGGCCGCAGGCCGACGCGGTGGGGCATGAGGTCGAGCAGCACGCAGGCAAGCTCACCCTTGTGGCGATCGAGGATGGCCATCGCTCGTTCGATATCGTTGAACGGCAGGATCACGACATCCGCCAGTGCTGAAGCTGGCGTGCCGTAGGCGACCGGCACGCTTGCGGGACTCTCGGCTGCACCCCAGCTGTCGGGCTTCGCGGTCTGACTCACCTCGGCGTAGTCGTACTGCCCATGATAGGCGCCCTCGACCTTGGCGATCTTGGGTCGGCCGGTGAAGGCGCGCGAGGCCTTGAGAGCCCCCATGACCGCTTCGGTCCCCGAGTTGACGAAGCGCAGCTTCTCGAATCCTGAGTTGCGGCTGCAGAGATGCTCGGCGTAGTCGATCTCCACCTCGGTCGCCAGCGTGAAGGCAGTGCCCCTGGCCAGCTGCTCGGTCACCGCGCTCACGATGGCTGGATGTGCATGGCCATGGATCAGCGACGCCATGTTGTTGGCGAAGTCGATGCGCTCCACACCCTCGATGTCGGTGACGCGACAACCCTGTGCGTGGTCGGCATAGAGCGGATGCGGCTTGCGCAGCACCGTGTTGCGGCTCACTCCGCCCGGCAGGATCTCGAGGGCCCGTCGGTAGAGCGCGGCGCTGCGCGTGAGGTCCGAGGGAGGAGTCATGACGGCTCCTGACCCGGTCGACCCACGGATGTATCGACGATGGGAAGAAGCGTGGCACCCGTACGCTCCTGCACGAAGTCGAAGCTCACACCCGGGCTGAGCTCCACGAGCCGGAAGCCCTCGGGTGTCACATCGATCACAGCAAGGTCCGTGTAGATGCGATCCACGACCTGCTTGCCGGTGAGCGGATAGGTGCAAGTCTCGATCAACTTGGGATCGCCCTTCTTGGTGCAGTGCTGCGTGATGACGTAGATGGTCTTTACACCGGCGACCAGATCCATTGCGCCGCCCACAGCCGGGATGGCGCCCGGCACGCCGGTGGACCAGTTGGCGAGATCCCCGGACGCGGCCACCTGGAGCGCACCCAGCACACAGAGATCGATGTGCCCACCTCGAATCATCACGAAGCTGTCCGCATGGTGGAAGTAGGCCGCACCCGGCACCGACGTGACCTGGCGTTTGCCCGCATTGATGAGCTCGGGATCCCCCTCACCCTCCGCAGGCGAGGGCCCCATGCCGAGCAAGCCGTTCTCGGTGTGATAGACCAGCTCGCGGTCATCGGGTACGTACTTGGCGATGAGCTCCGGGATCCCGATGCCCAGGTTGACGTAGCTGCCATCGGGGATGTCGCGC
>JAJRTL010000428.1 GCA_024278315.1 Planctomycetota bacterium | reverse complement strand
TGGATCAAAGGCACCTTGCGTATCTCGTTTGGTCGCTTGACCAGTGACGAGGATGTCGATGCCCTCTGCAAAGAACTGCCCGGGTTGGTCAAGATGCTGAGGGAGCTCGGTCTCTGATGGATCATGTCATCATTCGCCCCGTGGAGCTGACACTCAAGGGCAACAACCGGCGCTGGTTCGAGCGCATGCTCCACCAGCACCTCAAGGCCGCGCTCGCGCGCCACGGCGTCACGGCCGTGGATCGTCGGCATGGACGCTACTACATCGGTCCGCGCGACGACGCGGAGCAGATCGCCCGGGAGGCCGCCAAGGTCTTTGGCGTCGTGCACACCTCGGCTGCGAAGCGCTGCGGCAGGAGCGAAGAGGAGATAGCGGCACTGACGCGCGAGCTGGTTGCCGAGATGCTGACGCGCAAGCCTGAGCTCGCATCGTCGACCTTCCGCGTCGACGTCAAGCGCTCCTACAAGCAGTTCCCTCGCAACTCGATGGAGACCGCCGCCTGGCTCGGCAGTGTCATTCTCGAGGCCCATCCCGGGCTCAAGGTCGATCTACACGACCCCGACTGGAGCCTGCAGGTAGAGATCCGCGGAGAGGGTGGATTCGTCTTCCTCGAGAAGATCCCCGGCGCCGGCGGCCTGCCGGTCGGCACCGAGGGCAAGGTCATGTGCCTGCTCTCGGGGGGCATCGATTCGCCGGTGGCCGCGTGGCAGATGATGAAGCGCGGCTGTCGCGTGGAGTACGTGCACTACGACGCGCAGCCCTTCACTGGGCCGGGTGCGCTCGAGAAGGTGCGCACGCTTGCGCGCAGCCTGGACGCCTGGCAAGGCAAGAGCAAGCTCTGGGTCGTGCCCTTCGCGCCAATCCAGATGGCCACCAAGGATCTGCCCAAGCCCGGTTATCGCACCGTGCTCTATCGTCGGTTCATGTCGCGTATCGCCGACCGGCTGGCGCGTCGCCGTCGCTGCAAGGCACTCGTCAGCGGCGACAGCTTGGGTCAGGTCGCCAGCCAGACGCTGGACAATCTCATCGTCATAGAAGGCGCGCGCGAAGCACTGCCGATGCTGCGACCCTTGATCGGGTTCGACAAGCAGGAGACGATCCGCCTCGCCCGTCACATCGACACCTACGAGATCTCCATCCGCCCATTCGAAGACTGTTGCACGCTCTTCCAGCCCGACCACCCCGTCACACGAGGCAAACTCGAGGATGCGGAGTGGCTCGAGGGCATGGTCGATGTCGAGGCGCTCGTGCAGGAAGCCGTCGAGAAGGCCCGGATCGAGGACAGCACAAGATTGGAGCTGCACGGATGAGCCCGACCAAGAAGGCCAAAGGCGCAGGCAGGGGTCCGACACAGACCCCGATGATGACGCAGTACCTGTCCATCAAGCGTGAACATCCTGATGCCTTGCTCTTCTATCGGATGGGGGACTTCTACGAGATGTTCTTCGACGATGCCAAGGATGCGGCGCGCTTGCTGGGCATCACGCTGACCTCGCGCAACAAGGGCGCGGACGCCATCCCCATGGCCGGCATCCCGGTGCGCGCGGTGGACACCTATTTGCAGAAGTTGATCCGCCTCGGCACGCGCGTGGCCATCTGCGAGCAGGTGCAGGACCCGCGCGAAGCCAAGGGCCTCGTCGAGCGCAAGGTCGTGCGCATCGTCACGGCCGGCACGCTCACCGAGGAGGAAGTGCTTGAAGGAGGGCGCCCCAACTTCCTGGCCGCCTGCGCGATGCAGGGCGATCATGCCGGCCTGGCCTGGCTCGACATCTCGACCGGCCAGTTCCAGGTCAGCGCCTGCCTCACCGACCAGCTCGAGGACGAGCTGAGTCGACTCGAACCCGCCGAGCTTTTACTGCCCGAGGCCTTCCGCGGGGATCAGGAGGATCGCAGCAACCCCTTCGCCTCGCTGCGAGGGCCGGTGCGCTGGTGTCCCGACTTCGATTTCAATCCGGCTGAAGGCGAGAAGGAGCTGGCGCGCTTCTTTCGTCTGCACAACCTGGAGGGTTTTGGCCTCTCGCTGGATGTGCATGCCGCATCCATCGCCTCGGCTGGCGCGCTGATCCGCTACGTCCAGGAAACGCAGAAGACCGCGCTCCCCCACATCCGCCAGATCGAGATCTTCCAGCGCAGCAACCGAATGATCCTGGACCGCGCCACGCGGACCAGCCTGGAGCTCGTGCAGACGCAGCGCGGCGACCGCAAGGGCAGCCTGCTGGCTGAGATCGACCGCACGCGCACGCCCATGGGGGCGCGCCTGCTGCGCGAGCGTGTGCTCGTGCCCTTCACCAACCGCGCGGCCATCCTGCATGCGCAGGGCGGTGTGCAGGAGTGCTTCGAGGAGGTCGGCCTGCGCACGGATCTGCGCGATGCGCTCGGACAGGTCCACGACCTCGAGCGACTTTCTGCCAGGCTCAGCACGGGCCGCGCTACGCCGCGCGACCTGGTCGGGCTGCAGCGCAGCATCGAGCAGATCCCGGTCCTGCTGGCGCGGCTTGGCGCGGTCGAGAGCGAGGTCCTCGCCTCGATCCGAGACCACACGGACCCGCTCCAAGACGTGGCGCGCAAGATCGCCGAACGCATCGTCGAGGACCCGCCACTGACGATCAAGGAGGGCGGCGTCATCCGGCCAGGCTTCGATGCCGAGCTGGACGAGCTGCGCTCGATCGGCACCGAGGGCAAGGACTGGATGCTGCGCTTCCAGGAGCGCGAGGTGGCGGCCACCGGGATCCAGGGGCTCAAGGTCGGCTACAACCGGGTCTTTGGCTACTACATCGAGATCTCGCGTAGCGCCAATCACGACAGCATCCCGGCCAACTACATCCGCAAGCAGACGGTCAAGAATGCCGAACGCTACGTGACGCCGGAACTCAAGGAATTCGAAACGCGCGTGCTCAAGAGCGAAGAGATCTCGCGGGACATGGAGTACAACCTCTTCACGCAGCTGCGCGACGAGTTGGCTTCGCAGATCTCGCGCATCCTGGACACGGCGCGGGCCGTGGCCGAGCTGGACGTAGCGGCGGCCTTGGCGGAGTTCGCGATCGAACGCGCCTGGTGTCGCCCCATCCTCTGCGAGGACACGCGGCTCGAGATCACCGATGGCCGCCACCCCGTGCTGGAGGGCATGATGGGCGGCGAGCCCTTCGTGCCCAACGACACCCACCTCACACCGCCTGCGAGCAGCCTCCTGCTGATCACCGGCCCCAACATGGCCGGCAAGTCGACCTACATCCGTCAGGTGGCACTCATCACGCTGCTGGCGCAGATGGGTTCCTACGTGCCGGCGCGCGAGGCCGAGATCGGCGTCGTTGACCGCATCTTCACGCGCGTGGGTGCAGGCGACGACATCACGCGCGGCTCGTCCACCTTCATGGTCGAGATGCAGGAGACTGCCAACATCCTCAACAATGCTTCCCCCTCCTCCCTCGTCATCCTCGACGAGGTGGGCCGCGGCACCAGCACCTACGATGGACTCTCGCTGGCATGGGCGATCTGCGAGGCGCTGCACGATCGGATCGGCTGCCGAACGCTCTTCGCCACCCACTATCACGAGATGACCGAGCTGGCCGACGAGCTCGAGGGTGTGCACAACGCCCATGTGGCCGTGCGCGAGTGGAACGACGAGATCGTCTTCCTGCACCGCATCCAGCTCGGGGGCACCGACAAGTCCTACGGCATCCACGTCGCGCGCCTCGCCGGCCTGCCCGCCGACATCCTCACACGCAGCAAGGAGATCCTGGCCCAGCTCGAGAAGGAGGGCCAGAGTCTCGTACCCGCCCATCGCAGCGCGCTCCCGGGCCAACGCAAACAGCTGGACCTCTTCCGCCCCCCTTCCGAGCGCCTCCTCACCGAACTCGAGGACCTGGATCCCGACACCATGAGCCCGGTCGACGCCCTCCTCAAGCTGCGAGAGCTCCGCGACCGCTACCGCAGCTAACCGACCCGAGTACATGGGGTCAGACCCTTTTTCTCCGGGCGAAACGCCCGGAGAAAAAGGGTCTGACCCCATGTACTCGGGTCGGGGTGGAATCCTCTATTTTCCGGGGCTCGCGCCGCACGCAGACATGCCTGGGGGTAGGCTTCCTACGGCGAGACGCCGCAACCGCTCTCTCCTCCCTTCCCGGCGTTTCGTCGGCTCAACCGGAAGCGATTCCGGGCTGACTACATCTCGACTTTTCCATCTGAACCCGGCTTCCTCTTCCGAGGAGCCGGGTTCTTTATTAGAGTCTCCCGCCCTGACCCGGATGATTCATGAGATCGTTGCATCGAGGTCATGAATCGTTCGGGCTGCAAGCCTTGGCTCGCCCCCTTCCGCCACCACACTGAGCGAGATCCCTATGGTCAACCACGACTTCCCCGACCGCCCATTCGAGAAGGGCACCATCCAGGACGTCCACGTCAAGAAGCTCGTCAAGTTCGTGGACGAGCGCGGCTGGCTTGCCGAACTCTACCGTGACGACGAGCTGCCCGACGCACAGTATCGGCCCACCATGAGCTACCTGTCCGTGACGCAGCCCGGCACGATCCGCGGTCCCCACGAGCATGCGGATCAGGCCGACAACTTCTGCTTCATCGGGCCAGGCAACTTCAAGCTGGTCCTCTGGGACAACCGGCCAGAGAAGATGAGTTTCTGGCGCAAGATGGTGCTCTTCGTCGGCGAGGACAACCCCTGCTCGGTCATCGTGCCCAAGGGTGTCGTCCACGCCTACAAGTGCGTCTCGATGCACACCAGCGCGGTGACCAACCTGCCCAACCAGCTCTTCGCAGGTGAGGGCAAGAAGCAGCCCATCGACGAAATCCGACACGAAGACGATCCCAACAGCCCCTTCCAGGTCGACGAATAGCCAGAGACATCATGACGACGCCCTCCCACCAAGAGCTCGGTCGCCATCTCCTCATCGATGCATGGGGCTGTCCCTCCGAGTCCGTAAACGATCCCAAGCTCGTGGAACGCGCGGTGCTCGACTCCATCCGCGAAGGTGGCGCCACGCTGATCGATATGATCGTGCATCAGTTCAGCCCCTACGGCGTCACCGCCACAGCGGCGCTGGCCGAGTCCCACATCGCCATCCACACCTGGCCCGAGCACGGCTACTTCGCTGCGGACATTTTCTTCTGTGGAGACCTCGATCCCCAGAAGGGGATCCCGGCCATCCTCCAGACGCTCGGTGCCACGAGCCACGAAGTGCGCGAGATCAGCCGCGGCATGCCGCGCGCGGCCATGGGCGATGTCCCTGCGCCTGAGTTCACGTGAGCAGCGGCGAGCAGGCGGAGTGGTTCTTCGAGAGCGACTTCGGCGTCGACATCCGCTGCGGCATCAAGGCCAGGCTGCTGCACGAGGGGCGAACGAAGTTCCAGGAGATGCGCATCTACGAGCATGAGCTGCTCGGCAAGGTCCTGGTCCTCGACGACATCATCCAGACGACGAGCTCGGACGAGTTCTTCTACCACGAGATGTTCGTGCGCGTGCCCCTGCTCGGCCATCCGCGTTGGGGTGAGGCCGAGCGCGAACTCGATGTGCTGATCATCGGCGGCGGCGATGGCGGCATCCTGCGCGAGGTCCTTCGCTACCCCAAGGTGAGGCGCGTCACCATGGTTGAGATCGACGGCGAGGTCGTCGAGTTCTGCCAGCGCTACCTGGGCTTCAACGGCGACTACGACGACCCGCGCGTCGAGCTCATCATCGGCGACGGTGCGGCCTACGTGTCCGGTGCCGCGCCCGCATCCTTCGACCACTGCATCATCGACTCCACCGACCCCGGCGGCCCGAGCATGGTCCTCTACACCAAAGAGTTCCACGAGCACGTGCGCACCCTGCTGAAGCCTGATGGATCCATGGTCCGCCACATGGGCGTGGCCTTCCACCACCACGCGATCTACCGCCCCATCCTGACCGAGATCCAGGACCTCTTCCCACGCCTACAGGTCTACCGCAACAGCATCCCAGCCTACGTAGGAGGCGACATGGCCTTCGCCTGTGCCACCAAGGACGGCCATGCGATCCACGAGCCCCAGGCCGAGGACCCGGGCCGTTTCTACAACGCAGAGATCCACCGCGCCTCCTTCGCGATGAGCGAATGGTGGAAACAGCACTACCTGCCGGAGCCTCGATAGCTCGGGGCAGGAGCGCTCCGTAGCAGGAGCACCTTGAAACACCTACAATCCTGTCATCCACCGAGAGCGAGGGCCTCCTCCGTCGGTTTCAGGATCCGATCCATCTTGGACGAGGAAGTCGCTGAGCATGTCCGACCTGCAGAATTCGACGATCGACCCCATCTCGCGTCTTCTCGAGAAGTGGCGCGATGATCCCTCGGGTACTTATCGAATGTGGTTCCTGTGGGAAGAGAGGCTCAAGAACTTCCGCACGATTCGGCGAGGGATCGCGGTCGTGGTTGCCGAGATCGAAGCAGGAACCTTCGGCAACGTCTATACGGATTCCTCGCTGCAGATGGTCGTCAAGTCCATCGCGGAGCAGAGGCAGATCTTCCGCGGCGCGGACCACGCCTTCCTCTGGAAGCCCAAGCTGCGCATTCCCGACATCTACGAGGACAGGCAGAACCAGATGGCTTTTGGTCGTTTCCTGAACACTTGCGTCTGCTGTTCTGGCGAGGAAGCGCTGGTGATAGAAGCCATTAGAACCTTGGATCGAGTAGCAATCAAAGGGCTCGGGCCCGCAGCTGCAAACCTGCTCTACTTTCTTCACCCTACCGTCGTACCGCCTTTCAACACCGCGATCGTAAAGGGCTACAACGCCCTCACGGGAGCCAAGGTCAAGCTGGGCAAATGGGATCAGTATCTGGCGATGCGTTCAGGAATCCTGGAGTTGAACTCGAAGTACAGGGGCCTTCTGTCCAACGACCTGGGTGCAATCGCTGGCTTCCTCTTCGACATCGGATCGGAACGGTATCCCGCACCGCCCCGTGAATCCGATGCAACTGCTCTGGCGCGCTGGGAAGAGGATCTCGCTGAGGTTCGTGCCGAAGCAGACCGAGCCAAGCGCGCGATCCAACTCGCACGAGAGGGCGACCATACCCACACCGAGATTCAGGGTTGGCTACGTGACCTGGGAAAAGCCATGGGCTACGGCGTGTGGATCGCGAGCAACGATGGAAACCGCCCCTTCGATGGAGGGCGCCTGGATGATGGCTGCCTGGATCGTCTTCCCGACGCTCTGGAGAATGCCGGGGCTTTCGACGCGATCCGGTTGATCGACGTGCTTTGGATCGAACCAACGGACGACCATGTAGTAGCCGCCTTCGAAGTCGAACATACGACTTCGATCTACTCCGGAATCATCAGGATGTTGGATCTAGCCTTCGGTCTGGAGCAGTCAGATATGTCCCTGTTCCTGGTCGCCCCCGATGCACGTGAAGCCAAGGTCAACGAACAACTGAAGCGACCTGCGTTCAGCCGTGTCATCGATCTGGATGTCGGATTCATCCCCTACAGCCAGTTGAAAGAGCATCGCGAAGCCATCGCTCGATTCGGTCAGGGCATGAAGGGCATCGAGGCCATCGCGAGACGGCTTTCCTGAGCAAGGAGGCTCGGAGCATTCGCCGAGAACACGCTATTGCGAATGCCTCGCAGTTGGCTAGAATTGGGAGCACCCCTCCTTGTGGTGGGCCCTCCCCCGAGCCAATCCGTTCGAGAATCGCACACCGCCCCTCCGGGCCGACCGCAACAATTCCCACACAGACTCCCCCACATAGGGCAGCGCCATGAAACTCTCCTACCTCCCTCGCCTCTCCCTGCTTTGCTTTCTCGCGGGCTGCGCCTCGCCAACTTCCTCATCACCCGGGACATCCGCCGACAAGCCAGACGATTACGGCATCCTCCTGATGGCCCACGGCGGTAACTCCGAGTGGAACGAAGGAGTCCTGTCCGCGGTGAAACCGCTCGAAGACAAATACACGATCGAAGTGGCCTTCGGGATGGCTGACGCCGTATCGATCCAGGAAGCCGCCGAGAGGCTGGAGGCGCAGGGCAAGAACAAGATCGGAGTCGTCCGACTCTTCGTGTCAGGAGAAAGCTGGCGGGAACGCACCGAACAGATTCTCGGGCTTCGCCAGGGAGCACCAGCTCGTCCCGTCCAGAAGAAGCCCATGGACATGGCTGGCCACGGTGGCCACAGCATGGAGTTCTGGCGCCTCCAAACCGGAGCATCCTATTCTGTCTCGACCCAGGGTCTCGCCGAGGCCAAGGAGATGGGAGACATCCTTGCCGACCGTGCGCAAAAGCTCAGCAACAAGCCGGCAGAGGAGGATGTCCTCATCCTTGCCCATGGCCCGGCCGATGACTCGGAGAACGAGAGATGGATCACCTACATCGAAGCCCGCACGACCGAATTGCAACGCACTCTTCCCTTTCGACGCGTCCAGGTCATGACCCTGCGTGAGGATTGGCCCGAGAAACGCAAGCAGGCCGTGGACCGGATCCGCGCCTTCGTCGATCGAGCCCAGAAGGAGGGTGGCACGGCGATCGTCATCCCCTTCCGGGTGCAAGGCTTCGGTCCCTACACCAAGGTCCTCGAAGGCCTTGACTACGTATCCGACGGCCAGGGGCTCATCCCTCATCCAAGGGTCACTCAGTGGATCGAGACTCAGATCCAGCAGCTCCGGCAGGGACCCTTTCGATCTGTGCGCGACTGACTTCACAGGCTAGGGGAGCAGGATGTGCGTTTCGCCTGGTGGTCGGACGAATGTATTCCCCACCCGAGATCGACGACCAATAGCCGCCGAAGTTCACCCACTGAGTTCTGCCAGACTCAGCCGGGCGACCAAGTTTCCCTCTCGGATCTCGAACTCAAGGCGCCCCCCCAGCACGGCGGCGATCTCCCAAGCGAGAGTCAAGCCCAGGCCGGCATGCTGGGCTCCCGTCCGCGCTGCGTCCTTGCGCCAGAAGGGCTCGGTGAGGTGTGCCAGATCAGCCGACTCCAGATCCGTCGCAGCGTTGCTCACGGTGAAATGGATCTGAGCGTCTTCTCTACGAGCCGATACGCGAATAGGGCTCCCAGCCGGACCATGAGCAACGGCATTGGACAGGAGGTTGGATATAACGATATCGAGAAGTGCGGCGTCGCTCCTGAATCCAATGCCCTCGTCCATCTGCAAATCAATCGTAGCATTCTTGGCCTCGGCAAGGGCTTCTTGCTGCTCAACCAAACCCCGCAAGAATTCATCAACAAGAACGAATTCCGCGACACAGGCCATCGTGCGCTGCTCGCAGTGAGCCAAGGCGAGAATCGTCTCCGTGATCCCACTCATCTGCAGTGCCACCGCATGGGATTGCCGGAGCACCTCCAGAGCATATTCCGACTTGGAGGGCCACTTGAGGGCAACTTCGGTCAGGGCCCGCAGCTCCGCGATCGGCGTCATCAACTCATGAGCGATGTTGGAGGTCGTCCGCTTCTCCCGATCGAGAGCTGCTCGAATCCGACCAAGCAACACGTTCAAGCCGTCCACTGTAGGCTCCAGCTCGGTTCGCTCGGCCCGAAAGGCTAGCCAAAGCCAAGCTGGTCCTCGACCTCAAGCTGTCCAAGAGGCCACCAAGCCAGAGGTTTGGACTCGCCTTCCATCGTGTGCGGGAGCCATGGGAGGAGCGCAGCGTCACATGGAACATTCAACCCGAAATCGCCAAGAGGGCGTTTCATTCCCCTACCCTCGAGCCCAAGGCTCAAATCCTCAAAGTGGATCTGCTCGCACAGGTGCGGGTCTGGCTACAGAAACCCGCAAGCAATCACGGCCTGCTCATCCGCACCACGGGTGCCCTGATACCCAGATCGCGACCCAAGAAGCGGCTCATCGCCGATCTGCGTGCACAGGTCGGCTTCGTGAATGAGAGCGCGTTGGCACTCACCAAGGCAAAGAAGCGTGGACGACTGGTGATGACAATGGTCGTGAGTTCGCAACATCGCGGCGCTGCCGGCACCATCGAGCAGCTGTTGCTCACGCAGGCCTTTTGCTCGCCAGACCTGCTCGCCTTGGTGCGGCGCCGCTTCGTCCCGCTACGCCTGACCTATGCGCCCAACAACTACACGCACCAACGCGTCGCACGCGGCAAGGACCCGCTCACGCCGGTCGGTGCGAGCTGCACGGCAATCAAGGCACCCGCGCTCCTCGTGTCCACGGCCAGCGGCAAACTGCTGGACAGCCTCCAGAGCATCGGAACACCCCGCTCGGATGTCATCCATCGCTTTCTCCTCCGTGCACTGGCGGCAGCGTCACCAGTGAGCCCACTGCCCGAGGCGAACTCCGCGCAGCTGCTCGCAGACGGCTTCGTGGAGGCCGCGCTCGAAGCCACACGGCGCGAAGCGAGCCCCGGAGCCGAGGTCCAGCGTGCCCGCATCGAACTCCTGCGTGGCCATCCGGAAAAGAGCCTGGCCTGTTTGAAAACACTGGACAAGAAGTGGCAGGAGCTCGAAGCCGTCCGGATTCTGAAAGCACGCGCGCACATGCGACTCGGACATTTTCTGGAATCACAGACTCTCTACTACCGTCTTGCCACGGAAGGCCAGTATCAGACCGAGGCGACCTATCGGCTCGCGGCCTTTGCCTGGCTGGGGGATGCGCGAGAGGAGACGATGGAGGCCTTCGCTGCTCTGGCCAAGGTCCCGGGGCCCGATCCCTGGGTTCTGAAGGCGGCAGCCAGGATCGCCTGGCCCGAGCGCATGGCCTGGAGCGAACCGATGCGCGAGCCAGGTCCGCTCGCAGACCACAAGAGCACGGAGACTCCCGCTTCAGCCGATCAGGTCGATGCCCTCGTTCGCCGCGCGCTTCTGTATCTGCTGGACCAGCAGGCCCCCGACGGAACCTGGCCGGTGGAAGCCGTGCAGTACCGCATGGCAGTCTCAGCCTTCGCAGCCAAGGCCCTGCTCACATGGCAGAAGGACGCGGATCCCGATCTGCAGACTCGCATGCAAGAGGCCTTGACTCGCTTCGAGGCACGCGCCCTGAAGCACCTCGCCGAGGAGGATCCCAAGCAGGCCAGCACCTTTGGTGCCACCTACCTCACGGACTATTTCCTTGGAGCTCACGCGCGTACCAAGACCAAGAAGAGCCTGGACAGGCTCACGCAAGCCGCGAGCTTCCTGATCGGCGGGCAATGCCCCAGCGGCGCCTGGAGCTATAGCTATGGCTTTGGCACGAACTGGCGCGGTGGCTTTGGCGGATGGCCCAAGACGACGCGTGGCCGTACACACAGTATGAACACCGGTCCGGCCCTCGACTTCCTGCTCGCTGCCCGCAATGTGGGAGCCGATCTCGACGACAAGGCGCTCACGCGCGGGCTGGACGTCCTCGCCAAGATGCGCACAGCCCCCGGCGTCTACACCTACACCTATCCTGATCCCATCTCCTTCCAGAAGAGCGACCAGTCCATCGCTCGCGGTCCCACCTGCGAGCTCGCCCTCTATCTCGGCAAGAAGGCCAGCGAGGAGGATCTCCTCACGACGCTGCGCCGCTTCATGAAGCTACGCGCGGCCCTCTGCGCCCCGGTCAAGCTGGACCCCAGCTGGGCCAGCCCCCACAACTTCTCGAGCTACTTCTTCTTCTACGCCTACTATCATGCCGCCTTGGCTTGGAAGACCCTGCAAGACACCGAGGCCTATCACAAAGAGGCAAGCGTTGCCCTCGCCCTCCTTCGGAAGGACCTCTGTCAGGTGGTCGAACTCGACGGCACTTGGATCGACTTCCCCGACATCGGCAAGCCCTACGCAACCGCAGCGGCCCTGCTCGTGCTCTCCCTCGCGCGTTGAGAAGACTTGAAGTCAAGCAGACTTCGGAGGGAGGATCCGCGTGGCCTCCAGTGTATCTCGGCGAGACCCATCCAACCATCTCCTAGCTGGACCAAGGCTTGCCCTTTGAGCTTGCGCCATCGCTTGCCTCCGTAGGTCTTTCGGAGGCGGGCATGCTCCCGGATGGACCGACCTGCTGCCATGATCTC
>JAJRTL010000427.1 GCA_024278315.1 Planctomycetota bacterium | reverse complement strand
TTGATGTCGAAGCTCTCGAGCTTGATGGCGAGAGAAGAGTTCTTTCTGCGATCGACACGGTCGTCGTTCTTCACCTTGTGCTCTTCACGGATGACGATCGTGAGCAGGTCACCGCGTCCGCGTGCGGAGAGGGTGGAGATCAGACCTCTCACGCGCCCGCGTTGGGCCGCAAGGGCGTGCAGGGACTGCGCTTGGATCGATGCCCCGCAGAGTAACAGGATGGGGATCAGGTATTTCATGGTTGTCATTCCTAGATGTTCAGCGACGTGCGATGCCGCCACGAATCGTAACGGTGACGACTCCGGCCCCGAGGACCTCGGCTTGCACGGTGATGTTGGTTCGCTTGCGTCGGACGAGGACGGGAATGCGGTCACCGACTCCTCCATCCTTCTGGGCTTGTCCTTCTGCGGTGATTCGGATCTTGCCAACCAGGGCGATCACGGTGACGACTTCGCCCTTCTTGATGACGCTGGGTCTTGCCAGGTCTGTCTCGAAGAGAACGGTGCCCGGGCGGATGTTCCGGGATGCCACGCGTCCACGGGTCTGGGTAAGTTGGGTCATGGGAGACATGTCCGCAGGGAGAGACAGGCGGGCGATGTCGACGCGCTTGATCTGGGTGTTGTCAGCCGTGTAGTCCTCTCCAGGCTTGAGGGGCAGGCGGCTCACGAGGACCTGGCGGAAGCGCTTGAGTCGAAAGGCGACCTGGATCTTCTGGACCACTTCGCCGTCGATCTTGATGTCGACCAGGAACCTGGCGTAGTTGAGCTGGACCTTGACTCCGTCGGGGCGGGCAAGCAGCTCATAACCCTGGCGTGGTCTTGGGATCACGACTGGGCGAATACGGGCCGAAAGAACCCACTCCGCATCTCTCTCCCCCTGATCCTGGAGGAGCGCCTTGAGTGCGACTTCGGCTTGCTTCAAGAACTCCTCGGCGGGGATCTGATCGAGCAGGGCAGTGACCTCCACACGTTCTTTGCCTGCGAAGGTGAGTCTCCCGAGGTCGATCTTCTGAAGGCGAAGAGATGTCTGGACTGTCCGTTTCGAAAGCCAACGGGCCCATCGGCTCTTAGGCGTTGCACCGACCTGGATGCTTGCCAGGTATCGGGCGTAGTCGTCGTCCTGACACTCCACCTTGGCGATGTCACCCAAGAGGACCTTGGTCCCTGGTACCTGGGCCGCGCGCTTCAACGTGATCGTGGCAGGAGACTTCTTCTGATCCCCTTGGTCCTGACCTTGCCGCACCGTCTCGACGGGATGGGAAGGGGGGACCTGGATCGTCAGGAAGAAGAAGCCGGAAAGAAGGAGGGAACTCGGAAACATGTGCCGGACCTAGCGGAGGATGGAGGAAGCCTGGGTGAGCATTTCGTCGCTGGCCTTGATGGCCCGACTGTTCACTTCGTAGGCACGCTGGGCCACGATCAGGTTGACGAGCTCGGACACAACTTCGACGTTGGAACGTTCGATGTGATTCTGGAGCAGCTGGCCCAAGCCAGTGCTGGAGTCACCGGGATTGCCAAGGATGGCCTGGCCGGAGGCGTCGGAGGGAACGAAGATGTTGTTACCAGTGGCGGAGAGACCCGCGGGATTGACGAAGCGTGCCGTCTGGAGTTGCGCCAACTGGGTGGCTTGGTCCGGTGTGGTGGCTGTCGTTACTTTGACCTGACCGTCAGGACCGATGCCTATCTCGACGACGTCCTGGGGAAAGGTGACTTCGGGCTGGACGATGTAGCCAGCGGTCGTGACGAGGCGGCCGTCCGCATCGATTTGGAAGCTTCCGTCCCGGGTATAGCCCTTGACGCCATTGGGGAGCAGCACCTGGAAGAACCCATCGCCTGTAATGGCCACATCCAGTTTCCGACCCGTGGCTTCGAGCACACCAGGTTGGAAGTTGAGCGTCGTGCCACCCAGCTTGACGCCGGATCCGAGTTGGATACCGACCGGGTTGGCCACGCCGGCCACATTGTCGATGCCGGGAGCCTTCAAGGTCACGTAGAGGAGATCTTGAAAGCTAGGCGAGCTCTTCTTGAATCCGGCCGTATTCACGTTGGCCAGGTTGTTGGAGATCGTATCGACATAGAACTGCTGGGCTTTCATGCCGGTCGCAGCGGTGTAGAGGCTCTTGATCAAGGTGCTGTACTCCTAAGGGGGACGAAACCTACTCGCTATCCCTGTGCCATCTGGAAGAGCTGGCTCGTGATCTGGTTGACCGTGTTGAGGGCGCGTGTGATGGCGCCGAAGTGTCTCTGTGTCGAAATCATGGACACCATCTCGGTGACCGAGTTGACGTTGGATCGCTCCAAGCTGCCTTGGACGACCTGGGTGAAGCGGTCGGGCAAGGCCTCACCGGATGCTGGGCTTTCTCGATAGAGGCCGGCCCCCAGAGATTGCAGGGAGCTGGATTGATCGAAGCGAAAGACGCCGAAGCTCGCGAGACGATCGCCAGTGGTCCCCGAGAGGATCTCGCCGGAGGATCGGATGAGGATGTCGCCCTCGCTGCCGAGTTCGATGGAGCGGCCGCTCTCGTCGAGAACGAGATAGCCCTCCTTGGTGACCAGCTCTCCGTCAGCGCTCCGGGCCAGTGCGCCACCCCGGGAGTAGAAGACGTTGTCGGGATTGTCCTTCAACGCAAGCTTGAGAAAGCCATCGCCCTGGAGGGCGACGTTCATCTTGTTGCCGGTGGTGATGAGGTCACCCTGGTCGAGGTCAGCGAACTCCTGGAACGCGCTCACCGAGCCGCCCATGCCCTGAGCCTGGCTCAACTCCGTCTCGAAGGGGATCAGTGCGCCCTGGCGACGCTTGAATCCGGTGGAAGCCACGTTGGCGATGTTGTTCGCGATGGTGTCCTGCATGCTCGTGAGAGCGCGCAGGGTCGAGGCCAGATTGATCGTTCCGTAGTCCATGGGGCCTGGCTCGCAATCGCCATGCCATCTGACTCTTGCGAGCAGCCAGGGCGAGGGAGTCGGTCTCCTTGGCCCGAACGATTCATGACTTCGACTCGCAACGATCTCAGGAACCCTCCGGACTCGCTACCCGGAAAGAGTTGCCGGAAGGCCCTACCTGACGATAGACAAGAGTTCCGAGAGGATCTCGTCCGTGGTCGTGATGACGCGTGCGTTGGCCTGGAAGGACCGCTGGGCCTCGATGAGTCGCACGAACTCCTCGGCGATGTCCACATTGGAACCTTCGAGGGCGCCGGAGACCAGGGTGCCAGCACCAGAGCTGCCCGCGATCGTCTGGACAGCGTTGTCACTGTTGGGAGATTCGGCGAAGAGGGTATCGCCCTCGCGCAGCAATCCGCCCGGGTTGTTGAAGACCACGATGCGCAGGGTGGAGATGTCCAGGGTCTTGCCGTTGCTGTAGTAGCCCTGCAAGGTTCCGCCCTGGCTGAAGGCGATGTTGAGCAGATTGCCCGCGGCAAAACCGTCTTGATCCGTCGCCGCCGCGGTCGCCTCCTTGCCCAGCATGGCCAGACCGTCGAAGTCCCCGGAGGTGCCGAAGTCCATGCGCACGGTTTGCGTCGCGGCGATGTCGTTGAAGGTGAACTGGAGATCCGGAGCCGCGCCGGTCACGAGGTTGAAGGAACCATCGGGGTTGAAGCGGACCTGGGCCCCGGCAGGAGCACTGACCGTTCCTTCCGAAGCATCCATGCTGGCGCTCAGCGTCCAGAGCGTGTGGTCGGTGGCATCTCTGGTGAAGGTCACGGCAACCGGGTGGCTACGTCCCAGGCTGTCGAAGACATCGATCGAGGTCTTGACTTCATCGGGTCCCGTGCCGTTCCGGGTCAGCGTGAATGCAGAGAACGCGCTCTGGCCAGCGTTGGTCTTGCCGTCATCCGTGATCGAGATGGACATCTCCGACTCGCCGGGTTGGTTGGCCTTCAGTGTGATCTGACCAGTGGTCGCATCCAGGGCCGCTGTCGCTCCATCCGTCGTGGTACTGCTGTAGAGGACGTTGATGAAGTTCAGAAGGCTCTGGACGTCATCGCCATCTGTTCCGTAGGTGAAGGTGCCGCCGACGAGGTTGCCCTTGGGGTCCGTTCCGGAGATGACGATCTTGTCGCCGGCCGCATAGTCCTTGTTGTTGACTGTGAGCTGGTTCAGCTTCGTCGTGCCTTTCGCCGCCGTCTCCGTTCCCTGTGACAGGATGCTGTTGAAGCCCAGGCTCGTGAGCGGGGTCGCGGGGTTGACGTTGTCGAGCTTGAGCGTCGCGTTCTTGCCGACTCGGGTCGTCTTGAACGAGCCCGAAGCGGTGTCCCAGATCACATCCTTGGTGTTGAGCTGGGCCTCGACTCCTGCCTTCCACTGCGCCTCGCTGACGGTGGCGAGGTTGCCACCGAACTGCGCTGCGGCGATGGTCACGGTCTGCGGGCTGCCCCCATTCACGGTCACGCGAAAGCTCTGTCCGGAGATGGAGCTGAGATTGACGGGGAAGGTCATGGCGGGTGAGGGTGCCTTCTCGGCAGCGGTCCCCTCCATCCATGCTGCACTCGACGTGAAGATCTCTTCGAGCGGACCCGAGACCGTTGCGGGCAGACGACCAGAAAAGGTGACCTGGCCCGTCGGTTTGGCAGGAAGCGTTCCGGTCAAGGGTACGTCGATATCCCCTCCTGTGTCGTTCTGCACACGCATGCCTGTGCGCAGGTCCACGAGTTTGCGGTTGCTGTCCACGCCGAAGCTACCGACGCGTGTGTAGAAGGTGCGCTTTCCATCGCTCAGCGTGAAGAACCCCTTGCCCTGCAGGGCCACATCCAAGGGACGCCCCGTGTTCACGAACGTGCCTTGGTTGGTGTTCGCATCGATGGATCCAATCATGGATCCCAGACCGATCTGGGTGGGGTTCCGCCCACCGAAGTTTCCCGAGGATCCAGATCCCGGCGACAGCGTGAAGGAGAGGACGTCATTGAAGGTCACGCGGCTTCCCCAGAAACCCGGGGTGCTGACGTTGGCGAGGTTGTTGCCGATGACGTCCATCCAACGCTGGTTGGCCTTGAGGCCGGAGAGACCGGTGAAGAGTGAGGTACTGACCATGGTGTGTGCTTGCTGCTGTTCTTGGGGATGTGTCTGTGGCTAGATCCGTGGGCGGGGCTAACTCTCTGTCTTCTTCGAAGGCGCCTTGGACTCCTCCGATCCGAGGATGGAGATGATGGCTCCCAGGGAATAGCTCTTGCCACCGATGGTGACGTTGACTCCGCCGTTCTCATCCACCGACACGCCTTCGACCGTGCCCTTCCGCTTCGTGCCCTTCTCGTCGATGACGTATTCGACTTCCTTTCCGATCATCGCGGAGCCCTGGCTGAGTCCATTCAGTCGCGCCAATGCTCCCTGGAACTGCAGGAGGGCCAGCATGTTCTCGTTGAGCTCCTTCTGCTGTTCCATGCTCGAGAACTGCGCCATCTGGTTCATGAAGCTCGCATTGTCCACGGGGTCCAAGGGAGTTTGGGACCGCATTTCGGCTACAAGGAGCTGAAGGAAGGGGTTGTCCCCGAACTGCGCCTCCTTGGTAGAGAAGACGTTGGCCTGATTGCCTGTCGTGTTGGTGATTCCGCCGGTTTCCATGGAGTTGTCCTGTGCCTAGGCGATGAAGTCGATGCCAGTGCCGTCGATCTGTACGATCTTGGGTCTACCGGGTCCTGTATCTGTCTCCGCATCCGCCGTGCCGTTCGCGGCAGGGCCCGCGGAAGAAATCCGCCGGTTGCGTCGAAAGTCGAGTGCCGCCTGCCGGTGGTCTCCGGCGTTGCCGGTGCGCACGTCGAATTCCTGCACGTTGAGACCTTGCTCTTGGAGCATGTTCTTGAGCTTCTGCAGGTCCTCCAGCAGCGCTTCTGCCACCTCTGGTCGCTCGGCGCTGAGGCGTAGGGTCAGCTGATTGCCCTGCATGCTGAGCTGGATCGAGAGTGAGCCGAGCTCTTTGGGGTTGAGCAGAAGCATGGCCTCTCCCTTGCCTTCACTGAGGGCGAAGGAGACGGACTCGAGGATCGAGGATCGATTTTCGTTGGTGATCTGGATGGGACTTTGGCGCCGCATGGGTTCGGCGGCTGTGGTCTTGTTGCCTTTCTGTGCCTGGCTTCGCTGGAGGAGGGCCTGGGTGGCGTTGATGGGTTTGCCGCTTCCCACAGCCTCGATGCTCGCGACAACGGGAGTCGGGGATGGCGTCGTTGCCTGCGTCTGCACTGCTGGCCCGGACGCCAGGGTCATGCTGGAGAGGCCTGCTGACGTGAAGTCCTGTGTCTGCTCAGGGGCGAGCTGACGGCGTTTGCCTGGGTCAGGCGCCGGGTCCCTCCCTGAAAGCGATCCTTGGACAACGACCTCCTCCTGTGGCTGGAAGGCCAGCGCACCCTCACTGCCGTCCGTGCTTTCCTCTCTTTGCGCGGGACCTGTTCGCTGGGTGGTCTTGGCCTGGACCTGGGTCTGGTCTGCCTTCGCACGAGAGTTCTCTTCGAGATCCGTCTGAGGCACTTCGGCTGCAGAGCCCTGTCCAGCCTTTGTGGGGGCAGGTCTCGGCACCGGATCGGGGAAGCGCTCTCGCGTGCTTCTCCTGCTGGTCGCCTCTCGCGCCTGCAACTTGGCTGTCGGCAGGTCTTTCACCTGGACTTGGACACGGCCAAAGGGGGTGATCGTCAATGGAGCTCCGGGTTGGGATAGAGCCCACCTCTCACAGATCGCGTGCCAATCTCTTCCTTCTGTTCTCCTGGGATGGAAAGGGTCGGAGGGGGGGCGTGAGCCGTCGCGAGATCCAGCAATGTCTTCCACACCTGACCCAAGCTGCCGGAAAACCTTTCTGCTCATTGCAGTCCGGGTGGGGCTTCGATCAGAGAAAACGTCGATTCCATCGAGAGAACGGGGACTGTGGATTTCTGCAACACTTGGACTGTAAAGGGCTCAAGTCTGGATCGATCCGGTCGAAGATGGGGCCAAGGAATCCCATCGGGAAGAGGCTTAGCATGGACATCGGAAAAATCATCGCTCCCAAGAGTGATGGCCAGAATCAGAGGATCGACCGGGCTCGTTCCAAGAATCACTCTGAGACGGTCGCAGCCAGGTCAGGCAAGCGTGCCCAGGATTCCGGCAACACCGATTCGGTGCAGATCTCGGGCAGTGCCCGCAATATGGGCCAGGTCGTCCAGTCCTACGTCTCCCAACTCACGGAGATGGACAGCAGCTCCCAGCTCGCCCCTTCCGAGGTCCAGGATTACCGCAGTCGCCTCGCATCTGGGGCCCTCACCACGCCTGCCATCCTCGAAGCCACCGCCAGCCGCATTCTCGACGGGATCGACTCACCCCTCTGATCCCACGCGGGATCCCATCCTCCACTGGCTACCCGAGTACATGGGGTCAGACCCTTTTTCTCCGGGCGTTTTGCCCGGAGAAAAAGGGTCTGACCCCATGTACTCGGGTAGCCGAGAGCCTTGAGAGTTGGAGCGTGGCCTCGGTCGTGGGAGCGGTCAGCGTTGGTGCAGCGTGGACAACAGGCGCGCTACCGCATATTCGCTGAACTCACGTGGTGAGAGGAAGATCATCTCCCTGCCGTGATTGGAGGCGTCGGCGATGAGAGTGCCTTCGTAGTAGCGGATGGCATCCTGGCGTGTGATGTGTTTTGCCGAGTTGAAGACCATGTCGGCTGCCCAGACGATGCCGCCAGAGTGGACGGAGACCATGATGCTCCGGAGCCCGATGCGGGGAGGATAGTAGTCCTGGTAGGAAGTGATGCGCCCGATGATGACGGCATCCAGGTGGAAGCGCTTGCAGAGATCCACGAGCTCCTTGGTGTCGATACGTCCCTTACTCTCGGAATAGAGGATGAGATTCTCCTCGTCCGACAGACGCGGAAGGGGCTTGACGATGAACTGACCCTCCTCGGCCAGCTCGCGTACGAAGGTGCGCGTGACGTGTTCGCGGACATCCTGGGGGGCCACCTCCCCATCGAGGGGTAGGACCATGACCATGCGCACCGACTCGAGGTCGCGCTCATCGGCCAGATAGTGGTTGATGTCCAGTTCCCTGTGAAGGAGCCGATCACGGGCCCTACAAGAGAAGAGTGCGAGAAGGAGTAGTAGAGGCGAGAACTTCGATACAACCATGATCCTACGCTCCTATTCGCGGCCCGGTTCCGGGCTCGAGCCTTCAGGGGCCAAGCCCTGGCCGGCCCGAAGCTGGTTGGAGATCTCCCTCTCCCGATTGGACAGTGACAGCAGGTAGACCTTCTGTTGCAGGCGGGATCGCAGGATCTGCAGGTCGAGGATGCGAGCCAGAGCCTGGCGATGCTGCTTCTCTTTGGCGCTGACCTGCGCTTGTGCGGTGAGCTTGCCATTGCGCTCTTGCAGCCTTTCGGCCTCGGAGCGGCTGATTTCCTGCCTGAGTCCCAGGATCTCTGCCTTGAGAGCGTCATAGTCCTGTTTGAGCTTCTGGTTCTCCTCTTTGACCTCGACGTATCTCGTCAGCATGTTGCTCTGGTCAGGTCCCAGGTCGGGATGGACGGCGGGACCGCGATCCAGTGCGTTCTGTCTCTCGACCGCTTGCTCCACGACGTTGGATTCTTCATCGGGTGTGAAGAGAGTGTCGAAGCTGCTACAAGAGGCGAACACGAGGAGGGGAATGGCAACTGCTAGGGCCTTCATGAGGAACTCTCCGATACCTGATCGTGTTGTGCCGGTTCGTCTGCTTGTTCCGGATAGATGCACTCGATCTCGAGGGTCTGACCGCAACCGCATTGGATGCGGAGATAGCGGATGCAGTCGCCGTCCAGGACCGGCGTCACGGAGAGGGTTCCGTGGTCAGCCTGGTGGCCACCCATGAGGACGGGGTGCTCGATGACTCGGACCTGGTCGGCCCGGATACGACTGGATTTATCAAGGGGGTCGGGAATCACAGGCTCTCTATCGTCAAGCCAGTAGATCGACCTTGAGGCCCTTGCCATCGTCATTTCGGGGCTTTTGGGCTTTCTTTGGGCTCCCCGCTATCGTGGTGGCGATCTCTTCCCTCTCCCCCGG
>JAJRTL010000426.1 GCA_024278315.1 Planctomycetota bacterium | reverse complement strand
GCCCAGAGCATGGCCTACGACAAGAAGCGCAAAGTCACCGTGATGTTCGGTGGTGCAGGCTTCCCCTTCCAGCTCGGCGACACCTGGGAATACAACGGGAAGGACTGGACCCAGATCAAGACCAACCCCAACAGCACCCCCACTCCCAGGGATCACTCTCGTATGGTCTACGACGAGTCCCGCGGCGTCTGCGTGCTGTTCGGCGGCTGGGACCAGAAGAACGGCAACAAGCTGATGAATGACACCTGGGAGTATGACGGCAAGGGCTGGACCCAGATCACGACGAAGACCCTGCCCGCAGGTCGCTGCTGGCACAACATGGTCTACGACCGCCACCGTGGCCGCGTCATCATGAACGGCGGCTTCACGACCGACACCTGGGAATACGATGGGACCGACTGGACCCGGATCTCCACCAAGACCTTCCCTCTCGGAGCGTCTGAGTCGGCCAGCTCCTTCGACTGGATCCGCCGGAAGATGGTGCAGTTTGGCGGCAGCGCCCGCGGCAAGATGGACACCGAGACCTGGGAATACTCGGGTGTGGCCCTGGCCAGCTACTCACGCTGGGGCAAGGGATGCAGCAAAGCACAGCTCGGCTCCGCGACAGGCACCTTGCCACAGCTGGGCAAGACCCTTCCCATCGTGATCACTTCGCTGCCGGCCAAAACGGGTGTCGTGGCACTCTTCTTCGGCGCGTCGAACAGGGCCCTTGGATCGGTGGTTCTCCCACTGGCTCTCGACGGCTTGGGCATGACCGGATGCGCTCTCGAGATCACGCCGGACCTCATGATACCTGTGGCCGTGACGAAGGGGATTGCCTCGGCGAACATCCCCATCCCCAATGACACCAAGCTCTTGGGCTCCATGTTCTACAACCAGGCCATGTTGCCGGACGCCACCGCCAACAAGGCTGGATGGTCGCTGACCAACGCCGTCCGTGGCATCATCGGCAAGTAGACCCAACCCGCTCCCGCAAGGCGACTCGCAGCCTCTGGTCCGGTGCCCACCGGGCTAGAGGCTGCGCCGTTTCTGGGGTAGAGTAAGGTGCCTTCGCCCTCAGTGTCCCCTCGCAAGGTGCCCAACCATGCCGTCCAAGAGCCTCTCCGGACTCTTCGAGGACTATCGACAGAAAGGCGATCTCTCCGCCCTTGGAGAGGTCTTCGATCGGACGGCCCCAGGTCTCCTGATCTACGCCCTCAAGAAGGGAGTGGATCCTTGCCGCGCCGATGACCTGCTGCAAAACACCTTCCTCACGGCCATGCAGAGGCCATGGAGATTCGACGCGGAGCGTTCCCTGCGAGCCTGGCTCCTGGGCATCCTTGCTGTAGAGATCATGAGATCGAGGACCGCACAGGGTCGCATCCCCGATCCCGCACGGTTGGGTGCCCAGCCCATCCACGATCCACATACGCATCTGGAATCCCGCGAGCTGGAATGGGAGTTGTCCCAAGCCATCGAGGGCCTGCCGGAGCCCTATCGCTCCGTCCTCTCGCTGCGGCTGGGTCAGGACCTCCTGCCCCGCGAGATCGCCTCCAACTTGAGCTGCAGCCCCAGCACGGTGCGCGTGCATCTCCATCGGGGGCTCACGATGCTGCGCCGTTCCCTGCCTGCGGGCCTGGCTGGGGCTTTCTGCATGGCCTTCCTGCCGGGGTCCGCAAAGGCCTGCTCCTTTGACCGCATGCGCAAGAACATCCTGGCGCAGGGCAGGGCTTCCACGACGCTCGTGGGAAGCTCGGTGCTGGTTCCGCTTCTCGTGGGTCTCTTCCTGGGTGCCACAGGACAGGGGCTCTACGCGTCCGAAGCAGGCCGAGGCGGCTCACCCGAACCACAGTCGCGACTCGTGTCCGAGAGCGTGGAGCCTGGCAAGGGCCAGCGACCCGCGCCTGACCTTGCAGCGCATGAACCGGGATGGATGATCCCGGTGGCATCGCTGAACTTGGCAGACAAGAAGGTGACTCCGGCGGTGGCGATGATGCCGTCTACAGGCGCACTACCGGGTCGAGAGCATGCTTCGGTGGTCCGCGCAGGCAACAAGAGCATCCTCTTCGGAGGTTCGGTGAATCGGAAGGATCAGGCGGACACCTGGGTCCGCGAGAAGGGACGATGGCAGCAGGCCAAGACACCGATCCATCCACCGAGCCGGTCTCGACATGGAGCGGTCTACGACAAGGGGCGAGAGCGCGTCGTCCTCTTCGGGGGCAAACACGGGCCCGCGGACATGGGCGACACCTGGGAGTTCGACGGACAGGAGTGGTTCCAGAAGCAGCTCACCGAGGCGCCATCGCCCCGTTACTTCCCGGGCATGGTCTACGACTCGAAGCGCAAGCAGGTCGTCCTCTTCGGAGGAACACATCGGTTCTTGGAGAGCCTCGACGACACCTGGACCTATGACGGTGAACGCTGGAATCGCGTCCAGTCACGACTCTCTCCTCCACCCAGGGTCTTTGCCTCGATGTCCTTCGACGAGACACGAGGCGTCACGATCCTATGGGGAGGGTGGAGTCCCCGATCCGCCAGGTTCCGAACCGATACCTGGCAGTTCGATGGCAAGCAATGGACTCGCCTCGAAACCCAGGCGCACCCCGAAGGCCGCTCCTGGCATACCATGGCCTACGAGCCCACACGCCGCTCCACCATCCTCTACGGAGGATTCAATGCCACCGGTCACCTCTTCGATGCCTGGGAGCTCAACGGCCATGGCTGGAAGAGACTCGGAGATCTGGATCACGCCCGAGTGGCTGCCGACATGGTATTCGACACAGAACAGAATCAGCTCCTGATCGTGGGCGGAATTGCCCCTGATGGGAGCTACGGCGATGAGATCCCATTGTCCCTGCCTCACCAGGGATCGACCTGGATCGGCCGGGGTTGTGGAGGCGGACGACTCCAAGCCCAAGTCGTGATGACCGGGCATGGAAGGGTGTTGGATCTCCGACTGACGGGATTGCCGTCGGGGGGACGAAGCGCGCTTTTCCTGTTCTCGGCCACCCGGAGACCCCTTGTAGCCCCGGCTTTGGCTCTCAGTGATGCTGGCACCTTCACCTGTCAGCTCCG
>JAJRTL010000425.1 GCA_024278315.1 Planctomycetota bacterium | reverse complement strand
CCCGAGGGCAACCAGGTCACGCGCCTGGAGGCCGTTGTGCAGGTCGGTATCTGGCATTGGAAGTCCTTCTTCCTCCCGATGGCCCTCCTGTCGTGGGTGGTCCTCGCCCTGGTGCTGCGCTCGATGTTCCGGCGTCGTTTGGACGTGAGAGTCGCCCTCATCCTCGTCCCGACCTTCATGGGCCTCATGCTCGTCCTGTTCTTCTTCCAGGCTATCTTCGAGCACGAGTATCTGCAGATCTACTTGGCTCCTGGTTTCGCCATGTTGCTCTCCTACGCCATGGCACGGTGGCTCCAGGATCGGCCAGAGCAGCGACGCCTCCTCCTGACGCTTGCCACGGTCTTGGTGGTCGTCTGTTTCTCCTGGGCCTACTACCGCGCAGAACTGCGTTGGGGCATGGACCAGGAGAGTCGTGCCGACTGCAAGCTCGCCGGTCAACGCATCCAGGACGATACGAGCCTGGATCAGGTCGTACTGAGTGACTTTGCCTTCTTCGCGCCGATAGCCTGGTATGGGGAGCGTCGCATCGTCTGGCTTGCCGGTAGCGAACGTCCCATCCCAAAGGATGCGCCGATCGGTGGCGTCCTCACCCGTGGACCCTTGAGTCCCGCGCTCCGCGAGGTCGTACTCCGTGAACAACTCAAGGGCCCGGTGGACCTGCTCGGCGGCAAGATGCAGTGGTACGCGCGTTGACCTGATGATTCATGAGATCGTTGCATCGAGGTCATGAATCGTTCGGGTTAGACCTGGCGCTTTCTACTTCTGCAGGTCCCAGGCGGTCAGCCACACGGTCGCGGTCTTCTTGAAGCCCCTCTTGAGGAGACGAACCTCCATGTTGGGCAGGTGTGCGGCCCCGTAGAAGATGCCGATCTTCTTTTTGCCCTCAGCCAGTTGCTCGTCCATGACCTTGAAGCAGGCCGCGTTGCGGTCACCGATGATCGTGGATTCGGCGCCCTTGGCATCGCCGAAGCTCGCCAGCATCTCCTCCATGCGACTCAGTTCCTGCGCGAACAAGAACTTGTGATAGCGGGCCTGGTCCTTGGCGAAGAAGCCCATGATCACGTGGAAGATCGTGACCTTGGAGCCTTTGCCATCCTTCTCGTCCTGCATGCCCTTCATCATGCCTTTCAGCATGAGGCCCACGATCGATTCTCCGCGCTCCGCCTGCTTCTTCTTGAAATCCTCGGGGCTCAGGTCGGCATGGACGAAGTTCTTGCGCTTGTAGTCGATGGCGTCGAGCTGGAAGTCGAGTTTGAGTCCACTCTTCAAGAACCGTTGGAATTGGCTGATGAGCGAGTTCGACTTGCGCCCCTTCTCGGGGACCGTGCCCTTGGCTGCCACCAGCTCGTAGAGCAGGGCGTCGTAGGCCTCCATGCGTTTCTGGAGATCCGTGTAGTAGGGGCTGTCCGCGATGTGAACGGCCGCGACCAGGTCCACCCTACGCCCCTTGGCATCCTCGTAGGTGACGATGGACGTTTCGAAACGTCCCGCCAGCTTGCCGGTCTGTACGAATCGGGAGAAGCCGGTGCTCTCGTCCTTGACGGGCTTCGAGGCAGGAGTCTTGGAATCGCCTTCTTGTGTGCGCACTTTCTGGGAGGGCGCCCCGACCTTGTCGGCCTTCGACGATGCCTCTTGGGTTGGCGTATCGCTCTTCTGCGAATCCTGCTCCGAAGAGGTCGATCCCGCGGCATGTGCGACTTCCTCCCCGCGTTGGCAGGAGAACGGCAGCGCCAGCAGCACCAGTGTCAGAAGTGACCTCTTCAGGAGAGGCTCTGTCAGAGTTGGAAGAACGTATCGTCTGTACATGAAGGGATCCCAGGTCGCCGAGCTTTCCTGGAATCCTATCATCCCCGGGCTCTCCTCGAGCCTGGGTTTCCGGTCCCTCGCAGGGATCAGTTGCCGATGAGGCCCTTGCCACCGTTGCTGAACGAGAGGTTCAGTGCATTTGCCCCGGCGTCCAGCACGAGCCACTGGTTGTAGAAGGGGTTCCCCAGGAGGGACTTCTCATTGGGGACGAGGAAAGGGGCCTGGGCTATCCCGTTGGCGTCGATCGGAAGGATGACCGGGAGGTCGAAGGAGACGAGTAGGCTGCAGCCCGTGCTGCCGATCGCCAAGGGCAGCTTGGCCGGACCCCAACTTGTGTTGGAGGCTCCGAAGAGGAGGATGCCGGCGGAAGAAGCCTTGGCCTGCTTCAGGGTGATCACGAAGCTGCGCGCCAGTTTGGGCGTGCCGGTGTTGGAGAGCGCGGGGGTCAGCCGCGTTCCACCTGGGCCGAGGACCTTCCAGGCCCATGCCTCACCCTTGCTCGGGCCTTGCCACTTGGTGTTGCCTTGCTGCGCGCGCCAGAACATCGGGCTCTTGGTCGCCGAGCTGGAGGCCGCCTGGGGCCATTCGAAGTCCTTGGAGCACATGTTGCTCCACTTCCATGAGATCATGAACCTGGCGTTGCCCTTCACGATGACCGGGGTCGCGAAAGTCGCCCGATGCCAGCCGGCCTTGGTGCCGACCGTCAAGGTCCCGATGCCCAGTGGCTTGGCCGAGGGCTTGCCGGTCTTGTCCGGCAGATAGATGTAGGCGGGCACCGTGATCTTCTTCTTCCGGGCCCTCGTGAAGATCTCGAAGCCGGTGATGACAGAGGCACTCGTCCTGGGCGACACGATCAGGGCCAGGGTGGGGTTGCCGATTCCTGCCAAGGAGGCGAGCTTGACTGCGTTGGCGTTGTTGGAGGCGAGCACCTTGCCGGCAGCACTGCCTGGACATCCGGTGCCAAAAGTCGTGTAGCTGGCCGTCTGCGCCCCCAGAAGTGGGGACAGCATGAGGGGAAGGGCGAGTATGGACAAACGTGGGATCATCGATTTTCTCCTGGGAAGTGGGACTCTCTATCTTCAGGCAATCCCAAGAGTAGGACACCCCCCCGGAGGCAACCCATGGGGACCCATCCCCATGCATGTTCTTTGCCCGGGTGGGCTTCCTGATGTGGGCTGGCGGCCGGAGACATGTGGTCGGAGAAAGGTGGCTGGAGAAAGGTGGCCGGCCTCGTCCCTGACGAGAGGGTTCCCCGATCCCGCTCGTCAGCGCTTCCAGGGATCGGCAGGAATTCCGCCAGGATCCTTGTCTTCTCGGGCCTGTGCCATGTCGATGACATTCGAGTCGGGAATCCCCCAGGACCTCAGGACAGACTCGGCAGCACCCTTGTCTCCACGGATCACGAATCGGTCCTCGCCGCTGCGTTGGGTCTGGCGGTACTCTTCGAGGAGGATGAGGTTCGGCATCCTCTTGGAGGAAATCCGCAGTCGAAGGGCCTTTCCGTAAGCTTCCACACGGCTTTCCTCCGCGACCCAATACTGTCGACCCAGAAACCAGGTGCGGTGGATGGGATGCAGGACAAAGAGAATGCATCCGAGGAAGGCCAGCCACGTGGCTGCGACATTCGCAGGGCGGAGTGGAAGACGTCCTAGTCGGAAGGAGTAGAGGCAGAGGCAGAGCCCGGCCAGGAAACCTCCGATATGGCCCGTCAGGCTGATGTTGCGAACCACGAGACCCAGGACCAGATTGATCAGCAGGATCGAACCCATGGCCCTACCGCTGGGACTCTGGAAGTAGTTCATGGCGCCCACGCCTTGACGGATGCCCAGGGCCATGTAGGCACCCAACATGCCGAAGAGGCCGGAGGAAGCACCGGCGAGCATTTCGTCGGGCGACAGGAAGAGCAGGGCGAAGCAGAGGCCCACCGTTCCCGAGACGAGGAACAAGGTCAGGAAGCGTCGAAGGCCCAGTTCGAACTCCAGGCGCGGACCCAGGTAGAAGATCCCGATCCCGTTCATGAGGATGTGCAGAAAACCGAAGTGGACGAAGTTGGCGGTGATCATGCGCCACCACTCTCCAGTCGCTACCAGAGCCGGTGTGGCGGCACCTGCATCCAGGTAGTTGCTCAGGAGTCTGTCCGTGGGCACTGAGAGGTCGAATCGCAGGAACACCAGGATACAAGCCAGCAGCAGGGCCCATGTGCCGTAGGGGCGATAGTCCGGATTCAAGGTCTGGTCCCCCGGGCAAGGGCTCGCCGGCTGCGGATCCGAATGAGCCGTTCTTCGGGGCTGAATCGTTTGCTGCGACCTGGACCGAACTCCATGAGCTTTTCGAGGATCGGTCGGATCTCATCCTTGCGGTCCAAGTCGTAGAGGGCGCGTGCCTGGAGCTGGAGGCTAGGGATGGATTCTCCGAAGGCTTTGTTGAAGCGCTCGGACAGGTTGAGGCCGACCTGCGCTTGCTCCGTCTGCAGGGCCAGCTCGGTCGTCAGGAGGAGGTTGTTGCCGGTGCCCAGGTCGGGATCCAGGAGGAAGGCCTTGCTGGCTTCATCGAATGCCTTCTGGGACTGGTGCGTACCCTGCCAGGCGCGAGCGAGGTAGTGGTGCGTCCAGGCCTCGTCAGGTGCGCCAACAGTCGAGAGCTCGAGGAAGGGAATGGCTTCCGCGTAGCGGTGCGCTTCGCAGAGCATCGTGCCGATCTCCTTCAAATCCATGGGATTGGGATCGGGGCCCAGACCGCGCAGGAGGCCGATGGCCCGCACCTGATCGAACTGGTGTCCCTGGCGAAACTTCCGGACACGGATCTGGAAGCGCGGCCAGGCCTCCGGCAGGAGCAGGAAGAGAAGCACCAGCCCAGGCAGGAGGATGTAGAGGCCGAACTGCTGTAGCCAGACGAAGCCCCGTTCCGTCAGATTGAGGACCTGCACGAGGAGCACCGGATCCACGAACCAGAGGATCTGCGGAACCAGAATCAGGGTCCCCAGGAGGAGAATCAGGATCCGGGGGAGCCAGGGGGCTCGCATGCCATGTCGGGGAAGGGCTTCCATGGCTCCATGTCAGCGATCTGTCCCGCCGATGCAAGTGGCTTTCAGATACGCTCCTCGCTTGTTTGGCCTGCTCAGGACGTGAAAATTTTCCCTCCAGACTTGGTTACTCCCCCCGTCGTCCTAGATAACCCCCAGCGCGATGGGAAGCATGGGCCCGTCGCGAGAGAGACGAGGTGACGACCCTCTTGGCGCTTCTGGCACCAAGAGGGTCGTTTTTTGTTGCGTCCGCCTCGTGATATCGCTTGGCATCTCGCTGGGTTTCCCTTTGCACCGGGGTGGGTTTCGCTGAGCCATCCGGGAAAGGCGCCCGATCGGAGCCTGCATGGGAACCTTGCCTTCCGGGTGGAGTAACCGCGGTGCGGTGTCGGATTTGTCATCCGACATCCGATCAGAGGTAGGTCCCGGCAGGGGGGAGTTCTTCGGGACTTTCTCCTGTCGGGTTTTTCATGCGCGAAGGAACCTCGCATGGGACCCGGCTTAGAAACGCTCATGCGCCCAGGGACATCGGCTCTGGGGCTCCCCTTCCTTCCCCATCTTTGTGGTAGCGATGCGGGGGTGTTCCACTTCTCGAAGTGGTCCGAATAGAGAGAGAGAGTAAGCCCCGGGTTCGCTCGGGCAGGGGGTGGTTGGGTGCCACCCTCCACTGAAGACAGAAAGACCCCGGCGACTTCGGTCTCCGGGGTCTTTTTTTCGGGTTCGGATCAGAGCGGTCCCATCCAAGTTCGACCGAAGAGCGGAAGGGTTCACCAGAGCCTTCCAAGACAAGTTCGAAAGACAAGGAGCCGGGGTCCACCACGAAGAATCCGATGAGCCGATCCTTGCTACATGCTCCTGTCGGTTCTTGATGCCGGGAGGGAGCTCCTGTCGTTCGATCGACTCTTTCTCTCTCACAGGGGGCACAGAGACACGGAGGCGGCCTCGAAGGTCGCCTTGAATGGAGGGGCTTCTTGATGCATCTCCGTGTCTGTGGCTCCGTGAGAGAGAAGTGGGTTCACGATGGTTCGATCACGCCAGCACGCACGAGGATGACATCGCAAGATGTGGTGGGCAGTGAGTTCAACACCCTCTTATCCCGAACGATTCATGACCTCGATGCGTCTGACGGCGTCTTTCGGTCCAGGACCGCGAACCTATCGGTTCGCTCGGCATGGCTTCGATTCGACGACCCTCTTGGGTTGCCTCATATCTCGCGCCGCCGGCCTGAACTCGAAATGCGCTCGTCAGACCGCAAGAACGAGCTCGGCTGCGCCGATCTCGCATTTGCTCACAACGATCTCATGAATCGTCCGGGTTATGCTGCGTGAGCCCCGTGAGCCATGAGGCCAATGAGCGTGGGATGGGATGAGCGATGAGTGTGGGACGCCACCAAGGGGAACCGTGCTCGAACAAATGCGGCTCACGCCTCTGAAACAGCGCATAGAGGTCAGATCCGGAGGAGAAGTGCTCAGACTTCTTCCAT
>JAJRTL010000424.1 GCA_024278315.1 Planctomycetota bacterium | reverse complement strand
TGCTTCGGCGACGGGTGCTTCGGTCGAAGAAGCTTCTTCCGTGCTGCTGGTGTCGCTCTCCTGGTCGGTGGCTTCAGCGATGGCTGTGGGGGTTGTCTCCGTGCCTTCCTCACCCACGTCTTCGCCCTCGGCCAGAGCCCCTGCGGGAGTCGTGTCCTCGGCCTTGAGGGTCTCTTCGAGCTCGGCGCGGGTCATGATGTCGATGTCCCAGCCGCAGAGCTTGGAGGCCAAGCGGACGTTCTGCCCCTTGCGGCCGATGGCCAGGGAGAGTTGGTCCTCTTCGACCAGCACGAGTGCCTTCTTGTTGCTCGCATCCAGTTGGACGTGGCTCACCTCTGCGGGTAGCAGGGCGTTGACCAGCATCTGCTCGGGATCTTCGTTGTATCGGATGATATCGATGCGCTCGCCACCGATCTCATCGATGATGGACTTGATCCTTGTCCCGCGCACCCCGACGCATGCGCCGACGCAGTCCACCCGGGGGTCGCTCGATGTCACGGCGACCTTTGTCCTGTAGCCGGGCTCGCGCTCGAGTTTCATGATGTCGATGATGCCGTCCGCGATCTCCGGGACTTCCAGCTCGAACAGGCGGCGAACCAGGTCGGGCGCCGTCCGGCTGAGGATCACCTTGACCCTGAGTCCGACCTTGCGCACATCGATGATGATCGCGCGGATACGTTCCGAGACATGGTAGCTCTCGCTACGCACCTTCTCGGAGCGGGGGAGGATCCCTTCGAGGTTTCCGAGCTGGACGATGACGGAGTCGCCTTCGAAGCGCTGGATCGAACCGGTGAGGATCTCGCCGATCTGCTCGGCGTACTCACTGTAGAGAACGTCGCGTTCAGCTTCTTTGATCTTCGTGAACCAGGTCTGCTTCACGGTCTGGGCGAAGATACGACCCATGTCCTCGAAGGAGATCTCGTAGTTGGATTGCATCTCCCCGGTTACGCGGTCGAAGTAGATCTCGAAGTCATCGTCGATCTCGTACTTCTTCTTGATCGCCGTGATGAGGGCCTCCTCGAAAGCACGGAAGAGAACTTCCGGCTCGATGCCCTTTTCGCGGTGGATGCTGTCGATGTAGCGAACGAAATCCGCGTTCATGGAGCGATCCTGTATGCCTGCAGTGTCCTGGTGACTCCTCCATCCCAGCGGTTTTTTCTGCTGCCACTGTTCTTCCTGGGCCGGAGTGGATACGGCAACAGGGCATACCCCTCACCTTTCCCGACCCCGGATCGGTGGGAACCGACACGAGGAGCGGGACCCTGGCAAAGGGATACCCTGACGACTGCATCTCCCGGATACCCGGCCCTAAGGTCAGGTGCGGAGCGATGTTGCAAAGCAGACCTGGATTACGGGAATCGAAAACCCAGGACCGACAGTTCTCCGAATCAGAGGGGAGGAGAGCCCACCTGATCCCGCCTGGAGAACTGCAGCGCAAATAGGTTATGCCCAGACTGCCGCCAGTCAAGGGACCAGAAGGATTCGCGGATTCCTCTCTCCCCTGGTATATGATCCTGCCATGGAATCGCAGCTAGGTATGGAGGCTCAGGGTGAGTACCGGATCCGCCCGCTCGGCTCGGAAGCCGACGGTCTGGCGGAGGGGCTCAGGTCCAGTCCCTATCTGGATGCCAGCTTCCTGGGCGCCTTGGCGAATCGCGACCAGATTCAGGATCTCAACGGCCGAGAGGCCTGGACCGCCTGGCTGGAGGATGAGCCCCTGGGCTTCTTGATCCTGGATCCCGGGCCGGATGCCGTCGCCGAACTCACCCTGGCCGTCCTCCCCGAGGCCCGCAGGCGGGGGGTCGGGCGGCGTCTGGTGGAGTTCGCGCTCCGACGCGGTCGCTCGGAGGGCTGGTCTCATATCACCCTTCTCGTCGGGACCGACAACGAGGCAGGGATGGCTTTCTTCGAGAGCCTGGGATTCGTGGAAGGCCATACACAGTTGCGAGACTATCGCTGCATGCGCCAGGACCTGACAGCTTGACCGCGCGGGTCTGCCGCAGGGAAGATAGGGCCATGCCAGGAACCCACATCCCCTCACCCCAGAGAGCCATTCTTTATCCTTCCGCTCGGGGTCCGGGTAAGGGCCGAGCGCTGGCGGCCCTCGTCTGGATCGGGCTGATGACACCGGTCCGTGGCCAAGACACTGGAAGTTCCAACCCAACAGGACAAGAGCTGGTCGCCGGTTACGTCCAGGCCATGCCGCAGGACAGGGAGGCCTGGGAATCCAAGGTTCGACGGGCCCGAGCAGGTTCCGAACTGCTGACGGCACTCTTGGCTGCGTTCGACGCCGGACGCCCCATCCCCTCCAGTGCCCTCGACCTTCTCTTCGAGATCCTGCCTGCACACGAGAGCGAACGGGTGAACGGCCTGCGCAAGTGGCTCTCCGTGGGTGGCAAGCAGATGCTGCTCCAGTGGATGGCCCGACGGGACCTGGCGGGCTTCCGCGACGTGGAGGAGATCCGGGCCGCTCGGATCCTGTCCTTCCTCGATGAAGAACGCTCCCTGCAGCTGCGAGCTGCTGCCGAGCTCAGGCAGTGGGACCTCCCCTTGGTGTCCCAAGAGCTGGACCGGCGTCTCCGTCTCCAGTTTTCGGATGGGGTTCCGGAGGACAAAGAACTCGTCCAACTCATGGCATCGTCCCTGGTAGCCATGCGGGGTGGTGCGCGGCCGGCCGTGGCTCTGCTACAGGATCTCGGGAAGACCTATCCCTGGCTGCTCCCCTCCTTGTTGCCTTCGCTGGCTTTCTTGCCGCAGGCTGTCTTGGAGGGTGCTCTGGATCCCTGGGTCCGCATGCGTCATCCGACGATCAGGCTTCCAATCCTCGCGCTCGTGCCCGCGGTGGATTCCAAACTCTTCGAGGAGGGGAGGCACAAGCAGCGCTTGAAGCTCTTCCGGCGTTTCCGCCACCTGGATGGCCGCATGCCCGAATGGGCGTTCCGCGAGGCCCACGTGGCCCTTCTGGATCTGGCCGACACCCAGCAGGTGCGCGAGCCATTGGCCGTGCTCGCCCAGGCCCGATTGGATCGTGCCCAGGAGGCCGAGCTGCTGTCCATGCGCGCCGTCGGTCTGTTTCTCGACGGAGAGGATCCCTCGGCGCTTCTCGAGTCTGCTCACCGCAAGGCGGTGGAAGCCTTCGAGGCCGATCCGGACCTGCTGCATTTCGGTCGCAGCGAGGACGTGGTGGGTGCCCAGGAGATCTTCGAGATCTGGCGCAAGCAGGTGCCGCCCCGTCTGGACCCACGCGACCTCGAGGGGATCCGCGAACGCGTCCTGCAATCGGGAGGAGCCCCCTTCGCGGGACTTCGCTACGCAGGGAGACGACGCCTTGCGGTCTCGCTGCTGGCCAGCTTGATCCAGGATCTGCGTGGGAATAAGGGCCAGGCCTCCCGTTGGCTGGATCAGGCCAGCGCCGATTGGCAAGAGCTCGACAACCCGCAGATCTGGGATGAGGATCGGCTGGGACCCAACTCGATGTTGGACGAGGCCACGCGGCTGCGAACCGGCCCATTGGATCTGCTGACGCGGTGCCTCGAAGGCAATGAGATCACCATGACGTCGTGGGGCTGGGAGTTGGCCAAGAAGCGCACACAGGAAGCCGAAACCGGCTTTCGTCACCTGGTAGAGGGGCTCCACGACAGGATTCCTGAACGCGTGATAGGACTGGCGGGGTCCCAAGGGTCCTTGGATATCGAAGGCGAGTCGGAGAGGGTGTTTTCGGACATCACGCCTGCCCTGGGCCGCTTTCTGGATCGGATCGGCGAATCCGAGAAGTCCCTGGCACTCGTGACCCACCTGGTCGACCGCCTCTCCAAGACGGCCAAGGCCGCCAACCGCCGCGCCTGGGCTGCCACGCTCTTCCAGCGTGCGGCACTCCTGATGGACCTACGTCGGGGGCCCGAGGCGGAGAAGGACCTGCTGGCCTATGTGCGGCACTTCGAGGAGAAGATGCAGGACGTCCAGCAGAATCCGGATCGCTTCTACAACCCCGAGGCTGCGGAGGCCTACTACAAGAGTTTAGTCGTAAACGGCTACATATCGCTGGCGGTGGCCAACAATGTGGTCATGGGGAAGGTGAAGCGCGCCATGGACTTCTGTCGCAAGGCCTACCGGCTCAGTGACAGTCCCTTCAACCGCGTACTCTATGCCTGCTATCTCGCGCGAGAAGGCGAGAAGGATCGTGCCCTCTCGCTCGTAGACAGCGTGGATCCCTCTCCTACGGTCTACTACAATCTGGCCTGCACCTATGCGATGACTGGCGATGTCGATCAGGCACTGCGTTATCTCGAACTCGACCTTCGCACCAACCACCTCACGCAGAAGGCACGCAACCGTCAGCGCAAGTGGGCTCGCGAGGACAAAGATTTCGAGAAGATCCGTGAGAACTTGCGCTTCCAGGAGCTGGTGAAGGACCGCTAGAGCACTTGACCCAACAAGAAGTGGACAAATGAGTCAAGAAGGGGTTTGAGTCAAGCTGCTGCGGAGGGTTGATTCTTCCATAGTCCGAGGATTGCGGCGTCGACATCATGAAGCGCTTTTCGAAGCCTCGCATCCC
>JAJRTL010000423.1 GCA_024278315.1 Planctomycetota bacterium | reverse complement strand
CAGGCCATAGCGGATCTTGCCTTCCTGCTCGTCGAACTTGACGAAGCTCGTATTGACATCCGGTCCCAGCACCTCGATGCCCATTCGCTGGGCCTCCTCGGTGAACTCTTTGACCTTGTCGGTGAGGCCCATGTCGCAGGTAAACAAGGCACACATGAACTCGACCGGATAGTTGGCCTTCAACCATGTGGTCCGATAGGTGAGCACGGCGTAGGCTGCCGAGTGTGACTTGTTGAATCCGTATCCCGCGAAGAACTCCATCGTCGAGAAGAGCTCGCTTGCCATCTTGCGGTCGTGCCCCTGCGAGACCGCGCCCTCGACGAACTTCTCCCGAAACTCCGCCATGACCTCGGGCTTCTTCTTGCCCATGGCCTTGCGCAGGCTGTCTGCTTCGTTGAGGGAGAAGCCGGCCAGATGGTGGGAGATGAGCATGACCTGCTCCTGGTAGACGATGACCCCGAAGGTCCCTCGCAGGAGGGGTTCGATACTCTCGTCGGGGTAGGTCACGCGCTCCTCGCCATGCTTACGCTTGACGTACATGTCGGCCATGCCCGATTGCAGGGGGCCAGGCCGATAGAGGGCAATCAGTGCGATGACATCCTCGAAGTTATCGGGCTTCAGCCTGAGGATCAGCTCTCGCATCCCCTCGGATTCGAGCTGGAAGACACCCAAGGTCTCGGCACTCTGGAGGAGGTCGTAGGTCTTGCGGTCATCAAGGGGCAGACCATCGAGATCGATGTCGACACCGTGGTTCTTCTGGATGAGACGGTGGGCTTCATCCAGGATCGTCAGCGTCTTCAATCCAAGGAAGTCGACTTTGAGCAGCCCAACCGCCTCGAGGTCGGTCATCTGCCACTGCGTGACGATGTCGTCCCCGTTCCGGTAGAGAGGCACGAGCGTATCGAGCGGCTCGTTGGCGATGACTACGCCTGCTGCATGGGTGGAGGCATGTCTGCAGAGACCCTCCAGCCGGAGCGAGATATCGAAGAGCCGCTTCTTGTCGGCGCCGCTTCGTTGCACCTCCTTGAGCTCGTCGTCAGATCCCAGTGCCTTCTTCAAGGAGGCGCCCGGTCCATTGGGGACCTTCTTGGCGATCGAGTCGATCTCTCCCAGGGGAATGTCCAGGGCTCGACCAACGTCACGAATGACACCACGCGATGCCATCGTCCCGAAGGTGATGATCTGGCTCACGTTCTCGGCACCGTACTTGTCACGGACGTAGTCGATGACGAGCTCGCGTTTGTCCCGACAGAAATCCACGTCGATATCCGGCATCGAGATGCGCTCCGCGTTGAGGAAGCGCTCGAAGATGAGATCGTACTTGAGGGGGTCGAGCTGCGTGATCTCCATGCAGTAGGCCACGATGGAACCCGCTGCCGACCCTCGTCCGGGACCCACCGGGATCACCTGCTCCCTCGCATGGCGGATGAAGTCCCAGGTGATCAGGAAGTAGGAGACGAACCCGAGCTTGTGGATGATGCCCTTTTCGTATTCCATTCGCTCCCGGATCTTGGGAGTGATCTCCGGATAGAACTTGGCAAGCCCCTCTTCCAGAAGATTGTCGAACAGTTCCTCGGGCGTCTCTCCGCCTTCGGGACTGAAGACCGGGAGGTGGTAGGTGTCGAAATCGATTTCGACATGGCACCGATCCGCGATCTCGATGGTCGATTGGAGAGCCTCCGGCAGGTCCTTGAAGACCTCCCACATCTGCGCGCGCGTCTTGAAGAAGAGCTCGTCGCTCTCCATCTTGAACCGGTTCTCTTCCTGCACCGTTTTTCCGGTATTGATGCAGAGGAGAATGTCCTGCGCCTTTGCGTCGTCGCCCTGGACGTAGTGGATGTCGTTGGTCGCCACGAGCTTGATGCCCATGTCCTTGCCGATCTTCTGCAGGCCTTGCAGCACCTTTCGCTGACCTTCGTAGCCATTGTCCATGACTTCGAGGTAGACGTTGTCCTTGCCGAAGATGTCCACGAAAGAGCCTGCGGAGCCGTAGGCCTGGTCCATTTCATCGCGGAGGATGTACTGGTTGATCTCACCGCCCAGGCAACCCGTCAAGCAGATCACGCCCTTGCTGTAGCGTGCCAGGATCTCCTTGTCGACCCGAGGCTTTCTGTAGAAGCCTTCGGTGTAGGCCAGGGAGGAGAGCTTGATGATGTTCTTCCAGCCTTCGTTGTTCTCAGCCAGAAGCGTGATGTGGTACGTCCGGTTGGTCTTGGGGTTGCCCTTCTCCAGACGGCTCCCCTGTGCCAGGTAGCTCTCGATACCCAGAAGTGGATTGATGCCCTTCTTCTTGCAGGCGCGATAGAACGGGATGGCACCAAAGAGATTGCCGTGGTCGGTCAGCCCGAGAGCTCTCTGGCCATCGGCCACGGCCTCATCCACGAGGGCATCCAGCCGGCAGGCGCCATCCAACAAGCTGAAGTGCGTGTGCACATGCAGGTGGGCAAAGTCGGGAATCGTTGGGCTCACCAAGGTTCTCCGCGGGAAAGGCCAGTCGAGGATGGTGATTCGGACAGGACGGAGAGCAGCCGACTCCCCAGTGCGCAATCCTACACGCCTACACCCCTTCGCCCAATCCTACTCGCCCAATCCTACTCGTGCCGAGCGGTCGACTCAGGCGACGAATCGGAGCTTCTTGGCGACCTCGCCAACAATCTCCACCACACGTTCGAGCTGCTCTCGCGTATGTGTGGCCATGACGGAGCAACGGAGCAGGTCCATGCCCTCGGGCACGGCCGGCGCGGTGACCGGGTTGGTGAAGACGCCTGCCGCGAAGAGCTCCTTCCAGAAGTGGAAGGTCGCTTCGCGCGAACCGATGATGAGGGGAATGACCGGGCTCTTGCCGGGACCCACCTGGAAGCCCATGTCGATGAACGCTCTTCTCAGGAATTCGGCGTTTGCATGCAGTTGTTGGCGCCGTTCGGGCTGTTGCTCCACGATGTCCAGCGCTGCGCATACTGCTGCGACGGAGGGTGCGGGCAGTGCAGCCGAGAAGATCATGCTCCTGGCCAGATGCTTGATGTAGTCGATGACGTCGGCATCCCCGGCTACATAGCCACCCACCGACCCCAGGCTCTTGGAGAAGGTCCCGAGGACGAGGTCGACTTCTTTTTCGAGGCCGAAGTGCTCGGCAGTGCCTGCTCCCGTGGGGCCAAACACGCCGATCGAGTGGGCATCATCGACGAGAACGCGCGCGCCGTATCTCTTGGCCAATCGGACGATCTCCGGGAGAGGAGCCAGGTCGCCGAGCATCGAGTACACACCGTCGACGACGATCAGTTTTCCACCGGGTGCTCTCCCTTCGCGGATGCCAGCGCTGTGCCTCTGGAGCTTGGCCTCCAGGTCGGCCATGTCGTTGTGCCGGAACTTGTGGATCTCACCGTAGGAAAGGCGACACCCATCCATGATGGAGGCATGGTTCTCCCTGTCGGTGAAGATGGCATCCCTTCGGCCTACCAGTGCGGAGATCACTCCGAGGTTCGTCTGGTAACCTGTCGTGAAGACGAGGGCCGACTCCTTCTTGAGGAACTTCGCCAGCCTTTGCTCGAGCTCTTCGTGCAGGGCCAAGGTGCCGTTCAGAAAACGAGAACCCGTGCAACCCGAACCGTACCGCTTGGTGGCAGCAATGCCTGCCTCGACCACGGTTGGCTCGTGCGTGACGCCCAGGTAGTTGTTGCTACCGAGCATGAGGAGTCGCCGGCCGTGAATTTCGACTACCGTCCCCTCACTATCTTCGATGGGAGTGAAGTAAGGGTAGATTCCGGCTCTCACCAGGTCGTCGACCGTGGTGAATTCCTTGACTTTATCGAAGAGGTCCAACAGGGGCGTCTCCGTCGAGGTGGGGGCCTCGGGACAAAACGAGAGATGACTGAGTCCGGGAATACGGGGATCCGGACCGGATCTTTCGAAGAGAGATCGACAATCTCCCCTCGACCGAGTCCCCAGCAACGCCAGAGCGTACTGGGCGCCCCGCATGGCGGTCAATCCCTAAAAAAAAGGCATGTGAATGAGGGGACCATGGCCCTGGGGTTTCCTATCCTCAGTGCCATGATCCTGGTGACCGGGGCCACGGGTTTCGTGGGCGTCAATCTCTGCAAGGCGCTCGATGAGGCTGGCCGACCCTACAAGGCTCTGGTGCGCTCCCGAAGCAAGGCCCTGGCCCGAGGCCTGCCCGACACTGCCCTGGTGGAAGGGGACCTGGGTGGGCCATTGGACGAAGCTGTTGAGGGTGTCTCCGCGGTCCTGCATCTGGCAGGCCTGGTCCGCGGCAGCCGGGAGGAGCTGTTCCAGGTCAATGAAACCGGGACCCGGCGCCTCGTGGAGGCCCTGGAGGCCCAGGCCCCGGGGGCTCGATTCGTCCTCCTCTCCTCCCTGGCTGCCACCGGAGCCTCTCGCGACGGCAGTGCGAGCCTGGTTCCGCCGGAGGAATGCAGCCCTCCTTCCTTCTATGGTCAGAGCAAGCGGGCCGGGGAATTGGTGCTACGGTCTAGCCGGAATCCCTGGCTCGTTCTGCGCCCCGGCATCGTCTTTGGCCCCTGGGACACCGATGTCCTCATTCTCTTCAAGCAGATGCGCCGAGGGCCCGGCGTCCTGGCGGGATCTTCGTCCCACTATTCCATGATCCATGTCCAGGATCTGGTGCGTGCCCTCCTGTTGGCACTCGATGCGCCCGTGGTCGATCAGTTTCTTCCTCTGGCCCAGGATCCGCCCCTCCTCGATGCCGACTGGCTCCGAATGCTAGGTCGCGCACAGCAAGGCTCAGAGCGCGTCCTACGACTACCGCGACTCTTCGGTCTGCTGGGCGCGAGCTCCATGGAGCTGCTTTACGCCTTCCGTTCCGCCACCCCGGCCTTCAACCTCGACAAATACCGCGAGATGCGCGCCGGCTCCTGGGTCATCGACACGAGCCTGGCACGGGAGGTCCTCTCCTTCGAAGCCCAGATCTCCCACGAACAGGGCTTCGCCAGCACCGTCGCCTGGTACCGCGAGAAGGGCTGGCTCTAGCCCCCGGATGCCGTCCGAAGCATGAGCCCCTTGATCGGCTGGTGAATGGCATTAGTCTGTGGGACTTAGTCCGATAAACTAATGCCATGAAGATCGTCAATACACACGAGGCCAAGACCCACCTCTCGCAGCTGCTGGATCGTGTGGCGAAGGGAGAGGAGATCGTGATCGCACGGGCAGGCAAGCCCATCGCCAGGCTGATCGCGTTTCAGGATGACAGCAGGGAACGCAAGGGTGGGCACTGGAAAGGGCTCGTGCGGATAGGGGATGACTTCGACGAGCCATTGCCCGATGAGTTTCCCAGCTCCTTCGATGTGCCTCAGTGATGAGGGGCTTCCTGTTGGATACTCATGTCCTGCTCCGGTGGCTTGCGGATCCCGCCGAGCTCTCGGAGCAAGCGCGTCGAACGATCAGCGACGGGAAGAACCACGTGTATCTGAGTGCGGCCGCTGGGTGGGAGATGGCCATCAAGAAGGCACTCGGTCGGCTCGACTACCCTTCTAACCTCGCGGAGGTCCTGGGGAAAGATCATATCGAGGTCTTGCCGGTTGATCTGGGGCACGCGCTCGCGGTGGCGGAGTTGCCCGTGCACCATCAGGATCCGTTTGATCGGATCCAGATCGTGCAAGCTCGCATCGAAGATCTGATCCTCGTGACCCGAGACAAGATGATCCAGACGTACGATGTCCGGGTGCTGGTCGGCTGAGATCAGCGTGGCAGGGGGCAGAGCACGAGTTGTCCTGTCTTGTTCAGAGCAGATGAAGCAGTAGCGCCTTCTGGACCTGGAGGCGGTTCTCGGCCTGGTCATAGGCGAGCGACTGCGGGCCGTCGAGGACCTCGTCGTCCACGGAGAGATTGCGCCGCACGGGTAGGGGTTGCATGAGGAAGGCGTGGTTGCCGCGATCGAGCTGTGCCTGCGTGATCTTCCAGGTGTCGAGGCTGCGCTTGAGAAGGACTTCACGGTCGGGGTCGGCGTAGGAGGACAGCGAGCACCAGGACCTCGCATAGAGGAACTCGGCCCCCTCGCAGGCCTCGTCCAGATCGTGGGAGATACGGAGTTCGCCCTTGGAGTCGTAGGCGTGTTGCTGTGCCTTGGAGAGGATTTCGTCGTCGAGCTCGAAGCCCTGGGGGTGGGCCACCGTCACGTCCATGCCGAGTCGTGTGGCCAGGAGGATCAGGGAGTGGGGGATGCCGGGGGCGGGGGAGGTGGGGTTCTGGGTCCAGGCCAGGGTGAGTTTGCGGCCGGCGAGGCTGCGACAGCGTTCCTGCATCGTGAAGACATCGGCCAGGGCCTGACAGGGATGTTCGAGGGGGGACTGCAGGTTGATGATCGGCACGCTGGCGTGGGCGGCATAGCCACGGAGCAAGGCCTCCTCCCTGTCCTCTTGCCAGCTTCTGCGCAGCGGCGGGGTGCGGATACCTATGCCGTCCAGGTAACGCGAGAGGGTTCGTGCAGCGTCCTTGACGTGCTCTTCTGCGGGGCCGTCCATCACAGTTTCGCTGAGAGCCTCCTGGGTATAGACATCCCGCTCGGGATCCAGGGTGATGCAGTGGCCTCCGAGTTGGTTCATGGCGACTTCGAAGCTGACGCGTGTCCGAAGACTCGGCGCCAGGAAGATGAGTCCGAGGCTCTTCCCCCGGAAGGCCTCGCGAGGCCCCTTCATCTTGATGCGCATGCTGAGCTCGAGGACCTGGCGGAGACCTTCCTGGTCCAGATCCTCGGTGGAAAGAAAGTGGCGAAGCGTTTGGCTCATGACTGTCAGCTTGGATTCTTGTCCCTGGAATCGCAAGATGTCCCCATGGAAGTCCCGAGAGCATCCCTCCTCCACCAGCCTGAGGACCCCGACGAGCTGGACTACTGGTTCATGGCGCACGCCCTCCACGAGGCAGTCGAAGCCGCCGAGCGCGGTGAGGTGCCGGTGGGGGCGGTCATCGTCCACCAGGGCCAGGTCCTGGTCCGGGCGGGAAACCGCTGCGAAGAGCTCAAGGACCCCACGGCCCACGCCGAGATCCTGGCTATCACCCAGGCCTGCGAGGCACTCGGCGACGCACGCCTCCCCACCTGCGAGCTCTATGTGACCCTGGAGCCCTGCTTCATGTGCGCAGGTGCCCTGGTCCACGCACGCATCGGTCGCGTCGTCTTCGGCACCCGGGATCCCAAGTTCGGTGCCTGCGGCTCCCTGGCCAACCTGCCAGCCGATACGCGTCTGAATCACCGCTACCCGGTGCGTGAGGGTATCTATGCCGCAGAGTCCTCCGAACTGCTCAAGGCCTTCTTCCGCTCCCGGCGCTGACCAGTCTTGGGCTGGATAGACAGAACCAACCGTAACCCACGAATCGGAGGAGCCGCTCCATCCATCCTGTCGACGGACCCGGCTCCAAGGCTCGGAGCCTCGGTCCATGCCTGACCGGCGTCATTGCCATGCGCTTTTCCGGGGCTCTCCTTGTCTGGCCCCCGACCCTTCCTACAATCCTCCCCCTTCCCCAGGGAGAGGTGCCGGAGTGGCCGAACGGGCTGGTTTCGAAAACCAGTGATGGGGCAACTCATCCGGGGGTTCGAATCCCCCCCTCTCCGCCAGACCCTCGACGATCGACGCTTCTTCGGATGCGAATCGTCGAGGGTTCTTTCGTATCTGGGCAAAGAGAGGGAAGAGCCCTCGT
>JAJRTL010000039.1 GCA_024278315.1 Planctomycetota bacterium | reverse complement strand
TGGATGGATGACAGCCAGGGGCGCATGTCGACAGCCCACCGGCAACAGATCCCCGTAGCCAACATGGTCTGCAACTTCACGCCACCTGTCGGGGACAAGCCGGCCCTTCTGACGCACCGCGAGGTCGAGACGCTGTTCCACGAGTTCGGGCACGGCCTACAGCACATGCTGACGCGGATCGACTATCTCTCGATCTCGGGAATCAACGGGGTCAGCTGGGATGCGGTCGAGCTTCCCAGTCAGTTCATGGAGAACTTCTGCTGGGAGAGAGAGGCTCTGGATCTCTTCGCGAAGCACTACGAGACCCAGGAGCCCATTCCTGAGGATCTCTTCAAGCGTATGACCAAGGCTAAGAACTTCCTGTCGGCCATGACGATGCTGCGCCAGCTGGAGTTCAGCCTCTTCGACTTCCGCCTGCATCTCGAGTACGACCCCAAGCGTGGCGGCCGGGTCTACGAGATCCTGGACGAGGTGCGTGATGAAGTCTCCGTGACTCCTGCGACAGAGTACAGTCGCTTCGCCCATGGCTTCGCCCACATCTTCGCGGGCGGCTATGCCGCTGGCTACTACAGCTACAAGTGGGCAGAGGTCCTCTCCGCAGATGCCTTCTCCCTCTTCGAGGAGAACGGGATCTTCGATGCGGCCACGGGGGATTCCTTCGAATCCAACATCCTGGCCAAGGGTGGCTCCGAGGACGCCATGGACCTGTTCGTGGCCTTCCGCGGTCGCGAGCCCGAGATCGACGCACTGCTGCGTCACTCGGGCATCGGAGTCTGATCCACCAGTGTTCTGTGACCCGGGCCCGTCGCACGGCGACGAGCCCGGGAGACTGTGGATCCGGTCAGGGGATCCAGTCAGGGGATCCAGTCAGGGGATCCAATCAAGGCCGCAAGCGCTCAGCTGCAGCCAGAAGTCGAGCCACAACTCATACACTTGAGGCAGGTGCCGTTGCGGACCAGGGTGAACTGACCACACTCGCCGCAGGGATCCCCTTCATAGCCTTTCTGGCGTGCTTCCGTTCGCAGTTGGTCACTCGAACGCGTCTTGAGGTGACTCTGGATCGCCTGGCTCTCGAAGCTGAAACCACTGCCGGGCTTGAGTGAAGAAGAAGCCTGGGCCGCTGGCAAACCCTGCCCGTCGGATGCCCCATCCTTCTCCCGTTCTTCTGTCAGCGGAATGAGTTGGCGCCCTTCGAGGGCCTCGGGACCGTCTTCCGAATCGCCTCTCTCCGGCTTGTCCTCAATCTTCCGATCCTCAATCTTCCGATCTGATGCGGGCTTCTTGCCCTCGGAGCTCGAGCCACCCGTTCCGGTGCGCACCTGCTCCTTCATGATCTGCTCAGTCTTGACGTGTGCAAGATCCTCTCGATCCAGGTAACTGATGGCCAGTTCACGGAAGATGTAATCGATGATGGAGGTCGCGAACTTGACGTTCTTGTGGCCCATTACGACGCCACTCGGCTCGAAGCGCGTGAACACGAAGGCATCGACATACTCGTCCAAAGGCACTCCGTGCTGGAGGCCCAGCGAGATCGCGATGGCAAAGCAGTTCATGAGGCTCCGGAAGGCGGCTCCTTCCTTGTGCATGTCGAGGAAGATCTCCCCCAGGGTGCCATCCTCATAGTCTCCAGTGCGAAGATAGACATTGTGTCCTCCGACGACCGCCTTCTGCGTGTAGCCCTGGCGGCGGTAGGGCAGCTGATGACGCCCAGGTGCCTGGCTCTTGGACATCGCCATGGCCGCAGCACGACCTGCCACCTCCTCGACCTTCTCCGACATCGTGGGCACAGCCTCCTCTTGGACTTGGGAATCGTCCTCGACATCGGACCCGATCCCCAGCTCATCGAGAGCCAGACTGCTGAGTGGCTGGCTCAGCTTGCTTGCATCGCGATAGAGCGCAACGGCCTTGACGCAGCGCTTCCAGCTCAGCTGATAGGCCTCGTCGATCTCACGAATCCCGGCCTCGGTGGGCATGTTGATGGTCTTGCTGATCGCCCCCGAGAGGAAGGGCTGCGCAGCAGCCATCATCTCGATGTGAGCCGTGGCACTGATGAACCGCTGCCCTCTCCGGCCACATCGGTTGGCGCAATCGAAGATGGACAGATGCTCGTCGCGTAGATGCGGAGCACCCTCGACGGTCATCGTGCCACAACAATACTCGTTGGCCGCGAGGATCTCCTCGGGAGTGAAGCCCAGGCGGGCCAACACGTCGAAGTCTGCACTGTCGACGTCGTTTGCGTCCATCCCGAGCTTGCCCACCAGGAAGTCCCGCACCAGGTTCCAGACACTGAAGGGGAAGCTCAGATCAAAGGCCATGGCGAGCTGACGCTCCACCTTATCGAGAGCATCGTCGTCGAAGCCTTTGGCCTTGAGCACCTCATGGTTGACGGCGGGCGCGCCCTTGAGCGTCCCATGGCCCTTGGCATAGGCGACGATGTCGGCCACCTGACGCTCCTCGTAGCCCAATCGCGTGAGGGATTGGGGAAGGCTCTGGTTGATGATCTTGAAGAATCCTCCACCTGCCAACTTCTTGAACTTGACGAGAGCAAAGTCGGGCTCGATGCCCGTCGTATCACAGTCCATGACGAGGCCGATCGTCCCGGTCGGAGCGATGACCGTAGTCTGCGCATTGCGGAAGCCATACTCCTCGCCGAGGCTCAACGCGCGATCCCAGGCTTCGTGCGCAGACAACAGCAGGTCTGCGGGAGCGGCGGCATGATCGATAGCCACCGGTTGGACCGAGAGGCCTTCGTATTCTTTGTCCAGGACCGCGAAGGCAGCGCGACGGTGATTGCGGATGACCCGGAGCATGTGCTCACGGTTCTCCTCGAAGCGTTCGAAGCTGCCCAGCTCCTTCGCCATCTCGGCAGAAGTCGCGTAGGACTCTCCCGTCAGGATGGCGGTGAGAGACGCACAGATCGCCCGACCCCGATCGCTGTCGTAGGCCACGCCCTGGCGCATGAGGAGCGTGCCCAGGTTGGCGTAGCCCAGACCCAGCGTTCGGTATTCGAAGCTCTTCTGGGCGATCTCACGGCTGGGGAAGGAGGCCATGAGCACTGAAATCTCCAGGACGATCGTCCAGAGACGGATGGCATGGCGGTACCCATCCACATCGAAGTCGACACCGTCCTTGCCCTGGCCATGAGGGAGCTCGAAACGAACCAGGTTGACGGATGCCAGGTTGCAGGCCGTGTCATCCAGGAACATGTATTCCGAACAAGGATTGCTCGCGTTGATCCGTCCACCCTCGGGGCAGGTGTGCCACTCGTTGATGGTCGTATCGAACTGCAATCCTGGGTCTGCGCAAGACCAGGCACTGTGACAGACCTTGTCCCAGAGTGCGCGCGCCTTGAGTGACTTGCTGATCTTGCCGTCGTAGCGACGGATCAGATTCCAATCCTCATCCTTCTCGAGGGCATCGAAGAAGCTGTTGGGCACTCGGACGGAGTTGTTGGAGTTCTGGCCCGAGACCGTGGCGTAGGCCTCCCCATCCCAGTTCGTATCGTATTCCCTGAGGTCCAGCGATCTGGCTCCCTGCCGAATCTCCTGCAAGGCCTTGCGCAGGAAGGCATCGGGAACGAAGGCGGCACGAGCCGCCAGGATGGCCTTTCTGAGCTCGGGATTCTTGCGCGGATCCGCGGAGAGTTCGGGTGCATCCCCGTCCGTCCCGACCCAACTGGCATCCAAGAGAGCCTGCAGGTGCGACTTGAGACTGCGTGACCCGGCAATGAGGGCAGCGACCTTCTGCTCTTCGACGGACTTCCATCCGATGAAGTCCTCGATGTCGGGATGGTCAAGATCCAAGCAGACCATCTTGGCCGCACGGCGCGTCGTGCCCCCCGACTTGATGGCCCCCGCCGCACGATCGCCGATCTTCAGGAAGGACATCAAGCCAGAGCTGCGCCCACCACCCGAGAGGGGCTCGTTGACGCCTCTGAGATTCGAGAAATTGCTTCCCGTGCCGGAACCGAACTTGAAGAGACGCGCTTCGCGTGTCCAGAGATCCATGATCCCGCCATCGTTGACAAGATCGTCTTCGACGCTCTGGATGAAGCAGGCGTGTGGCTGTGGATGCTCATAGGAGTTCTTCGCCACCTTGAGCTTGGCACTCTTGGGATCCACGTAGTGGTGCCCCTGCGCTGGACCGGAGATGCCATAGGACCAGTACATGCCGGTATTGAACCACTGTGGGGAGTTGGGCGCCGCGATCTGATGGGCCAGCATGTAGGCCATCTCGTCGTAGAAGGCCTTGGCGTCTTCCTTGCTGTCGAAGTAGCCGAACCGGTCACCCCAGGAGGTCCAACAACCTGCCATGCGGTGGAAGACCTGACGAGCGTCGTTCTCCCGGCCCATGAGGATCTCGCCATCCTCACCGCGAATGAGATCCCCCAGCTGGTTGTGACTGTGGCCCTTGCTCTCTTCGAACGCGGACTTGTCGGCCTTCTTACCGTAGCCCCAGTTCACGTCCTCCAAGCCTTCGACCTGGGGGACGGCGGCTTTGCGGAAGTACTTCTGTGCCAGAATGTCGGTCGCGACCTGACTCCAGTCAGCAGGCACACTCAGGTCCTTGTGCTGGAATACGAGGTTTCCATCCGGGTTGCGGATTTCGCTCGTGCGCTTGACAAAGGAAAGGCCCTCGTACGGCCCGCCCTTCTTGGTCGTGAAACGACGTTGGATCTTCATCTTCCCTCCCTTGTCCCTGAGGTTCTGTCCCTGAGGTTCTGTCCCTGAGGTCCTGCCCCTACGGGGTTCCGCCACAGGGTCGCCGACCCTGCTTTCTTGTTCTCGAACAGGGCATCAAGCCCCGCGAGCGCCCACTGCTACGATCACTTGCAACCTCCCCCACCCTGAGCCACGGTCCATCCGTGATCCACCTCAGGAACCATCGCAACCGCATCAAGTGTCAGTGCCACCGAACATCCGGTGTCTGATTCCCGCTTGGCGTAGCCAGGAGACATCTCTCCCCCGGAGTTCTTGGATCCCAGCACCGCCCGAATGACGGCAGCCCGCTGTCTTCAACGACAAGGCTGCGACGAAACGGCCGCTGATCCTACGCAAAGGAGAGAGGTCTCCGGCGACGCAAACCGCACAGAAACCGGAGGAGAGAGGAGGTTCCCCGCCTGACTCGCTCAGACGAGAAAGCCCAAGATACGGTGGTCCTGAGGTGCGATCAACACCATATGCTGTTATCCAGCCTGGATTGGGCCAGAGCAATCCCCACATTTCCGCTTGACAGCAAGGACCTCCGCGCCGCAGCTCATGGGGTGGGAGCTGGAGCCCGGAACGGGTAGGATTCCCGATGCGATCCTCCGGGCCAGAAGAGCTTCCAAGACGCCCTCAGGCTCAGCGATTTCGGCCAGAACTGGCGCTCGACCATTCGGTCTGGGTCTCGAAATCGACCGATTTCTTCTGCTTGGGGGCGATTCCATCGGCGAGCTGCCCGCCCAGGTCCAGATCGATGAGGACCATGCCCATGCATCGCGCGAAGGAGGCCGAAGCCAGCCCATAAGGGTTGATCTGGGCATAGGTGACTCCGCCCAGATCCAAGGGTCCCTCGTACTTGCGCTTGCGCAGGACCTTGCGTTGCCCCTGGCTGTCAGGCTCCCCCAGGACGATCACATGAAGCTCGGTGCCAGCACGGTACTTACGGCCGTCCACTCTCTGCTCCACGCCGCCGTAGAACTGCAGCAGAACGGGCTCGATGATCCAGTCTGCATCCTCTTCCTTCTCCACAATGGATGCGAAGATCCCTGAGTCCTGCACCTCATTGCGTAGGACAGCATCCAGCATGACCGGCACCGGGCGATCCCAATACCGATCCTTGGTATAGACGACCGGGTACTGACCTTCCGCGTAGCTCTCCATGTCCTTGCGCCGGTCCTGCAACTGGCGGATGAAGACGGTCCGGTCCTGCTTGTGAGCCGCCTGATAACCACTGCCCTGGTAGGCATCGGTGTTCAGGGCCAGATCGTGATCCGCTCCACTCTGGCAGGCCGCCAGCAGGAGGAAAGGGACGAGAAGCGCAGAGCGCACGACGGGGAGGGTAGGGGAAATGTCCATGACACGGTCCCTATCGGCCCAAGGATGCATACTCCTGCAGTGTCTTTTCGAGATCTTCCAGGGGATCGGGTGGAAGTGGCCCCATGTCGAGATTCTCGACACTGCCCTCTGCCAGGTGTTGGATGCGACGAGCCAGATCCTCCGCATCTCCGTGGGCGAATCGAAGCCGTGCATCGGGAACCAACTCGGTCATGCCGCCAAGGTCTGATACCAGGCAGGGCACACCGCGCACACGTGCGTCGAGAATCGTGATGGGGCGATTCTCGAACCAGAGACTGGGAACCACGCAGAGGTCCGTTCCCTCCAGCAAGACCCCGATCCTCTCAGGCAGATAGGACCCCATGTATCGCACTCCCAGCTCCTCGGCCCGGGAACGAAGTTCTTCTCCGTAGACCGGATTGGAGCTGCTCCCACCATGGATGGCCATCTCGATCTCGACTCCATGCAGGCGAAGGATCTCGAAGGCATCGAGAAGGAGGTGAACGCCCTTGTGAGGAAGAACCGTGCCCATGTAGGCGACGCGCAGGGGATGCCCGCCACGATCGCCTCCTTCCAGGCCGGGACGCGTGCGCGTGCCCACATCGGGATAGGGCACGCCGAGAGGGTGATAGCGCAGCATGCCCGACGGCAGACCGAGAGACTCCATTCGCTCCTTCAAGAATCGAGAGGGACAGAGGAAACGATCGACCGACGGAATCAGCTGCTCGAGCACGGCGGCTTGCCGCTCTTCGAGAGCGGCTTGTAAGAGCGGATCTGGGACTGCTGGTTCCAGGACTGTGTTCACAGGCTTCTTCTGTCCGGCACGCTTGCGATAGCGGTTCTGCAGCGGCTTCTGGAGATCGAGACCGGATGCCCTTCGCAACAACTCCAGCCCACGGGCTACGTGACGCAGCTTGGGTGGGTTGCGCCAGGAGAACCGTCCCATGCACTTCGAGCAACGCTCGAGATCCACGGTCTCGCAGATCTCGCCTTCATGGTCCAGAAGCTGACCAAAGCGGGGACAGGCCAGCCAGTAGTCGTGAAGCGTCATCAGGACGGGAACGTCCACAGCCTTGGCCAGAGCCGGAAGTTCCAGGCTGTGATGCATGAGGTGATGCACGTGCACCAGATCCGGACGAAACCCCTCGAGCACATGCTCACGAAAACGAACCCCCGGCAGTGGATCCTCGAAGGTCTCCCGAAAATCCTTGTAGAAGAGATTGCGGATCACACGGAGGTTGCGAATCCCTTCGAACTCCTGCTCCAGGACCTCTCCTTCGCGCCGTGACAGGTCCTTCTTGGTAGCGAACACCAGGACCTCATGCCCTCGCTCCTGCAGGGACTGGGCCAGTCGATGCGTATAGATCTCAGCACCGGAACGCTGCTCCGGCAGATACTGGTGACAGACGAGACAGATCCTCATGTGCCCTCTCCAAGATAATGGACGACATCCTTTACGCCGGGGCGATACCCACCGATTCCCATGAGCATGCCACGTCCTTTGGCCAGGTGAGCACGCAATCGACGCGGTCGTGGGACATAGAGCAAGAGTGCCGGAAACCAGCCGAGGAGATCGAAGATCACGAACGACGACCACAATCGCAGAGAGCCCGCCCGCCTCAAGAACCGGGGCGTATTCACCCCCATCAGGAACTTACGCAGCGGACTGGCCCCTCCTCCCGAACTGGCGGTGCCTTGATGCTCGGCACGCGCCCAGGGAAGGTAGAGCAGGTGACGCCCCTTGCGGGTCAATCGCAGTCCGAGGTCCACGTCTTCACAATACATGAAATATTTCTCATCGAGCCCCCCCATCTCCTGCAAGTCGCAGGTTCGATAGATGGCCAGCGCGCCGGGAAGGAAGTCGACCTGGGCGGGCCGCGCAGGGGCGCAAGCGCTCGGCGATCCATGGCTCCGATGGGCGATCTGATTGGGTCCGAACCGCAGGCGAGAACCCGCCGACCAGACCCGGCTCCCGTCCGCGGTCGTCAACAAGGGGCCCACACCTGCCACTTGGGGATCGGCTTCAAGAGCTTCGACGAGACGCGCCAGACAATCTCCCTCGATCCGGACATCGGCATTGATGAGGCAGAGATAGGGGGTGTCCTTCTCCAGGGCACGAGCCAGGCCACGGTTGATGGCCGCGCAATAACCGAGATTGCGTCCAGGGTCTTCCCACTCGAGCCCGGCGACCGGCTCTGCCGAGAGGCCGCGGGAGCCCTCGTCGGAGTCACCGTTGTCGATGACCAGGATCTCCAGGTTCGCATACCCCTGCTGCTGAAGGCACGAGATGGCCTCGCGCGTGGAGGCAGCCGACCCGTAGTGGGGAAGGATCGCAAGGACTCCAGGTCGATCCTGGCTTCGGACTTCGCAAAGTGGATTCATCGCAAGGCCCAGCGCACGATGGAGTACCAGAGTGAAAGCCCCCGGTCCAGCAACCGTCGGACCGTACTCTTGAGAGGCGTCTCCGCCAGTCCAGGATTGAAGGTCAGATCGGGACTGGCGAGAAGGGCCTTGTCGGGGGCGATGCGCAGGCGCTGGATGAAACGACGCCTCCGCCAGAGAGTGGGCATCAAGCCCAACAATGCCCACTTGCCCCGCATCCAGGCGCCCAGATGGCCCATCGACACCACGAATCCCAGATGGACAAGGCCGTAGAGCAGAAAGCCAGGCACCAGGAGCAAGAGGGTCCAGAGCCGGTAGCTCGTCAACACGAAGATCCAGCGGTTCCTGGACTGCAAGAAACTGCGCTGCTTGGGAATCCGGGCCTTGCTCCCACGCGTCGAGAGGTCCCTGGTTCCGCCACCATGCCAGCAGACAGCCCCTTCGGCCACAGCGATCCGCTTGCCCATGAGTCCCAGGACATAGGACAAACCTGTGTCCTCCCAGAGAATGAACATGGACTCGTCATATCCACCGGCCGCAAGTAGATCGTCACGACGGCAGAGACAACAGAGGGAGATGGCGCAATCCACAGCCACCGTACGAGCAGGCCCCATGTCTCGTAGAGGCGCATACCAGTGCCGCAGCGCCAAGAGTCCGAGATAGTGGAAACCCGCCCCATCATAGTGGACCAGGGCCCGGTCAGGATCCTCGGGATGGAAGCCCTCGCCTGAGAGGAGCGAACGAGCCTGGATGAGCGAAAGGCCCGGGTCCAGGTCCATGGCTTCTACCAGAGACGTGAGGGCCCCCGCCTGGAGGATGACATCGTTGTCGATCAGGAGCACCTGCTCGTTCCTGGCCTCGGCCAGGCCACGGTTGCGAGCAGCCGAAGGTCCGAGGTTGCCGGCGAGGCGGATCAGCCGCAGGTCGAAATCCCGCTCGGCTTCGAGTTCGGCACCATCGTCGGATCCCGAATCCACGAGGAGGACCTCGTCGGGAGCCTCAGCAAAGATCGACTCGAGGCAAGCCCTCAAGCGCCCTTCTCCCTGGTGGTTGACGACGACTACGGAGACGGCCATCACTTTCATCCCAGGGGCAGGTCGAAGTCCTCGTGGGTGCAGACCTCACGATTCTTCAGACAGTAGGGCAACTGGCGCAGGGCCGAGAGTGTCGCTTGGATGCAGATCCAGTAGCCACCCGGCAGGGCACGGATCGAGTCGAACAATCCGATGGTCCCCACGGCATCTCCGACTCCCGCGCCTTGCTTCTTGCTCCCCAGTCCCTTGCCCAGGAAACGGAAGGGAAACTTGAGGATGTCCTCGAGTGGCACGTACTTGAAAGAGTAGATCCAGAAGTTGCGCACATGATAGAAGAGGCTGCGCTTGCCCTGTCGCATGCCGAAGGGGGCTTTGTGCCAGACACGCAGACTCGGGACGTAACGCACGCGCCACCCACGATTGAGGAACCGGGCCGTGAGATCCCGCTCGTTGCCGAAGATGAACAGGACCTCGTCGTAGAAGCCACAGGCTCGGAGGCGATCCGCACGCGCGAGGCTGGCACATCCGCGGAAGGTGCTCATGTATCGAGGAGTGAGCTGCCCGGCACTCTCCAGGAACCAGTCAGGCATCTCCGGTTCTTCGACGCGTGAAGAGAGAACGGCCACGTCATCCGGCAGGCGATCCGCCTCCTCCAGCATCCCTTCGATCCAATCCACGGGAAGCACGACATCGTCATCGAGGATCCCGACCCACTGGCCCCTGGCGGAGGCAAACCCGACATTGAAGGTCGTGCAAGCCCCGAACTCCGAATGTGGCATGCGAATGAGACGAACCTCCGGGAACTCCTCCAGGACCATCTCGGGTGTGCCATCTCTCGAATCATTGTCCACGACGATGACTTCAAGGGGGGCCACGGTCTGAGCTTGGATGGCCTGGAGGTTCTCACGGAGATCGTCCAGACGATTCCAAACGGAGATCACCAGGCTGACCGAGGCGGACGCTACGGACTCACTCACTCGCTCCCTCCCCATGCCAGAGTCCTGGCCCTGTCGGTGTTGACGACGATCGCAGGCCAGTCGGTAGCCTGGCAGCACAAGACCTGTTCGCAGTGGGTGATGTCGGGCAACTCGATGTTGACCGTAGCAGCCTGATCCCGCTGCATGACCTTGGAAGCAAAATCCAGATAGGACAGCTGGGTCTCGAAGCAGGCCAAGGCCTCCTTCTTGGCATCGAGCAGATCCGTGTAGTCATAGAGACTGGCGAAGGTGGGGACCTGATTGACACCCATGAGATGTACCTGGCAACCTTCTGGCAGCACATCCCTGGCTTCGCAAGCCGCCAGTGCCAGTGCCCGATGATCGCTGTGGAACTCTCCAGGATGGAAGGTGTAGAGCAGATCCGGCGCGAACTCGCGAAATCGATCCCGGCAGGTCTCCATCAGCTTCTCGCCCTGGCTGGACAGGCCCCCGTCCGGAAAACCCAGACATCGGGGAGCACCGATACCCAGACAGGCAAGTGCTCGCGTCACCTCTGCCAACCTGAGGCTTGGCAGATCCTCGAACCGCCCCTCAGGGTCACCAAGAGCCCCAGGTGTCGCATGCAGCACCTGGACCTCATCACCTCTTCGGCCATGGAAGGCTAGAAGACCGCCGATTCCGATGATCTCGTCGTCGGGATGGGCCACGAGTACGAGAACCCGCCGCGGCAGATGCTCACGTGAGAGGATGGGAGGGAAGTCGTGCGAGAGGGACATCGGAGAAGGAGTCAGGAAGCAGAAGCACCCTTAGAAGAAATAGCCGCCTGGTAGAGCTCCCGATAGCGCAAGGTCGAGAGCTCGATGCCATGAAAGGACTCGGGGATCTCGTCACGGAGCACCTCGAGTTGGGCTCGGCTTCGAATCAAGGTAGAGAGTGCGATGTGGAGAGGAAGCACTCCTCCGGATTTCACGATGCGACCACCGCGAGCGGCCCTTTCGGGCAAGGCACCATTGCTGGACACGACGACCGGGACGCCGTGGGACAGGGCCTCGTCCACCACCAGCCCATAGCTTTCCTGGCAGAGCGAGGGGAAGACCGCGAGATCCAGGTCCAAGGCAGGGTGAACATCCTTGGGCCCGTACCGACCGCGCACACGCAGGGGCACCTTGAGTCTCTCCCCCAAGGCCAGGACGCTCTCCCTGTACTCGGGATCCGGGAAGTGACCCGACAGCTGGAGCTCCACCTGATCGCCCAATCCCGCCAGGGCCTCTACGAGGAGATCCACACCCTTGTCGGGGACCAGGTTGCCAAAGGTCCCGATCCGGATCGGCTCATCCCCGCCTCTGGGCCTGGCCTGGGCGCGAGGCTTGTGCAGAAGCCCATGCGGAATGACCTCGAGACGGTCCCGATCACAGGGCATGTGCTTGGTGATGAGATCCGCCGTCGCGCGACTCGGTACCGTCACGAACCCTGCCAGATCGAGCTCCCTCCTGAGCGCCTCGTCACGGCCCTGCATTTCGCTCGCGATGAAATCCAGGCTCTGGCCTTGCATGTCCTTGCCGACACAGGAAATGCAGGACTGACGGTCCTCATCCCGCGGACAGCGAATGCCCTTGGGCGGCCGTCGGAAGAAGCGTGGACAGGTCACCCAAGGGTCATGGAGCGTGATTCCTCCACGCAGTCCTTGCCCCACCGTTCGCTGCATCAGATCCCAGCCCAAGGTCGACCAGTGGTGCACATGGACGAAGTCGGGACGTTCCTCGTGCAGGATCTCCCCCACGAGCGAGCCAGCCACAGGGAAGGCGACGCGCACCGAATAGGTCTCCTCGGGCGGCCGGTGAACCCGGTACACGCGGAAGGAGTCGCCGTCCTCATCCTCGAATCTCTCTTCGACGACCTTGCCTCCCTCGACGTAGCGGTCGCTCCCGGCGATGACGATGACCTCATCGCCATGCGCCTTGAGTACGCGAGCCATGCCCAGGACGACTTGTTCGGTTCCACCGAGAAACTCAGGTGGGAAGTTATGGACGCAGAAGGCGATTTTCATCGAGGTCGGCGGTCGATCTGGGGTTCGACGGACAGAGACTCTGAAGGAGAACAGCTCAAGGAAGAGAGCCCTCGCGAAACGCCTCGCCATACCGAGAGGACTTCGAGAGGTAGACGGAGCGGTGCGCCGCCAGTCCCATGAGCTGATGCGGATAATCCGTGTAGGCCACCTGGCTCTCGTGAGCGAGCATGGCCTGCCTCTTCTTATCGGCTGTAGAGGTCACGTCGATGATGTAGTCCGCAGGAAGTGGGGACCAGACCTCATATTCTAGAACCCTGGGCAGGGAACCAGCCGGGTCGCTCTGGACCGCCACCAAGGCCTTCGTCAGGGCGGATCGTGCCTTGGCATGGTCGCTATGGGCCTCTCCCTCCCAGGGGACATAGACCAGGTCGGGCGCGAACGACAGGAGGTCCTCTGCCAACCGATCCGCCACCATCTGGAGATCCGATTCACTCACCACATGACCATCGGGATAGCCATAGAAGCTCGTTTCCAGTCCACCGAGGATCTCCGCAGCCGCCAGAGCCTCCCTCTGCCTGACCCCCGCCGTGTCCGCCCCAAAGCGCCCGTCCGGGTCTCCACTGCTGCCGTCAGTAAGGAAGAGGACCAGGACGGGATCCCCCTGCTCCCGGTGCCGGGCCAGGGTTCCGCCGAGTCCACAGCTCTCGTCATCCGGATGGGGTGCGAGAACGAGGACCCTGCCTGCGGGTGGTTCGATGATGCGCGGGACTTGCATGAGATTGGATTCTATCAGGACAGGGGCGACTTTCGGCTCAATGCCTCGGCGAGAACCCGGGAGAGATCCCTCCTGGCTGCACGACGATCCGTGGGGTCTCTGTGGGTCTGTCCCAGCCGCCACCATTCGACCCAGCCCCGGACCCGGATCATGAATCGAACGAACCTCGCCCCCAGAGGGCCATGGTGCTTGCGGTAGTAGGCGATGCGATTCCTGGCCCAGATCGGGACCATGTGAATGAAATTCCTCGTGGAGGCACCCTCATGATGAAGCACCTCAGCCTCTGCGAGGTAGTGGATCACGCACCCACTCTGTGCCAGCCGACGACAGAGATCGACATCGTTGTAGAAGAGCCAGAGATCCTCGTCGAAGCCCCCCATCTCCTCCCAGAGTCGGGTGGGAAGCACGAAGCAGGAAGCGGGCGGCTGCTCGACCTCCTGTGAGGATTCGTGATCGAAGTCCTTGTAGAAGTAGGCATCGTCGATGCGGCGCAACAAGGGCCACGAAGCCCAGGGCATGTCGTACACACAGGCGACCCCCCAGCCGGGAATACGCTTGCAGGCTCGCTGTGTGGTTCCGTCAGCATTCACCAGTCGAGGAGCGACTGCCGCGTCTGCGGACTGCCCCTCCAGGTAGTCCAGGAGTCCATCGAGGGCTCCGGGGCGGACTTCGGTATCGGAGTTCAAGAGACACAGATAGCGCCCTCGAGCCTCCGACGCCGCCCGGTTGTTACCGATGGCATAGCCCAGATTCTCGTCGGATCGCAAGCATCGGAAGCCCTCGTGCTTCGCACAGAACTCCTCGATCGCTTCCGCACTCCCATCCTGGCTTCCATTGTCCAGCAGGATTACCTCGCGCTGGTAGCGACACTCGTCGCTGGCCAAGGCCTGGAGGCAGGCCAGGCTCAGCTCCTTGGTGTTCCAGGAGAGGATCACGACTGAGAGATCCGGTCGCCTCGCTTCTGGCCTGCCCATTCAGGCACCCGTGAGCGAAGACAGCCTGGGCTCCTCGGGGAGTGCCGGATGCGATACGCGTCGGAATCGATAGACGACCAACTCTTCGGGGTTCGCCCCGGAGATGTCCAGGCAGCGTAGGTAGTATTCGCTGTTGCCAAAGGCACTCCAGAACGAGTCCCCAGGAGTCCAGGAGGCCCCCGAACCCAGGATGCCCGCCGCCAGGAGGAAGGCTGCATCCTGGCAGATCTCGATCAGGAACTCCTGACAATCCCGCCCCAACTCCAAGGTAGGAGGCTCACTGAAATCCCCCAGGTCCACAACGCGGGCTTCCATCTTCTTGCGGGCACGCGTCGAAAGGCCCGACTGCAGAAAACGCCGACTCATGGCCTCGAACGCTGCCCCCACCGGCCCGTAGTACTTGTGGTAGTAGCGCCGCTTGGCGATCCAATACCGACGCATGGCCTCGCTCTGGTTGGTCGTGCCGGAGCGATTGTAGAAGTGCGCGATCTCGGCACCGGCCACCTGGACCAGGACCTTCCCCAGCTTGCGGATCCTGCGGAAGAGATCCGTGTCCTCGTAGTAGAGCGGAAAGGATGCATCCCAGAAGGAGCCCATCTCCTCGATCACGCCCCGTGGCAGCATGAGGCAAGCCCCCGAGAGCATGTCCAGGACGATGTCCTCTTGCGCCTTGTAGGTCCTGAGCGCGCCTCTCATCCTCCGGTCGATGTAGCTGCGGTTGGCACCCTCGAAGACATGGGCCAGAGTGCAGGACCAGAGGTCACCCAGCGTCGGCAGGATGTTGGGAGGCAGACGCACCTCCTTGCCTCGATCCCAGTAGCCGATCGGTCCACAGGCCCCAGTGCCGGGATGGGAGCGCAGGTGTGCATAGAGAGCTTCGACACAGCCGGGCATGAACACGAGATCCGGATTCAGGACGAGGAGGTACTCCCCCCGGGCCTCGGCGAAGGCGAGGTTCATGCCACCCGCATAGCCCAGGTTCTCGTCATGGTTGAGGATCCGACCTGGCAGACGCTCCTCCGCCAACAGCTCGATATCGCGCAAGGCCTCGGGGTCCTGCATCGGGGAGGCATTGTCCACGAAGATGAACTCGATCTCGAGAGGTCTTCCCTCCGGAGACTTCGCCTCTTGATCCGCAAGCGACTGGAGCATCTCCTGGGCCAGGCGTGTGGAGTTGTAGTTGACGACGAGGGCCGAGAGGTCGACCCTGCCTGACGACACACTCACCTGACTCCCTCCGAGACCTTCCACTCATGGTCCTGGAGGAAGAGACCGATGTCCTTGCCGTCATGCATGACCGTGAGGTTCTTTGGCGTCAGGAACTGATGGAAGCGGTGCACGCCCTTGCCGTCCATGAGATAGATGGCGATCACGAACTCACCCGACAGGAGTCTCAGGCTCGGAAGGAGCAGGTCCACGACCGCTTCGCCCTGGGAGAGATCGACACCGTCCATCTCGGTCGTGTGTGCAAAACAGTGGGTGGTATCTGTGCGGGTGAACCCAACCCCCAGACAGAGCGGCACGGGAGCGTCTTCGTAGTTCTTGAAGTGAACGCGCACCAGGATGTCGGCACCTGGTTGGACTTCGTAGGTGGGTTGGCCCGTATGCGGATCCATCACCTCTGCGCTCACGACATGAGGCCCCTGAGGCCCTGTCTCCAGCAACTCACCGGGGAGCTTGCCGAGGACATCCGTCTCCTTCCCGATCAGCTCCTTCTCATAGGTAGCGTAGGCGTTGGTCACGGCAACGGCTTCGTCCATCATCTTGATGCGTCCCCCCTGGATCCACATGGCCTGATCGCAGATCTGGCGCACGTCGTAGAGGGAGTGGCTGCAGAAGAAGATCGTCTTGCCACGTTCCTTGAAGTCCCATATCCGCTCCACGCACTTCTTCTGGAAGTGCATGTCCCCGACCGCAAGGATCTCATCGATGATGAGGACGTCAGGATCCACGGCGATGGCCGTGGAAAACCCGAGTCGGCAGATCATGCCGCTCGAATAGGTCCTGATGGGCGCATGGATGAAGGAAGCCAACTCGGAGAACTCCAGGATCTCCTCATACTTCTGTTCGGTCTCGTCCCTGGACAATCCCATCATCGAAGCGTTCAGGAAGATGTTGTCCCGCCCGCTGAAGTCCATGTGGAAGCCTGCGCCCAGTTCCAGCAGGCTCGCGACCTTTCCGCGAATACGATAGCTGCCGCTGGTCGGGAAGGTGGTCCCGGTCATGATCTTCAGAAGAGTGCTCTTTCCGGCACCGTTGGGTCCGACGAGACCGACCGTGGACCCCGAATTCACCGAGAAGTCGATGTCGGCCAGGGCATGGACCTTGACGTGACGTTGCCTCTGGTTGCCGGGAAGCCGCTCCAGGATCCGGTGGATGGGATTGCCATAGAGGCGGTATTCCTTGCCCAGGTTCCGGACTTCGATGGCGGGAGTCTGCTCGGGAGCCGTCACGGGATTCTCAGACCTCATCCGCAAAACGGTTCTGGAGCGAGCGGAAGACGCAGTATCCCACGACGAAGGTCAACGCGGCGGGAACGAATCCGCGGAGGCAGAGCATGGAGAGCTCGGGGAGCGAAAGGAGCTGGTCTCCCCGCGTCACGATACCGAGAACCTCACGGTTGGCCTGGAGGATCGGTGTCATGGGATTCCAGTAGAAGATCACGCCGAAGCTGGACATCGAGTTGGTGATCGACCCGTCCGGTTGTACCCGATCGAACATCTCGTGGTACCAGAACACCGGTGAGGCGAAGAACCAGAGATTGGCGATGATGGGGAAGATCTGGGCCGTATCCCGGGCAAAGACCTGGAGAGCCGAGAGCAGCAGACCGAGTCCGATCGCGAAGAGGCACAGATCGAAGAGGGCCAGAGGCAGGAGCAACAAGCGCAGGCCCGGAAAATGCCCGTGATACCCGCCAGCGAGGTGCGTGACGATCATGATCAACGCGAGCACCAGGAGTCCGATTCCGTAGACGATCAGATTCACGACACCCAGATGCAGGGGCAGGATCTGGGCCGGAAAGGCCACCTTCTTGATAAGGTTGCCGTTGTCGATGACGACCCCGGTGGCACGAATGGTTGTATCCGTGAATGCCGTCCAGGCGAGGATTCCGGAGAACAGATAGATGGAGTACCACATGTACCCCTGACTGTCCTTCCCTCGTTGACCGAACATGATCCCGAAGACGAGGTAGTAGGTCAGGAAGAGGAAGATGGGGTGGACCAACACCCAGAACATCCCGAGCATGGAGCCCCGGAATCGACCCTGCAGATCCCGGATCAAGAAGTTGCGGATCAGTCCCCGATTGCGCCATGCCATGCGGGGATAGCCAGGGATCTCGACCAGGAAACGCCAGAGCGTGTGCCCCCGATCGGAAGCATCGTAGTACTGCTCGTGTGGTTGCTCGATTGTCGGATCGTCCATTGTGTCGTCCAGAGACGTGTCGTCCAGAGACGGCCAGTCGCCAACTGCCCCTATCGGCGCTTCGCCCGGTCCGCCTTCATCGGGTCTTGGATACGAATCGATTCCCCGGTAGGAACGCTCTTGCCCTGGGCGTGGGCCACCTCGAGGCGGAGTCGATACCGGAGATGTTGTTCCAGGTCTCCGTCCTGCCCCGCCCCGCTCCAATCCTCTTCACTGCGATCGAATTCGGATCCGATGGTCTTGTTGTACTGCTGCTCGATGTAGTAGCGGATCGTGATGATCTGCTTCTCCTCCTCCTTGACGACCAGCTCGATGAAACCACGGCGGCGTTCTCCCTTGCGGAAGGGCTGGGCCTGCGTGCGCCACTTGGTCTCCATCTTGTGCATCCCGCGATCGGTATGGGCCTTGTCCAAGGGAACCCCCAAGGTGGCTTCCAGCGACTTTTGGCTCAAGGCCCAGACAGCCCCCATCGAGAGCCCCTCCACCTCGTATTCCTGGTAGTCGTTCCAGACCGAGGAGCAGGACATCGAGAACAATAGAAAGAGGAAGGCGAACATTCTCATATCCGAACCGTACCCGCTGAAGCCCGATCCGAAAAGCAGCCTTTGCCAGAGCTTCCTCTCCGATCACAGAGACCGGTAGAGATTGCGCGCCTGGGAGACTTCGAGCTCGAGCTGTCGGCTCTGTCTCGAGCGGGGAAGCAGGCGCAGGATGGAGGCCGCATCCTCGACCCTTCCCACGCGCAGAGCGGCATGGAGCGCCCGGGCCAGGACCGCGATCCGGTCAGGACCGGCCAGGGGATCCCACTCGGCAATACGGGAGATGAAGGCAGCCAGAGCTGGATCCCGCCTCTGCAGTTCGAAGTAGGTATGTCCATGAGTCAGAGGCTGGCCCGCAGACTTGAGGTAGCTGAAGTAGGCCTCGACTCCCTGGGCGAAATACTCCGCCTCGTTGGATGCCGCGTAGTAGTCGAGAAAGAGCCCGTCCTCCTGCGCAGCAGCATAGAGATCTCGGATGGTCGCTTTCTGGGCTGGCCTGAGGGAGTAGTGGTGGATCTGGTGTGCCAGTTCGTGGACCAGGGTCTGGAATCCTCCACCCTGGGCCTCGTCGAGTGCCTCGATCCCGGTGGCAGCTGCGAGGCCGCCGATCCCGCGCACATCGTCCCAGCTGCGACCATCGAAGGTCTGCTTGCCCCGCAACCACCTGCGGCTACGGGCATCGGTGGTGCGTTCCTTCTCCATGAGGATGTCATGGCTGCCACCATGCAGGGCCACACGGGCTAATCCCCTCTGGAAGGGGATGGAACTCAGAGTCAGCACGTCCTTCCGGGTCCCCTGCAGCGAGAGCAGATCGGGATAGAAGGCAGAGAGGTCGAGGGCCAGTTGTCCGCTCCTTCCGAGCAGGGTCCAGAGGCCGCTGACGGATCCCTCGGCCACCAGAGGGCTCTTCTCCCGCTGCCAGGCCAACTGCAGTTCCCCGGCCATCCGAAGCGCGACCGGGTGGGTCGGGTTCCGTTCGAGCAGAGAAAGGACCTGATCGAGGGCGGCCTCGTAGTCGTGACTCTTCTGGAAGGCGAGGCTGCGATCCAGCTCGACAGCAGCAGGGGCATCGACCTGGGTCAGGAGGCCGGTCCCGAGACGGATCAGCGCCTCGATGTTCTTGGGGTCTCTCTCGAGGATGGCCTTGTAATGCCCCAGGGCGGCCCGGAGTTCGCCGTTGCGGAAGAGTGCGGAGGCATGCGCGGATCGAAGGTCCAGATCCAGCAAGCCCACCATCCGAACGGCCTGACGGGAACGCACCAGTGCCCCACTGAAGTTGCCCGAGCGAAGCCCGGCACGGACGAAGAGCGCCCATGCCTTGGGAGAGCGCGGCCGGAACCGCATGAGTTCTCGTGCATAGGCTTCCGCCGTCTTCGCCTGCCCGAGCAGTAACCAGGCCTTGCCGAGACCAAGCCTGGCCCGGAAGGAGTCCTGATCTGAAAGGTCCTCTTGGAGAAGGAGTCCCCGTGCAGCCCCCAAAGCCAGTCCGGGATCCTCGCTATCCAAGCCCTTCTCGAGCATGCCGAACAACCGGGCTGTCGGAAGCGACATGAGATCCAAGGCTCTCGGGGGCCTGGGGAAGGGTCCCAGATCGGGGAAGCCACGATTGGCTCGCGCGATTCCCGAGCCTCGTCGACGTTCGAGAGGAGCTCTCAGGGGTAGCGTCTTGGATCGGTTTCCGGCTCCAAGGGCGCCTTCGCTGCGATATACCGGCGAAGCGGATGCCATGATCTTGGCTTGCTGCGGACTCGTACGTCCGGACGGCGCGAGGCTCCCCAGCACGGCCAGGCACAGAATCGGGAGGTATCGGGGGCTGCTCATCTCAGTAGAATCCTACCTCCTGGCACCTCCCAACGCGGTCACGGTGAAGGGCGGAAGCAGGCGCTCCCATCGCATCGAGGCTTTACGCCCCCCCCCCCCCTGTCTATGGTCCCGCTCTTCGAATCCGAAGGGGTCAGGCAGGCAGCGTGATCCAGAATCCAGGAGCCTCATGGCACTCACAGAAGAATCCTACCGATTGGCGCAAAGGGCGATGGCCCGGGAACTCAAGCGCGCCATGGACAAGCTGCATCGGGACGGCAATCCACGCCCCTATTTCCTCTCCTACCTGCTGCACTCCATGCATGCGACCAGCATCTGGGGCCGCTACGGAGCAGTCTTCAACTCGGAGGAGTATCAGGAGAACGATCTCTATGCCGAGATGCGGGTCGGGGACTATGCCTTCGATCAGACCCTGGACGGTGGTATCATGGTCAACCTCGCCGAGAGAGAGAGCCATGACTGGGTCGTGGGTCCCCAGGATCTGGATCCCGATGCCATCCGATACATGCTCTGGAAGCTGACGCAGCGCAAGTACGAGGAGGCACTGCGCGACTTCTATGACAAAAAGAAGGTCCTGGTCGACCAGCACCTGGATCCCAAGATCCCCTCCTTCAGCAAGGAGAAGAAACTCAAGTTCATGGAGGAGATACCCAAGGTCCGCTTTCCAAAGAAACGATGGGAAGAGTTCATCCGCAAGAGTTCAGGACTCTTCAAGAAACACAAGAACCTCCAGGATCCCTACGTCCGGATGCGAGCCACGCACACGATCCGCGTGTACGTCAACAGTGAAGGGACACAGTTCCGGACCTGGGTGACCTTCTATGAGGTCGTCATCAAGGCCTGGTATCTCGCCGATGATGGGAGCTGGTTGAGTGCCTTCCGGGCCTTCTACAGCCGAGAGGCCAACGACTTTCCGAAGATGCGCCAAATGGAAGCGGCGATCCTGGAGATCGTGACCGACCTCGCGGAGCAGGCCCAGGCCCAGCCCCTGGAGCCCTATGCCGGCCCCGCACTCCTGTCGGGACTCACGGCAGGACTCATCTTCCATGAAGCCCTGGGGCATCGCTTGGAGGGCGAGCGCATGGTGTCCCGTGTGGAAGGCCGCACCTTCGCCAACAGGGTCGGAAAGCAGATCCTGCCGGAATCACTGGATATCATCGACGATCCGACACTGGAGGAGTGGGAGGGCACCTCCCTCTATGGGCACTATAAGATCGACGACGAAGGCGTGCGTGCCCAGCCGGTGACCCTCGTCAAGAAGGGCAAGCTCAAGACCTTCCTCATGAGTCGCTCGCCCGTGAAAGGTTTCCCGCGCTCCAACGGTCACGGTCGCACCGAGCGCTTCCAGGACCCGATGGCCCGCATGGCCAACCTCCTCGTGAAGAGCAGCGTCACTTCGACCGAAGAAGAACTGAAGGCCCAGCTCTGCGAAGAGGTCAAGCGGCGAGGTCTGCCCTTCGGCATCCTCATCAAGGGTGCCCTCGGTGGGGAGACTCGTACGGATCACTACGACTTCCAGGCCTTCAAGGGACACCCGACGGCCGTCTACACCGTGGATCCGGAGACCGGCGTCGAAACAAGAGTCCGCAATCTGGAGTTCATCGGCACTCCTTTGGCGGTGATCCAACGCATCCTGGCCTTCGGCGCCGCGCACGAGGTGGACAACAGCTACTGCGTGGCCGAGTCCGGCTCGGTGCCTGTCTCCACCATCGCGCCTTCCATGCTGGTAGGAGATCTCGAACTGCAGCGTTCGACCGTGCGATCCTATCGCCCGCCGATCC
>JAJRTL010000422.1 GCA_024278315.1 Planctomycetota bacterium | reverse complement strand
ATGTCTACGCCGGTCAGACCCACGAGGCCATCGTGGAAGTTCTCCATCAAGAAGACGTTCTTGCGCTTGCCTAGTTTTGCCTCTGCCTTGTACCCCTCGATCAAGACGGGGATCGCCAGGTGGTTCTTGAGCCGCACCAGCCCATCGATGATGGCGGACCGGATCTGCCAGCTCTTCTCGCGGAGGAGCAGCTTCTTCAAGGATTCGAGCACGACGGGGGTCCATTCGAGGTTGACCTCGTTCTTGTCTGCACCCTTCTTGGTCTCGTCGCTATAGAACGAGAGGATGCCACAAAGACTCGAGACCGCGGCCAACCGGACCTCCACGGCCCGCTCCTTCAGCAGCTTGATGAGCAGAGGAATCGCCTCCGCACTCTGGCTCCGATCCAAGGCCAGGATGGCCGCACTCCGCTCGGGAACAGGCAGCGTGTTGATCTTCCCGAGCAGCTTCTCGGCCATCCCCTTGGGCGCCCTCATGCCGAGAATCTCCAAGGCGCTCATCTTGGCCAGATCCCCGTGCTTGGAGGAGGATTTGCCTCTTCGTAGCGCGATCTTGAGCAACCAGTCGTCGACGGCGGCATCCGCGATGCTGGCGATGAGGCGCTTGGCTTCGTCGCGCACCAGGCCCACCCGGGACTGGAGCTTCTTGTGCTTGTCCATGTCCTGGGGTAGCTCGACCACCGCTGCCTGCCAAAGCGCCTTGGCCGCCGCCAGGTCGTCGCCTTGTGCCAGTGTCCGGAAGACCAGGCGCATCTTCTGGAGGGCGCCTGCATCACTTCCACCGCGGTTCAGACGCAGCTGGATCTTCCCCGAGCTGTAGTCGTGCAACCACTGCTCGAAAGCCTTCTGGTCCTGAGACGGATCCTGGGTCGGCGACACTGCGTTTGCTGGATGAACGGAGGCCGCGAGACCGGCCGCAATGAAACCGCGGGCAGTCAGACCGGAGGCCGGAAACACGGAGAGGAACAGAGCCCCGAAGAGTGCGAGCGCTCGTTGCATTGGCGTTGGTGGGAAGGCGGACAACTTCGAATCAGGGCCTCACCAGAATAGGGCATACCTGGGCCTGACGATAGCGGGATTCGCCTACTTGGCGGGCACCGGGTCCTTGTTCCGCCGCAAGATCTCGGCCCTCAAGAGCTCCCAGAGCTCCGCATCAAACTTGAGAAGACAGAGCGTGTAGACCGTGATCTGGCCAGCCATGAGGGCCAGGAGCCCTGACCGGCTGAGTTCGGGGAAGACATAGGGCACGAGTAGCCCTAAGGAGAGGGACAAGCTCCCGGCGATGAGGGAAGGGCCAAAGATCGGCCCGAAAGAAATCCCCAGTACGCGTCTGACCCAGAAAAGCAGGAAAGGGAGAGGCAGAGACCAGGAAATCAAGGAGGCCCAGGCCATACCGACAACACCCCAGAGGCGCATCAGGGGAACGCTGATGACCAGCATGCAGAGGAAGGTGACCAGACAGGTCTTGAGGAAGAAGTCCGATCGGCCATGCATCGTGGCCACGTCGCGCCAATGCACTAGACCCGCACGCAAGACCACGAGGACGATCAGCACCCGAAGAGGATCGGCTGCGCGCAACCATCCAGGTCCCAGGATCACCGTCACCAGGAACTCGGCATGGGGCAAGCCGAGGATGATGCCCGGCATCAAGACGGCGAGAGAAAAGCGCGTAGCTGTGGAGAACACGCGCGCCTGCTGCTTAGGGTCGGGGTGCTTGCCGAGCATGGCGAGGCTCACGCGGGTCAGGTGTTCGATCACCTGCTCAGCCGCATGCGGAAGCATGTAGGCATACTTGTAGACACCCGCGGCAGCCAGACTCACACCGGCTCCAACGAAGATCTCGGGCGCGTTCATCGCTGCCGTTCCGATCAGCATGGAGAGAAGCATGGTCGTTCCAAAGCCAAAGACGGATCGCAGGCTCTCCCGGCTGATGCTCGCGGCCAGAAGGGCTCGAGCCGTGAGTCCCCAGGAGACGACCCATCGCAAGACCATGCCTGCGTAGACTCCGATGACCAGTGCCCAAACACCCAAGCCTCGTAGGGCGAGCCAGATGGCCAGGCCTGCCTGCAGGAAGACCGCCGTGATCTCCAGGATGGCCGCGGAGCGAAACAACATCCGGCTCTCGACAAGGCCAATGGCAGGCAAGGTCAGCGCTTCGAGGAGTGGGATGAGTGCCATGGCCGCGAGCAGCTCGGCAACCACGGCCGTCGAAGCAGCGTCCCAGAGGGTGATTCCCGCCCAGAGTTGAACGAGTGCTGCCGAAGCGAAGTAGATGAGAAGAGAGAGAACGAGAGCCATGCCACCCTGAATGAGCAGGTAGGCCTTGGCCTTGGATGCAGCGTTCCCAGGGTCGCGGATGATGTCGCGCCTGGACTCGAAATTGGCGGACTTCGCGAGGATAACGACCAGGGCCAGGGCCATGGCAAAGCCACCGATTTCCTCCTTCAGAAGAACCCTGGCCAACACCAACATCGAGAGGAGATTGCCCGCCTTCGCAAGGGCAGCCGCCAGCATGAGACCGCCCGCACCGCGTACAGCCTTTCCTCTCATTCCCTGCTGTTGTCTCTTCTCGCTCACGGGTCCTCGTCCCTACCTTCCTATCGGATGTCTCTCTAGATCTCGCCTGATTCCGCACCTGCGAACTCCCGGCTCAGACAGTTCCCGGACAGGTTCGTTCGTTGTCCGATCGCCGTCCGACTGGGAGGACGATTGGGAAGCCTCCTTGCGCAGGTAGAAGCACGCCGCATCTCCCTTCCCGTGCTGGTTGAGCTCTGCAGCCTTGCGGTTGAAGACACGCATCTCCCCAGCACTGAAGAGGGATGCCGCTGGGTTCTCGGCATAGGACGCCTCGTCCCGGATGGGGATGTCCCGGCGGTACTATTCGCTACCCCAGTATTGGAAGGCAGTGCTGTCCCAGAGCACATCGGAGATCTTGAGTCCAGCTCTCTGAGCCAGGATCTTCAGGCTCTTCTGTGTGTGCACATGGAGATGACGCGGGGCATCGATCTGCACCCAATCCACACCATAGACTTTCCATGCCTGACAGTCGGCGACGGGTGTGCGCAAGAGGAGGACACCGTCCTCGGTGAGGAGGGCCTCGCAATCCCAGAGCATCTGCATCGGATCGGGCAGGTGCTCGAACACATCGTTCAGAAGGATGAGATCGTATTCCCCCTCCATCTCGCTGGCCTGGCACTTGTGGATTCGGACGCCATTGCCGTGCTGCATCGGCTCCGGGAGGAAGGGGTCCACCCCCGTGACCTGATGAAAGCCCATGTTCCAGAGGTCCATCAGGTTCTTGCCAGCTCCGCTGCCGATCTCCAGGATGCGTGCTTCGAAGCCGAGTCCTGTTCGTACGACCCGGGTCAGCAACTCTGGTGGTTGGAAGATCCTGGTCAGGATCGCACCGAGAAGCGAATCCCGACTCACCAGATGCCGTGCCACCTTGCGCTTGAGCCACTGGCGCAGTGACGATCGACTCTGGATCTGGTACGAGTAGTAGTCCGCAGGATAGAAGCGAGAGAGATCCTCGGGGATGTCCTCGATCTGCAGTGCATGACATCGCGTGCAACGCAGATAGGGAAAGATCTCACGAGTGCCATGGAGCATCTCGCGAATCTCGTAGTGCTCGTTATTCTCGCGATTGCCACAGAGACGGCAGTTGTCCACGTCAGACCTCCTTCTCCACGATCGGTGCATGACAAGCCGAACTCCGCAGCAAGCTCAGGACGGCCATGTGCTTGCGAGCCTTGTTTTTCCACCGCTCACCACCACCCAAGATCCCGAGCGGAGCCAACAGCGCCCAACGCGTGAAGTGGAAGAGTGTCCACATCTTCTTGACGGTCCGAAACTGCCATCCCGAGGCGTGCCGCCCGAAATACCGGATCTTGCCTCGATAGAGCTCGACGTAGTTACGGATGGGATCCTGCTCCATGGACTTGCCATGGTGGTGTGTCATGGCTGCCTCGGCCACGTAGGCACGCTTCCAGCCGAGTTCGTGCAGTCGCCTCTGCAGATCCACCTCCTCCGAGAACAGGAAGTAGCTCTCATCGAAGCCTCCGACGACTTCGAAGGCCTCCCGACGACAGAGGAGGCAGGAACCTTGGAGGTAGTCCACCTCGCCACTCTTGCTCGGACAGGGCGTCAAACCGAGTCGCCGTGATAGAACAGGAACATGACGCAGGAGAAGTCCCAGTGAGCTTGCCGTCAGGAACTCTCCCAACAGGCTCGGAAACCGGAAGGCTGTGGTCTGGAGCCGACCATCGGGATAGAGGGTCCTGGGACCGGCCATGGCAGTGTCGGGGTGACGATCCAACCAATCATTGAGTGCCAGCAGACAACCCGAATGGAGCTCGGTGTCAGGATTCAAGATCAGAAGTCGCTCGCCTTTGGACGCACGGGCCAGTTGATTCTGCGCCCGGCCAAAGCCCAGGTTCTCGAGGTTGACTTGGACTTTGCAACGAGGAAACCGTTCTTCCAGGACTTCGACCGTTCCGTCGGAGCTCTGGTTGTCCGCCACGAGCACCTCCCCACGCAAGTTCCCCATGTCCCGATACACCGATTGGATGCAGCGCGACGTCAGATCTCGGGTCTTGTAGCTGACCACCAGCACACTGACCGCCAGTTGGCATGGCTCTGCGGACGCTGGCGGGTTCTCCATGGCCGCGCACCTGGTTGGGCCTGCGCTCGTGGAAAACCCCGGTTCTCGGGGAGAGGACGATGTCTCGATGCGGCTTCGATCGGAGCGCTTTGTGGGGAATTGGGACACCCCACTCTATCGACCCATGGCACCGAAGACTTGAGGTGGGAGCCGTCGGCCCGGAGAGACCGTAGTTGCGCGGAGCAAGCAGGTGACAACCTTGATACACCTTTGGGGCTTGTTCGGTCCCTCGAAGGATGTGACCTTGGCATCGAGGATTTGCCCCTGATCCGTCGCCGGGATCCTATCGATCCCGCTCTCAACAAACGCTCTCCTGGTGGCCAGGCATGGCCACCCCCTGTTCTCTCAGCCCCAAAGTCCCCAAGAGCCCGATTCCCGGGTGTTTCCCCTTCCGTCTTCAATCAAAGGTGAAGCAACGATGAAGTCCCTGAACCTACTCCCGATCGCAGCTCTCGCGCTCGCGCTCCCTCTCACCGCACAGGTGAATGCATCGGTCACGACCGGCAACGCTGGAGGCATCTCCCTCACCCCAGGCACGGGTGCGGCCCTGACACAGAACTGGGCCAACAACCACGCATTCTCGACGTACGAGTATCTCTACAAGTATACGAAGACAGGCACGAACCAGTGGTACCGGGACTACGTCCGTACCTATGTGAGCCCACCGCGTAGCTGGTACGGCTATACGTACAACTACGTTTCCATCTACAACTACGCCTACTTCCGCAAGGGAACGAGCACCAAGAGGGGCGGCACGACCAGTGATGCCAAGGGCAAGGCTGGCGCACAGGTCTACAACATCAAACTGACGGGCAGCGGCAAGGTCGTTCTCGACACACGGGTCTACGGGAGCATCTACGGCAACTCCAAGATCACGATGAAGCTGACGGGCCCCAACAGCTATAGCAAGACCTGGACCTATGCGGCCAACGGCTACAGCTACAAGTACGAGAAGATCAGCCTCACCGTCAACGGCACGGCCAACTTCGTCTTCACCGTCGACGCGCAGGTGGATCGTTCTGGCAAGACACCCGGTAGATACTACGACGGCTACTACTCGGGCATCTTCATGAATGTCGTCCAGAACAACCCGGGTAGCTTCACGGTAGACAACAAGCTGGCCTGCTCGACGAAGTACAAGCTGTCCGGCAACGGAACGCCTCAGAAGGGCACCTACTACAACGTCGACATCACCGGAATGACCTCGGGCCAGGCATGCGCCTTCCTCTATGGCTTCAACAACAAGACGCTGCGGAACTTCCTGGCTCTCCCCCTGCCCCTGGACTACATGGGCGCCAAGGGCTGCAAGCTAGGTGTCGACTTCTACTACCCGTGGGCCCGCAAGGCCGACAGCGCAGGAAAGGCCTCGATGCGTCTCTACCTGTCCTCGTGGTACAGCCGCACCTACTACATCCAGGGACTCGTCTTCGACAGCAAGGCCAACAGCGCAGGTCTCCTGCTGACGGGCCTCGGCACGCTGAAGTAGGGGATCGCAGACCGCCGGAGCATCTGCTCCGTATAGCACTGCATCCAAGAAGGAGCCGGGGGGCAAAGACCCTTCGGCTCCTTCTCATTGCCGAGCTAGCATGCAGGCATGAAGACCAAACAACGATGTGACTGGTGCGGCAGCGACCCCCTCTACGTGGCCTACCATGACGAGGAATGGGGAGTCCCCGAGAGAGACAGCAAAGCCCTCTTCGCCAAACTCATCCTCGATGGCGCCCAGGCCGGCCTCTCCTGGATCACCATTCTGCGCAAACGCGAACACTACTACCGGGCCATGGACGACCTGGATCCGGAAAAGATGGCCCGCTGGACCGACAAGAGAATCGAGAAGCTGCTCCAGGACGAGGGTCTCGTGCGCAACCGCCTCAAGATGTTCGCCGCAAGACAGAACGCACAGGCCTGGATCGCTCTCGAGGAAGATCTCGGGAGCTTCTCCGACTACCTCTGGGGCTACGTGGATGGCCGACCCATCGTGAATCGCTTTCAAACGATGAAAGAGCTTCCCGCGCAGACCGATCTCTCCAAGAGCCTGGGCAAGGACCTCAAGAAACGAGGCTTCAACTTCGTCGGCCCCACCATCGTCTACGCCTTCATGCAGGCAGTCGGCATGGTGAACGACCACCTGGTCACCTGCTTCCGCCACAAGCAGTGCTCAGGAGCCTGCGCCACAGAATCAGCGGGTCAGGATGCCTTCGCGCTCCTCCGTCGAGAGCGTCATGGGTAGGCGAGACTCGGCGAGAGCCAAGAGGTCCTCGAAGCCAATCACGAAGAGCCTCACGGTCCCATCGCTACCGGCGGTCACGATGCGCGAGCCGTCCGGACCGAACCGGGCCGAGGACACCATGCCCCGATGACCGCGGAAACAGGCGAGTTCATTCCCCTCGGCAAGATCGACCAGACGGGCGGTTCCGTCGTAGCCAGCCGAGAGGAGCTGCGTACCGTCTGGACTGTAGGCAACGTGGACCACAGGTGTTTCGTGCCCCCCGTAACAGAAGAGCTCCTTGCGTGTGCGCACGTCCCAGTGCCGCACCGTGCCGTCGTTGCTCGCTGTCAGGCAGCTCATGCCGCTGGGGTGGAAGGCCGCATGCAACACCCCCGCCTCATGCCCCCAGAGAACGCCTTCCTCCCTGCCCGTCACGACATCCCAGAGCCGGGCGGTTCCGTCATGACTTGCTGTGAGGACCAGCGATGCATCCGGAGAGAAGCAGGCGAAGGGAATCGTCCCTTCGTGACCGCGAAAGACGTGGATCTCCTCGCCCGTCTTGGGATCCCAGACCCTGGCCGTGGCGTCATTGCCCGAGGTTACGACGCGTAGGTCACCGCGACAGAAGGCCGCAGACTCGATCCGCGCCCTGTGCCCCCAGAGCTCCGAGACGACCCGACCGGTCTCCACGGACCAGATGCGTGCCGAACGATCCTCGCCGGCCGTCACGATCAGGCTTCCGCTGGCATTGAAGCGCGCGTGATTCACCGAGCCTCGATGGCCCTCGAGTTGATGCAGAAGACGGGCGTTGCCTGCATCGAAGATCCGCGCCTTCCCGTCCCTGCTCGCGGTCACGGCCTTGCGACCATCCGGCGAGAGAGCTGCTGCCAGCACAGGACCGGCATGCCCCTCAAGCTGCAACGGAACGTCCGTCTCGCCGAGTCCCCAGATCCGTGCGCTACCATCATGACTCGCGGAGATGACCCGCCGGCCATCGCGACTGAATCCGGCCCAGCTCACCTCGCCACGATGTCCAAGCAGGACCGCGAGATCCCCATCACCCGCTGCCGACCAGAGGCGAGCCGAGCCATCCTTGCTCGCGGAGACGCAATCCTTGCCATCGGGACTCGGTTGCACCGAAGTCACCCAGTTTTCGTGCCCCGCCAGGAAGCCGAGCTGCTGTCCGGTATCGACATCGAAGATGCGCACCTTACCGTCCAGGCTCGCCGTCAGGACCCTCGAGCCATCGGGAGTGAACCGAGCCTGTCGCACCCAATCCCCATGCCCGTCCAAGAGCACCGGCTGCCGTTCGAAGCCCAGATCCCAGATCCTCGCCGAACCATCCTGCGCCGTACTCAGCAGCGACTTTCCATCCGGAGAGATGTCCAGATCCCAGACCGTGCCGGTGTGCCCCTTGAGTGTGTCCACCTGCCGACCCGTCTGGAGGTTCCAGATACGTACGGTATTGTCCGCAGCACCGGTGTAGGCAAGCGCACCATCCAGGGAGAAGAGTGCCGTTTCGATCTTGGCAGTATGGCCTGCGAGTGAAGCCAGGCGCGCTCCCTTGCGGCAATCCCACAAAAACGCCTCCTGCCCCGAGCCATAGGTGAGGAGCTTGCTGGCATCGGGATGGAAAACGGCAGAAGTCAGCCAATTGCGAGGCCCCTTCATGCGCAGGAGTCGACGTCCCGATCGCGTCTCGAAGACCCTTGCCTGCCCATCCTGGCAGATCGTCAGGAAGCAGCGCGCGTCTTTGGCGAAGACGACCTCGCGCAGACCCTCCTGACTCTCCTCCAAGGTATAGAGCAGTCGCCCTGACTCGGTGTCGAAGAGTTGGGCCATGCCCAGCGCATCACAACAGAGGATGCACCGACCTCCCTCGCTGACGAAGGAGCGATTGCCGGGCATCTCGCCCCCCCCCAGGACCTTCATCTCCTTGCCGGTCAATCGTTCGAAGATCCGGACCACGCCGTCGGCCATACAAGT
>JAJRTL010000038.1 GCA_024278315.1 Planctomycetota bacterium | reverse complement strand
TGAGTTTCGGCCTCTATATCCAGACGCGGTTCTGAGCATGAAATACGTTCCCCCCCGGAACAGATCCCCGTTCACCAAGATCTGCTTGATCATCGCTTTCATCGTCTTCCCACTGGCGTGCACCATCCTGGCGCACCCATTGGGAGTAGCGAGCGAAACACCGATCAACAGCTGGGAGGTCAACCGGGGTCCCGTCGTGCCCCACGACAAGTTTCCGGACGACTGCAGGATCTGCCATCAGGGGGATGGCTGGAACAACATCCGAGAAGACTTCAAGTTCGATCACGAACTCGAGACGGGCACCAAGCTCGAGGGGGCCCACAATCAAGCCGAGTGCTTGCGTTGCCACAACGATCGAGGCTCGGTCGAAGCTTTTTCCGCCCGAGGCTGTAGCGGCTGCCATGAAGACTTCCACAAGGGTCAGCTAGGTACGGACTGCAAGTCCTGCCATGACCAGACCCGCTGGAAAGCCAAGAACGTGATCTCCAAACATGCCATGACGCGCTTCCCCTTGATGGGAGCGCACGCAGGCATCGGATGCTGGGCCTGCCATCCGGGAGCCCAGGTCGGAGAGTTCAAGCGAGCCAGCACGGATTGCATCACCTGCCACCGGGAGACGGTGGCCAAAGCCCAGAACCCGAACCACCTGGCCAACGGTTGGACTCAAGATTGTCAGCGCTGTCACAGCGCAACGACCTGGAAGGCCACAGGCTTCGTCCATGCGTTTTTCCCGCTCACAGGCCAGCACAAGGCAGCACAGTGCGCGGACTGCCACAAGGACGGGCAGTTCAAGGGACTGAATCAGGATTGCGCTACTTGTCATGGCACGGAATATCGCAGCGCGAAGAATCCGGACCACGTCCAAGCCGGATTCTCGACCAACTGCAAGATGTGTCACGGGAGCAATGGGTGGAAGGGCGCCAACTTCAGACATCCATGGCCTTTACAGGGTAAGCATCTGGCACTGACCTGCGAGAAGTGTCACACGGGAGGCAACTACAAGGCTGCAAGGAAGGACTGCGAGTCCTGCCATATGGACAGGTACAACTCCACGACGAACCCCAATCACAAGCTCTCGGGATTCTCGACCAACTGCAGCATCTGCCACAAGGCCACGGGCTGGGAGGGAGCCAACTTCCGACATTCATGGCCTCTGACCGGGGCCCACGCAGGAAAGACCTGTGAAGCCTGCCACAAGGGAGGCAACTTCAAGGCCGCCAACAAGGACTGCGTGAGCTGCCACCGGGATGCCTACAACCGGACTTCCAAGCCGAATCATCGATCATCCGGCTTCACCACCGAGTGCACGCTCTGTCACAATACCAGTGGATGGTCCGGCGCCAACTTCACCCACAAGTGGCCTCTGAGGGGCGCACACGCTGCGTTGTCTTGCACACCTTGCCACAAGGGCGGAGTCTTCCGGGGGACGTCCAAAGACTGCATCGGTTGTCACAAGTCTGACTATGACAGTACGACCAATCCCAACCACAGGAACGCTGGGTTCTCCACGAATTGCACACAGTGCCACAACAACGTTGGGTGGAAGGGAGCCAAGTTCAATCACAAGTGGGCGCTGAGTGGCGCACATGCAGCAGTTCCTTGTGCCAAATGTCACAAGAACCAGGTCTACACGGGCACTCCCAAGACCTGCTTCGCTTGCCACAAGACACAGTACGACAACACGACCAATCCCAATCACAGGGGTCTGGGCTTTCCGACGAACTGCAGGTCTTGCCACAACACCTCAGCATTCAAGCCTTCGACCTTCGTCCACAAGTTCCCGCTCGTGAAGAAACATGCGGTGAGTTGCAAGACCTGCCATACCGTGCCGACCAACTTCAAGTCCTTCTCCTGCCTGGTCTGCCACGAACACAACAAGACCAAGATGGACAAGGAGCACAAGGGTAAGAAGGGCTACGTCTACAGCAGCCCAGCCTGCTACAACTGCCATCCGCGCGGGAAGGGCTGATAGCATGGACATTTCCAGGCAATGCCCTCTAGCCCCGTACCCGAAGGTGTCGATATGATGCCGTACTGCGAAGCTCCTGGTGTCCAGACGTGGAACCTGGCCCCGAGATACTAGAGATTGATGCACGAGACTGAGCACAGCTCCCGAGACATTCGTAGCCAAAAGGACAGTTGGCATTATCGGAGACCCTGGCCAAAGGGGCAAGGTTGGATCTGGCTCGGCCTCCTTCTCTTCTCGATCGCCTGCACCGTGCTTGGCAGCCCTGGAACCTTGGACAGGGTTGCTGTCCAAGAGTGGCTTCAGAGTCGGGGGCCCGTCGTTCCGCACGATACTTTCCCCAGTGATTGCACGACATGTCACGAGGGAGGGGGCTGGCACAAGATCCGCTCGGATTTCCAATTCGATCACGAGAAGGAAACCGGCGTCGCCCTGAAGGGTGCGCACAAGAACGCCGAGTGCCTGCGTTGCCACAATGACCGGGGACCCGTGGCCAACTTCTCCGGACAGGGCTGTGTAGGCTGTCACGAGGAATGGCATCAGGGCCAACTAGGGAGCAACTGCATCTCCTGTCATGGCGAGAACAGCTGGAAGCCCAATCAGATCATCTCCGAGCATTCGATGACGAGGTTTCCTCTTGTGGGTTCCCATGCAGGAGTAGCTTGCTGGGCATGCCATCCGGGAGCCCAAGTCGGCAGGTTCAAGCATGGCAGCACAGAGTGTGTGGCCTGCCATCGAGAGCAACTCGCACGCGCCACTGTGCCTGATCATCAGGGCAACGGCTGGACGACCAGATGCCAGCGCTGCCATAGCCCCATCGGATGGAAAGGGGCGTCGTTCGTGCACGAATCCTATCCCCTGACCGGTGCCCACAAGAGCGTCCCCTGCACCGACTGCCACAAGAACAACATCTACAAGGGGACTCCGCGCGATTGTGTGGTCTGCCACTTGACCGATTACAACGGCACGACGGATCCCAACCACCAGGCGACCGGATTCCCGACCACCTGCGAAGCCTGTCACAACACCTCGAGCTGGCAGGGCGCCAACTTCGCGCACTCATTCCCGCGCACCGGCCCACACAACGTGAGTTGCAACACCTGTCACACAGTGCCCGGGAACTTCAAGGTCTTCGATTGCCTGACTTGTCATGAAAAGCCTAAGACGGACGACAAGCACAAGGAAGTCAACGGATACAGCTACAGCTCACCCGCCTGCCTCTCCTGCCACCCGAACGGCAAGGGCTGATCCGCAAGCACTACTTCTTCTCGATGTCCAGGTTCTCCTTGCCACCGAGCAGCACATCGAGCCTCGCACGCCCCTGCCAAGCATCCCGGCAGGCACGCCAGTAGGACGTTTCGAACGCCAGCAAGGCTCGCTCACTGTCGATCAGGTCCAGCAGGCTCGCCCGCCCCGCACTGTAGGATACGCGGGTCACGTTGAGTGACTCCCTGCTCCGCGGCAACAGGGTCTCCTTGTGGAGACGCACCTGCCGCGTGGCATCATCGACACGGTAGAGCTCGTTCGCCAGATCGGACTGGAGACGCAAGCTCAACTCGCGGAGGGAGCTTCGGGACGCCGAGAGTGCCAGGTTGGCCTCTCTCTCGGCTGCCGAATACTTGTTGCGCTGGATCGGCAGATTGAGCGAGACGCGAAAGCCATAGGGGTCGTCGCCACTCCCCGGCGTGGTTGGGTTCAGGGCTGACCCCGTCTCCATGTATTCGAATCCAACCACGAAGTCGGGCGCTCCGGCAAGACCCGCAAGGTCCGACCTCTTACGCTCGCGCAGCACACTCTCACGGAGAGCCCGCAACCTAGGGTTTCGCTGTTCCACCTGTCCCATGAAACCCTCTGACTCGAGAGCCACGAGATCCGGTTCGGTGAGCCGAGGCATCGGAAGCAACTCCTCACCCACCCAATGAACAGCCAGAGCCAGCCTGGCACTGATGGTGGGCTTGAGCCGCTTCAAGGAGAGCAAGTCATTCTCGAGCTTGCCAATCTCGACCTGGAGTCGAAGCAGATCTTCCTGCCCACGACCGGCCTGGATGCCTCTTTGCACGACAGGCTCCAGCTGTTGCAGCAACTGGAGATTCTCATTGGTGATGCGGATTGCCTCTCCCAAATACCCATACTCATAGTAGGCAATGCGGATCTCTGCTTCGACCTGGAGCCGTCGCTGCATGACGGCTTGCCATCTCACCTCGGAATCCTGGAAGGCGACTTCTCCCCGCAGGTCCAGCTTGCCGAACCACGGAAGGGCCTGAGAGATCCCATAGCGCCTTCTCTGCGGACCGGTACGAGTCTGCAGATCCTCGACGAACTGGAAGAACGTGAAGATGGGATCGGGAAGGGCCTCCACTTGCGCGACACGTTCTGTAGCGGATCGCCAACGGTCGAAGTCGGCCTTGAGCGATGTGTTGTGAGCGAGACCGTACTGGACCCAGCTCTCCAGCTCCATGTCCTCGAAGAGCTCCTTGGGTCGGGAGACCTTGCGATCGGTTGTTCTTTCTTGAACAGTCGAGGCCAGAGCCACATCGTCTTTGCCATAGAGGAATCGGCTCCGCTCGACAACGAGATCAGGGTCGATCCCCGTGCTACAGGCAGTGGCAAGAAGAAGGGCTGCGCCAGACCATGCCGGGACTACCCACAAACTCAATCGGTGCTTGCTCATGTCGATATCTCTTTGGAGGAATCCGAACCGGAATCCAGGATCTCAGCATCAGAGGCCTTGTTGCCTCTCGCCCTGATCTCCGCGACCAGGCAGTAGAGCGTCGGAACGACGAACACCGTGATGATGACCACGGTCATACCACCGAACGACGGAATGGCCATCGGCACCATGACATCGGATCCACGACCCGAAGAAGTCAAGACAGGTATCAGCGCCAGGATGGTCGTGGCAATGGTCATCAGGCATGGCCTGATCCTCCTCTTGCCGGCATAGATCACGGCCTCTCGAATCTCTTCTCGCGTCTTCGGCTTCCGCGAATCGAAAGTCTGCGTGAGATAGGTACTGAGGATGACTCCATCATCAGTGGCAATCCCGAACAAGGCCAGGAATCCGACCCAGACAGCAACGCTCAAGTTGATCGTATGGACCTGGAAGAGCTCCCGCATGTTGGCTCCATAGATGGAGAAGTCCAGGAACCAGCCCTGGCTGTAGAGCCACAACATGAGGAAACCACCCGACCAGGCAACAAAGACACCGGAGAACACGATCATCGTCGTGAGGATCGACTTGAACTCGAAGAACAAGATGAGGAAGATCACGAACAGAGCTACAGGCAACACGACCATGAGCTTCTGTGTCGCGCGAATCTGTGCCTCGTAGTTTCCGGCGAAGCGATAGGTGACTCCCTGCGGAAGCGTAAATGCCCCTCGATCCATTTCCATTTCGATCAGACGCTTGCAGTCCTCCACGACATCGACCTCGGCAGCGTCGGGCTGCTTGTCGAAGATGATGTAGGCCGTGAGGAAGGTGTCTTCGCTTTTGATGACCTGTGGTCCGGGCGTGTAGAGGATGTTGGCCAACTGGCCCATGGGAATCTGCGTCCCATCCGGAGCTGGCACCAGGATGCTCGACAGCGACTCGATCGTGTCGCGCAACTCACGCTGGTAGCGCACGCGAACAGGAAACCGCTCTCGACCTTCGACCGTAGTCGTGATGCGCTTGCCGCCGATGGCCACTTCGATGACATCTTGGACCTTCCTCACCGACAGTCCGTATCTTGCAATCGCCTCTCGATCGATCTCGATCTCTAGATAGGGCTTGCCGACGACCCGGTCTGCGACCACCGTCGCCGCCCTCACGGATGGGACCTTCTTGAGTAACTTCTCGAATGCAAATCCGGCCTTCTCGATACTCGCCAGGTCAGGCCCATAGACCTTGATCCCCATGGGAGCACGCATTCCGGTCGAAAGCATGATGCGCCGCGTCTCGATCGGCTGCAGCATGGATGCCGTCGTCATTCCGGGGAGCTTCGCGACCTCGGAGATCTCTTTCCAGATGTCGAGAGGTCTCTTGATATGGTCTCGCCATTGACGGAACGGACGCCCATCCGGATCCATGATGAGTTCCTTGTGCTCATCGAGCTTGAACTCTTCCTTGACCTCGTCATAGGCAAACCGTTCGAGTCGGCCATTCTTGTCGACCTTGTACTCGGACTTGTAGTTGATGACGGTCTCGACCATCGACACAGGCGCCGGGTCTAGCGGACTCTCCACGCGGCCGATCTTGCCGACGACGCTGTCCACTTCAGGAATAGCGCGGATCAGCATGTCCTGTTCCTGAAGGAGATCCAGCGCCTCACCGATCGAAGCATGAGGCATCGTGACTGGCATGAGGAGGAAGGCCCCCTCATCGAGTGGCGGCATGAACTCCTTGCCCAGTCCAGGGAAGGACTCGGTGAGACCTTCCCAGAAGTCCGTCTTTCGAAACTCCTTCTCCGTCTTCATGCCGAAGCTCAATGTCTCGACCGCCCCGGGGACAAAGCCGAGAACCTTTTCAGCTCCCATCCACCCCATTCCTCCGGTGAGGATCAGGAGGAGGGGCACCGTGAGGAAGAGGATCTTGTGCCGCAGACACCAGCGCAAGATGTGCTCATAGACCAGCTGGAAGACCCAGAAGAAGAGGAGGAAACCGCCCAGGACAGTCGCGGCGAATGCGATATTGCCCATGGGTCTCATGGGGCCGAGCGGCTGCCAGGATTTGGCCACGACAACCAGCACGAACCCTGCTACGACAAAGCTGGACGCATGGAGGACGAAGTTCCGGATACGCTCCGGGATCTTGCTCTCGAAGAGTTTCCAGACGCCCAGCGCGATAATGATGATTCCGACCCACCAGTTCAGGTAGACCACGGCCAAGAATCCTGGCACGGCGTACAGAAACGCCGTCAGTATCTTGGACATCTGCTTCTTGGCCTTGCCCAACAAGATGTGAGCCATCGGAGGGATGATGACCAGGGCCACGATGATGGAGGACATCAACGCAAAGGTCTTGGTGAAGGCCAGAGGCTTGAAGAGCTTGCCTTCTGCCCCTTCCATCGTGAACACCGGGAGGAAACTCACGACCGTGGTCAACACGGCTGTCAGCACCGCGCTGCCGACTTCGGAGGCACCGTTGAAGATGGCCTCCTTGCGCTCCTCCGGCGTATCACTCTCCTTGATGTGTTTCAGGATGTTCTCGGTGAGGACCACCCCCATGTCCACCATCGTTCCGATGGCAATCGCGATGCCTGAGAGGGCCACGATGTTGGCATCCACCCCAAAATATTTCATGGCGATGAAACACATCAGGACAGCCAGGGGAAGGAGACCAGCGATGAGGATGGCACTCCGGAAGTGCGCCACCATCACGAGCACGACGATAATCGTCACAAGGATCTCCTCGGTGAGCGCGTCATCGAGAGTCCCCAAGGTCTCGTAGATCAGTCCCGTCCGGTCATAGAAGGGCACGATGGTGACCCGCGACACCGTGCCATCCGACAGGGTCTTGGAGGGCAGCCCTCCGGCGATACGCTCGATCTCCTTCTTGACCCGCTTGATGACGGCGAGCGGGTTGGATCCGTATCTTACGACAACCACTCCACCGACGGCCTCGGCTCCACCCCTGTCGAGCGCACCGCGTCTGAGCGCCGGTCCCTTGTTCACCTTGGCGACATGCTTGATGAGGACCGGGACATTGTCCTTGACCCTCACGACGGTCTCTTCGATGTCCTCCAGCTGTTTGATGAAGCCAAGGCCACGGATCATGTATTCCGCTTTGTTGATCTCGATGGTCCGCGCCCCCACGTCCACGTTGGAGTCCCGCACGGCATTGAACACATGATTCAACGTGACTCCATAGAATCTCATGGCGTCGGGATCTACGTCGATCTGGTACTCCTGGACATAGCCTCCGATCGAAGCCACTTCGGCAACTCCATCCACGGCGGAGAGCGCATAACGGATGTTCCAATCCTGGATCGTTCGTAGCTCATCGAGATCCCAACCCCCGGTGGGCTGGCCTTCGGGGTCACGTCCTTCGAGCGTGTACCAGTAGACCTGCCCGAGAGGCGTGGCGTCAGGCCCCAGGGCCGGCTGGACGCCACCGGGCAGGGTGCCTGCCGGGAGGCTGTTGAGTTTCTCGAGGATACGGCTACGTGACCAATAGAAGTCCACCTCCTCTTTGAAGATCACAAAGATCGTGGAGAACCCGAAGAACGAGTTGCTTCGGATCGTCTTGACTCCGGGAACTCCCAGAAGACTGACCGTGAGCGGATAGGTGATCTGGTCTTCGATGTCCTGGGGAGAC
>JAJRTL010000421.1 GCA_024278315.1 Planctomycetota bacterium | reverse complement strand
GGCCGCCATCCTGCAGAGCAGCAAGTAATACACGCGCCCGCACCGGTCCCGCACCGGTCCCACATTGGACTCCCTCGACCCTGGCTCAAGGCCCCCAGACCAGGCTCTTGCCTGCCCCTCGGGGCCCAACCCCGGCTAACCAGGCCGCGCGAGCCCTTGCAAGCCCTCAACTACGGTCCGACCAGTTCTGCCGGATTCCGGCGCTCCGCCAACCGCACTGCGACGGCTGGTCCTAGACCAAGTCCAATCCTCACGCGCACCCCAACCCGAATCCTCAGCTGTCTCTGACACACGGTCAGCACCCGGCAACAGGTCCAACTCCAAAACCGGTTCGGTAGCGAGGCCGACCAAAGCCTCTCGGCCTGCATCCACATCGTCTCGGATCGTCCTCCCACTCCCGACAAGACTTCCCGATCCAGGCCCCACGAGATCCCCTTCATCGAGCTCCGCCGAACAACTCACAGGGGGCTTTGCCCGCTCCCTGGAATCACTCTTGCCAGCCTCGCCATTCCTGGCATCACTGTCCCTGGAATCACGATCCCTGGCATTGAGATCCCTTTCATCGCTGACCCTAGCCTCACTCACGGACAGACCCGGAGTCCGACACAGTCTTGGCCCTTGCGCATGTGCTCGACGCTGGGCGACTCGCCCTCTCGACGTGAACTCCACGAGCCCCATGCCCGAGAGGAATGGCTCCACATAATCCCGCAAGGTCTCCTCCTGACAACCCAGCTTGCGGGTCAGCCTATGCAGAGACACCGGACTCGACTGTTCCCTGAGGACGCGCAGGTATCGCTGGTCCAACGACGACAGGCCCTCCTCGTCGTATCCCATCCTCGCCAACACTTGCACCACCCGACGAAGCGTGACCCTGTTCAGCACCTCGCTCATCGATCGCACATCCCGCGTCGAACTCCCCTTCAAAGTTCCCTTCGAATTCCCTTTCATACTCCCTCTTGAACGCCCCTTCGAATTCCCCTTCGAAGACCCCCTCGAAATTGCTGTCAACCATCCACGCCGAGCATGCTCGTCCCTCCGGGCCGCCAACTGATGGAAGACTGAGTCCATCAAGCGCAGCGCCTCTCGCGGTGTTCCCCGCGAACAAAGCGCCATCCTATGCGCGGCCTTCGGGACCAACTCGACGCCTGCCTCGGCCGCACGATCCAGCAGGATGCGAGCCAGATCCTCGGTCTCGTAGTAGAGAAGCTGCTCTACGATCCCGAAACGGCCTTGAAGCGGCTCCGGCAAGACCTGCGGATCGGTCGTCGCCGCCAACACGGTCAAGGGTGGCAAGGCCAACGACACACAACGGCTCCGATTGCCCGAATGGAAGGTCAGACTCAGAGTCCCACCCTGCATCACCTCATAGAGAGTCTCCAGCACCGCACGTGGCACAGCATGGATCTCGTCGATGAACAGGCAGTCCCTCTGTCCGAGCCCAGTCACCAGACGCAACAGAGCCGGCACATCCTGGATCATCGTACCCATCGCCCGATGAAGCCTCCGGCCATAGGCCTCGGCTGCCGCGACAACCAACCGCGTCTTGCCTGTACCAGGAGGCCCGGACAAGAGCATGTGTGGGAAGGGCACACCCAGCTCCGCGCATCCCGCAGCCTCATCCCGCAATCGCGCCACAAGCTCCTCACAGCCAACAAATACGTCGGGCATCTTTTTGTTCGACCCCTCGCTCGACCCCTCTTTCAACGCCTCGCTCGACCCGTCGCGCAGCACCCCCTTCGAACTCGCTGGCAGTCCCCCATCCGATCCAGCCTGCAATCCGGTCAGCATTTCTCCGGGCGCTGAGACATCCAAATCGTGACATCGAACGACTTCGGGCAATGTGGGATGCCCCTCACAGAACTCCAAACCCCTGCCCGCCTTCATTCGGATGAGCCTCTCATGCCGGGCCCACCATTCGCTGTCGATGACGTCGGGAATATCGTCCAGTCTCACCAGGCGATCGCTCTCCTGGCTCGCAGAACCGAGACCTCCACGGGCGAGAACCGAACCAGTGAGAAGCGATCCCTCGCGACTCGAACGCGCAGGACTGCCACCGGCTCCGTGCGCGAATCCTGGCTCGCCCATCAATCGCCGCGCGTACTCCCGCTTGAGCCCCACCAGCTGCGTACGATCTAGGCGACGACGAGAGTCCTGCAACGGCCGACCCGCTGCATCCGCGAACACGACATCCCGCTCATGCTTGCCCTGGATCTGGAGCAGCCCCGCGTGCGTGAGCGAGTGGCAACTCTTGCACAACGAAATCAGATTGAACGCCTGCGTAGGACCCTCGTCACCGCGATGCCAGATGTGATGCACCTGCACCTGCCGCTTGCTTTTGCAACAGCGACAGCGATCCCCATCTCGAGCCAAGACACGCGCCCGCAACCAGGCAGGCGTGGACCGATCCAGGAGCGTCGCCTGCTCCACCCCCAACCAGCCTCGCACCTCCTGCATATCGCCTCTGCGCGCCGCCCGATCCAAGGCCTCACGATCGGGCGCACCTTCGTGGTCATGCATGGCCACGACACGCCCATCACAGATCGCGCACTCCTGCTCGACGTGGTCCAACGGCACCTCACCCTGCACACCATCCAGAACAAGTCCGACACCAGCAAGCTCATCCCCTAGAAGCTCAGGTCCCTCGAATCCGTCTCGCGCAGTTCCGTCACCACCAGCCTCACCGCCTCCAACACAATCACCACCAACGATACCGTCGACACCAACGACAACGTCGTCGTCGTCGTCATCATCATCATCATCATCATCATCAGCAGCAGCAGCAGCAGCAGCATCATCAGCAGCAGCAGCAGCATCGCCACCACCATCAGCCCCGCTCCCACCCCGCTCCGGCCTCAGCACGATCACATAGTCCGACGACCGCACACGCACCCGCCCAGGCACCGAGCCATCCTCCTCGCTGCGCAGCAGGAGATCCGCCATCACCTCCAAAAGTTCACCATCGCCGAACAGTTCGCCTCGCTCGGAACAGAGCTTCTCGCGGGCGAGATCCAACTTTTCTCTAACTGTCGCCGATACGCGGCACGAGATATCGAAACGGACCTCCGGCAACCCCTTGCGATCCCCACGATCCCTCGGCTTTCCCGCAGCGCTCGCCAGCTGCACCTCGGTCCTGAGCTCCTTGCAACCCATGCCCAGCGCCAGCTCGAGCCAAGCCCCCTCATGCTCGGGCACCGCGACCTTGCAGAGCTCCACAACCTTGCTCCAGCCGATCTGCCGTGTGCAAAGCGCTTCATCGATCCTCGGCAGCTCCCGCAGGCGCCCTCCGATCCGCACCAACTCCCGGGTCCGCCGCCGATCCAGATCCCAGCGCTGCTCCCCATACTGCGCGATCGACGCATAGCCCCCCGACTGATAGGCCCGCGTCACCTCGAAGTCATGCAGGTAGAAGGCCATGATCCGCGGCCCGGCATCCCCCAGATCCACACCATATCCGAGTTGCACCTCTCCCTGTGCGAGCCCCAGACCAGGCCGCATCTCCACAGTCGCAATCGCTCGTCGCACATCAGAACCGGGAACGTCGCTCGTATCAGACATCCTTCCTCCAGGGCACGCAGTTTCAGACTAGGCCATATACCCTAGCCTCCGATGGATACCTTACAAGACCCGATTAGATACTTTATATATCCCTATCATCAATAGGGATTGCACTCCTCAGCTCCGGGTTGGCGCCGGCAGAGCCGCCCTCTCTCCAAACGGTCCGGCCCGTGGATCAACCCCGACCTCTGTCAATCACCCTCGCCCTGGGCCTCAACTCTGGTCCAACCATCGCCTACTCCAGAGAGCGTCCACTCCTACCAGCGCCCACTCCTACCAGCGCCCACTCCAGGCGAACCCACCCGCCCTGTCAGCGACCCATGCCCCCCCCGAGCTCCTGCCTTAGAAGTCGAGGGAAAGCTCGAGTGCGTTGCTGGCTTCCAGCCTGGCGCTCGTCGTGAGAGCGAGCAACTGCAGGTCTACGAGAACTCCCTTCAGGGAGCGATCCCTTGGCAGTGGAACGCCAAGACTCCAGGTCGGCCTGGTCGTTGGCACCAACGCAAGGAGCGTCTGGGAGCGGAGATCGAGGAAGTAGCTACACCCATGCGGCAAGGCGAGCGGCGCCGCGCCGGGAGCGGAGAGGAAGATCACGGCCGCAGAGTTCTGCGAGACATGATTCCCCGAGATCCGCAGGGTCTTCCCCAACCAGGGGTCTGTGCCGGTCAGCGTCGGAGGCTGGAGGCCTGATGCACATCCCTGGCCAAAGGCCTGTCCCGTAGCACCGGGGTCGAGAACGTAGAGTTCATGCCCGGTCCTCACGTCACCGTCTCCGAAGAGGAGCTTCCCACGGACGAGCACAGGTTCGACACGTTCCCTGGAGGATGCGAACACTCTCAGGACGCGAGTGCCCTTGACGGTTCCATCCGTTTCAGAGAGCACATGCTGCAGGGAGTTGTAGCTGGGATACCGGATGGCATGGAAGAAGATGCGCTGCGTACCTGGGCTTGTCTCCCATCTGCTGTGGAAGTTGGACCGGGTATATTGTCCGAGCTGGACCGTTGTCGCGCTCGTGCCCTGGGTCGCGTAGAGCTGGTAGAACTTCCCCAGCATCCGGGGGTCGGAAATGGCGAAGAAGATGAGTTTGTCACCCAGCGTCCCAACGATGCCCTGCGTGCTGCCACTCTTGCCCGACATGATATCCTTGACAATGTGGGTACCCTTGGTCGTTCCATCACTCGTCCAGAGTTCCGACCCCAAGGCGCTCGTCCATGCATAGAAGTAGAGCCTGTCTCCGGCCACCCAGAACTCCGAGACGCGACTGGACGCCGGCCCGGTCTCAAGGTCGGTAAAGAGCCGCGTCCCCTTCTGGGTCCCATCGCTGATGAAAAGTTCATTGCCGGCTGTCGCCGATCTGGCATGGAAGAACAGGTTGCCCTTGAAGGCGACCAACGCAGATGACGTGAGGACCGTCTTGAGGACGGTCTTCGTTCCTTGCGGTGTGCCGTCTGTCATGACGATCCCACTGCTCATCGCAATGTAGAACTTCGATCCGAGACGAACACCCTTGGCACCTGTCATGGCCGTGCCTTTGCGGCTCAGGAGCAGCACGGTGCCAGTCAGGCTACCGTCGGCTCTCCACAGCTCGCTCGACATCGTGAGCCAATTGACCTTGGCGTAGAAGATGTACCGTTCCGATCTACCTACGAGGTAATGCAACGTGGTGATCTTGCCCTTGCCGCCCTCGATCAGCGATGTGCCACGAAGCGCTCCATCCGTCTTCCAGAGCAGGTTCCCATGGAAGCCATTGTCTGCGGTGAAGAAGAGAAGCCCATTGTGTTCACCGATACGACGTAGATTGGAGCCAGCTGGTCCTGGCCGGATGTCCTTGACCAAACGCGTGCCTGCGGCAGTTCCATCACTGATCCAGAGTTCGTCACCGTTGACCCCATCGGTGGCCCGATAGAGAGCCTTGCCCCGGACCCTCCCGAGCAGGCCAGGATGCGATGCGTCGTTGCCCCGTGGAGGCTCTACATCGGCCAAGAGCCGCGTGCCTTGCCGGGTGCCATCCGAAATCCAGGGTTCACGACCGGACTTGCCGTCGGTGGCGGCGAAGTAGAGCGTCTTCCCCCATACACGCAGACCGTCGGGACGGGAGCCAACGGACCCGGGAATCAAATCCACGACGAGAGACGTGCCCTTCGCGGTTCCATCGGAAACGAAAAGCTCTTTGCCTTCCCAGACCTTCCGATCGGCGCGGAAGTAGAGCTTGCCACCCATGACGGCCATGGACGTGGACCCTGCCTCCATCCCGTCGAAAGGACCTGGTTGCAGGTCGACGAGGAGATTGGTGCCAGCAGCAGTTCCATCGGTGATGAAGAGTTCACGGCCGCTGGCGAGAGTCTGTGCAGCAAACAGGACCTTCGTTCCCAGGACATGGAAACCCGAAGGTGCGGAGCCCCTCTTTCCAGACCATATGTCCTTCAGAAGTCCTGTACCCTTGCTCGTGCCATCCGAGATCCAGGGCTCGCTACCCTGCCCGGTCGTGGTCGCGGCGAAGAGGATCTTGCCTTGGATGGAGGTCGGATTGGATCCGGCCTCGATGTCACCGAGTCGAGCAGCCAACTTGCGTCCGTCGCTGGCATAGAGCAGGGTCGCACCCTTCTGCTGGATCTTTGCGCAGAGGAACTTGCCGACCGCATGCACGGACGCTCCAAGATGCTTCGTTGGAAATAGATCGATTTGCTTGGTTCCAGTCGACGTCCCACAGCTCTCGTAGAGATGCCAGGACTGGGTCCTCGCGAAGAACCAGACCTTCTTCTGGAAGAGGACGTAGGCTGAGAAGAGGGTCCCCGAACTCCCCCGGTTGAGATCTGCGAGCAGCCGTGTCCCTTTCGTAGTGCCATCGCTGATCCAGAGTTCACGCCCACTGATGCCGTCGTCTACATCGAAGTAGAGCTTGTCCAGATGCACCAGATGTTGCCCGATCCCTCCGCGCCGGGCCGGCATCTTGGGGAAGTCCTTGACGAGAGTCGTTCCTGCCTTCGTCCCGTCGGTGATCCACAGGGCCTCTCCACGAAGTCCGTCATTGGCCCAGAACAAGAGTCGGCTGCCGATGGCGGCAAGAGGCTTGGGTTGGGATCCCTCCTTGCCTGCGCGCAGGTCTGTCACGAGTCTTGCGCCGAGGATGCTGGCCCCACTGACCCAGAGCTCCCTTCCTACATCGTTGCTCATGCCGGAGAAGTAGACGAGGCCACCTGCCTGCAGGAAGCCGCTCGGTGAAGAGCCGAGACTTCCGCTGACACGCCGGTTGATATCCACCAACAGTCCGCCTGCATTCTGCGCTGGAAGCGCTGCGAACGACGCAAGCGTCACAAGCCCGAGGACGAGACTCCTGAGGCAGGACGAGCTGGGACGAGACGGATACGAGGACAGCATGCTCATCATGACACTCACCTGGCTCGGATGCAGTCGAGCAGAAGGAGTCGGGGGGGGATGGGGGGCCGATCGTCTGACCCTGCAAAAGAGGTGCCTGCAGGAAGGGGCCCAGATAGCGAGGCCGTAACTCCTCGCACAGCCCCCCACCGAGGGGCAAGGAGCTGGTAGAGCTGACGCAACATGGGACACAGGTCGTATTTTCATGGCCGCTCGGCGCCTGTATCATCCCCAGCCCACTGAGCCGGGACCGCCGGTTTCGTCAACGTCCATGCCCTCGCCTCCGAGAGGACCCATCCATGATGCTCCCCAGAGTCACATTCTGTCTCTCGATCCTGATCGCAGGCTCCGGTACCGCACAGACACAGGTGCACATCCTCGACATCAACAAGCAGTCGGTGCCCATCAGCTTGAGTTCCGAGCCCAAGAGGGCTGACCGGAACCACTACAAGCGCGCGAGGGAGTTCGTGAGGCTTGGATCTCGAGCCATCTTCCAAGGCTATTCGCCGATGACCGGACGTGAGGTCTTCACGGTGTCAGCGAAGGGGAGCTCCGTGGACCTGCTGCTCGACATCGAGCCAGGCTACAAGCACTCGAACCCCACCGAGTTCGTGCAAGCCGGAGGGTTGGTCTACTTCAGCGCGTATCAGGCAGCCACGGGCACTGAGCTCTGGGTCACGGATGGCACGACCAAGGGCACCAGGCTCGTAGCAGACCTCGCTTCGAAGACGCAATCCAGCAATCCCGTCCACCTCTGTGCACTCGGGACGACAGGCAAGATCGTCTTTCGCGCGACCACGGCCGCCACTGGCCAGGAGCTCTTCATCAGCGATGGCACGACCAAGGGCACTGCCCTGCTCAAGGACATCGGTTCGGGAGCCAGTTCTTCCTACCCCTCCTACATGACCGGCTTCCACGACGGCAAGAAGGATCTCGTGGTTTTTCAGGCCTACAGTGCCTCGGCTGGCAATGAGATTTGGATCACGGATGGCACGACTGCAGGCACTCGACTGCTCAAGGACATC
>JAJRTL010000420.1 GCA_024278315.1 Planctomycetota bacterium | reverse complement strand
GATGCGTCTGACGGCGTCTTTCGGTCCAGGACCGCGAACCTATCGGTTCGCTCGGCATGGCTTCGATTCGACGACCCTCTTGGGTCGCCTTCATTTCGCGCAGCCCCCCCTGAACTCGAAATGCGCTCGTCAGACCGCAAAAACGAGCTCGGCTGCGCCGATCTCGCATTTGCTCACAACGATCTCATGAATCGTCCGGGCTAAGACGATCTGGCGGTCGCGCACGAACTGCTTCGCGACCGGGATGCCGCGATCGCGGTCATGCGGAAGAAGGGGCAGGTCCTCGATCAGGCGCGCGGGCATGGGATGTGGCAGGAGACGCCCGTGTTTCCTTTCTATACCTACCATGCCAACCTCGGCACCTTCTATGCACACAAGCGCGAGTTCGAGAAGGCGATCGTCGAACTCGAGAAGACCATCGTCGAACTCGAGAAGGCGATCGAGATCAACCCCAAGGCTCACTTCGGTCGCGAGCGCTTCCAGATCGATCTGATCCGCTATGTCGCTGCGTGCAAGAAGGACCGTCGACTGTGGACCGAGCACAACTACTTCACGTACAACAACCGGCAGCCCAAGGGGCGGAGCTTCCGTTCGATCATCGGTATGAGGGGGTTCACCGCAGGGTTCCGCGCGAATGAGGAAACGAAGGAGGTGCCGTGGAAAGAGATGTTCACTGCAACTGCAGGGATGCTCCGATTCGGTGGGCTGGAGGGGGCAGAGCTCTACCGCAGTCTGGGCGATCTCTTCCTCGCCAACCAGGATCTGAACCTCGCCTGGTGGAACTACCAGGTGGCCATCACCAAGAGCCATCCAGCGGAGGCACTTCTTCGTCGGGTATGCAAGGGTATCGAGAAGCACTGGAAGGATGCGGTGGCCAACAGTCGTCGGAGGTTCAAGCCGCCAAATCTTGCTCTCTTCCAGAAGGTCCAGCAGGACTCCTTCAAGTGGTTGATCACGTTCCAGGACATCGAGAGGCTGTATCTGAAAGCCGGCAAGGATCCGTCCAAGAAGGAAGTCCTGGCCCAGATTCTGGCGAAAGCCGATGAAGCTGTGCCGCGCATCCTGCCTGCGCCGAAAGCGAGAGGTCAGAAGGCGCGCGCGAAGAGCCCCTCTGTTGGCGGCGGGAAGCTGGAGAAGAAGAACAAGAGCAAGAGCCGATAGTCCCTCCCAAGGTCTTGCCTATACTCCACCACGTGGAAACACCCCAGCGAGACACGGTCGGCGCAGAAGACTCCTCCGGGAACGCGGATCGTCTTCCCGAAGGAGCCCCTGCCTGCGTCGAAGACTGGGCGGAGCAATATGTGCGATGCCATACGCTCGGGGGAAAACTCGATCCTGCGCCTCCTCCCGCCACCTGGGCGCACGCGGACCGACCGAATCGGATCGCGAGTCCCGGCAGGTCGCCTTCGCTCGAGATCAAGGGCAAGACCAGGCGCACGCTGGGCCGCCGAGAGTTGGAGAACCTGGCCCGGCGCGCGGAGCTCTTCCATACCTTCCTCCATCACGAACTCCAGGCGGCCGAGCTGATGTGTTGGGCCATCCTGGCCTTCCCCGAGACGCCCGCAGCCTTCCGCAAAGGTCTGCTCGGAATCTGCCTGGATGAAATCCGACACATGCAGCTCTATGCCTCCTATCTGGAGGGTCATGGCTTTCACTATGGTGACTTTGCCGTGCGTGATTGGTTCTGGCAGCGGGTCGGGAGTTGTCGGACTCCGCTGCAGTTCGTGGCCCTCATGGGCATGGGGCTCGAGGGTGGCAACCTGGATCACACGCTGCGCTACGAGGCGTGGTTCGAGGAGATGGGGGACGACGAAGCCGTGAGGATCCAGCAAGTCGTGTGTCGGGAGGAGATCCCGCATGTGCGCTTCGCCATCCACTGGTTCCGGACTTGGACGGGCGGACTCGACTTCGAACGGTGGCGCGCCGAACTCGTCGCACCGCTGAGCCCCAGCATGCTCCAGGGCAAGGCGCTGCACCGCGAAGCGCGGCTCCACAGTGGCTTCGATGAGGGTTTCCTCGAGGAGTTGGCCGCATGGCGCCACGGCTCGCCTGGGTCCTGAACTTCGATGCGGAGATGGAGATGGCCGACCCCGTCGGCTATCGGCCCTCGACGCGGATGCTGGCGCACTGTGAGCGGCTGGAGATCCACTTGCTGCCACTCATGGAGCGGGCCCTGGATGCGCAGATCGAGGTCGTGAACCGCTCGGGCGCACGCCGACGCGGCGCGGATCTAGCTGGCGCCCAGGGACTGGCATGGGCACCGACGCCCTCGGCCCTCGATTGGATGCATCGTCAGGGGATCACGCCTATGGTCTCACCTGGTTTCGAGGCGATTCGTCAGGTCAATCACCGAGTCTTTCTCTCCACGTTCCAGACCACCCTGGACAGCGATCGCGAGACCTTGCCGGGGGAGACCTTCGTCACGGATCTCGGAGACCTGGAAGCGCATCTGGCCCACTCCGAGACCGGACAGGAGTGGTTGCTGAAGAGGCCCTTCGGTTTCGCAGGGCGCTCTCAGCGGTTGGTGCGGGCGGGTGCCCTGCAGGGAGCCGACCGAGTCTGGGCCGAGGCTTCCATGGATGCCTATGGCCGTGGACTCCAGGTCGAACCCAAGGTGGCCGTACAGGCAGAGTTCGGTCTGCATGCCTGGATGGGGCTGGAAGGGCAGGTCCTCATGGGGACTTTGCAGCTCCAGGTCTTGGATGCGAGGGGCTCCTTCGTCGAAGCGCGCTCCTGCGGTGAGGAGAGGTCCTGTGAGTGGATCGCTTCTGCGATGGAAGCTGCGCTGCAAGCACTGGGGCAGCGGGCTGCCGGCGCGGGCTACTTCGGTCCTCTCGGCTTGGACGCCTTCCTGTGGAAGGATGCTCGGGGAGTGTCGCGTCTACGCGTGGCGAGTGATCTCAACGCACGCTTCTCCATGGCCTGGTTCCAGGGCATGGAGAAACAACTGTGCCATGGGCATCCCTGGGGATAGCCCTGAGGTGAGGAACAGGATCAGCCCTTGCGGACCTTCTTGTTGGAGTCCTTCCCCTTTTTCTTGGCCTTCTCGAAGGCCTCTTCGAGAGCCAATGCCTCGTCCAGGAAGGACATCTTGGACATACCGATGTTGACGGCTGCGATGTCGTCGCCGAGGACCTTGCGGTAGAGCAGCTGGTGATCGCTATAGGTCTTGCGTTCGCCCTTTTGGCTATAGGCTTCGATGCCAGCATCCCAGGTCTTGCCGGGGAAGAAGCTGGACTTGGCAGCCTTCATGGCGATGAGACCGATTCCGTGTTTCTTGCAGTCGGCGGCGACCTTGCGCATGTCCTGCGTTGGTGTCTTCGCCCGTCTCCTCCTTC
>JAJRTL010000419.1 GCA_024278315.1 Planctomycetota bacterium | reverse complement strand
GGGAAGCCGCAACTGGGCCGAGGAGCAGCGCGCCCTCGAGCGGGTCGACCAGCGCGGATTCGACCTGGCGAGAGCCATCGACCGCAGAAGCCCTGCCAAGGACATCCAATCACTCCGCGACGCCTGGCTGGAGGCTCGGGCGCAGGCGCGCAAATGGTCCAATCCCGCTAGCGTCCGACGCGCCCTCGCGGCCCTGCCTGTCCAAGGCCCCATCATCCGGAGCGGCGCCGACGGCAGCCTGCTCCTGGCCAGCATGCCTTCTCGGCGCATCCTGGACTTCGCGGCCCTCATGGAGGAGCGCCGCCGATCCGCCGTCCTGCGTGGCTTCCAGGACGAGCTCGAGCGCGTGCGCCGCGCAATGGCCAGCAACCAGCCCGGCCCCTACCTGATCGAAGCCCGCCTACAGGCCATCTCCACACACCCCATACGCGGCTCGCACGGCCTGACGCGTTTCGTGTCGCGCGCGGAGGCGCTCCGCTTCTATCGCCTCTACCAACGACCCGAGCGCACGGTCACGGTCATTGTCGGTGATTTCGATGTCGACCGCATCGCCGAGAACCTGCGAGGGCTCTTCACGACACCCGGTGATCCGACAGCTCGCCCCCCCCTCCTCTCTCCGGAGCCCGACCAGCGTGGCTTCCGCGAAAGCGGTCTGGAGATCCCGGGCGATCCCACCATCGTCTTCGCATGGAGGATCCCGCCGGGCACGAGCCGCTCAGGCCTGGAGCTCTTGGCCAAGCTCCTCGGCCAAGGACCCAGCTCGCTCCTCGGTCGGCGACTCCTGGGCGAAACGCACCTCGCTCGCTCGGTGGAGATGTTCTCCTCCTACCCTGGTCTGGAAGAGCCGAGCCTCTTCGTGCTCCGCATCGTCTGTGCCGAATGGGACCGCGCGCTCTACGAGAAGCTCCTGGTCGAGGGCAGAGGGGTCGTCGACGACCTGCGCGAGCATGGATTCGACGAGCGCGAGTTCGCACTGGCACGCGGCAGCCTCATGGGCGACCGCCTGGCCCTGATCGGCGACGAGTCCAAGCTGGCCGCCCGCCTCGCAAGAGACCTCGGAACGATCGGCAGGGTGGACCTCGTGCCGCCCGACAAGAAGGACTGTGAAGTCATCCTGAACCGACTGCTCCAGCGCTCGCGTCTCACGCTCGTCCGGACCGTGCTGCGCACCTTCGATGAAGAAAAGCCGCAGCCAGCAGGGGACATGAAGAAGGAGGGGGACCGATGATCCACGCAAACATCCAGAAGGCCCTGGCCGGGCTCTCCCTCTCGGCTCTCGCGGTCGGGCTGGTCGCCTGCGGAAGCATGGATGAGGGGAGCTCGGGAAAGAGCACTGACCATTCAGCCGCGAAGTCGGCGAAACCAGCCACCAAGGGCAAGGCTCCCGCGATCCAAGGCGACCCCACGCGGAGGGGCAAAGATTCGGCCACCAAGATCGAGGATCTCCCCGAGGCACTCCCCCCATCGGTCCCCGTCCAAGCGCCGCAGCGTATGCGCAACGGGCTCACGATCCTCCCGGTGGCCGGAGGCCCCAAGGAGATCGCCAGCATCCGCCTGACCGTCGAGGCAGGAACTCCGCTGGACCCCAAGGGCAAATCCGGGCTCGCGAGGCTCTGCGCCAATTGCCTGATCGAACTCGGCAACGAAGCTGAACAGGGCGAGCCCCTGGCAGATCGGCTGGCCAGACTCTCGGCGAAGCTCAGGATCCACATGGCAGGGCGCCGTGCAGGCTTCGAGATCTCGGGGCCGCGTCGCCATCTCCTCGACATGGTACGCATCCTCTTCGAGCTCATGACAGGCGAACCGCCGGAGCCCGCCGTGGTCGCTCAGGAGAAGCAACGCCTCTTGCATCGCCTCAGCCAAACACGCGAGCAACGCCTTCGACTTTGGCAGATCCAGCGCTGCCAAGGCCTCTTTCCTCCGACCCCCAAGGAAGAAGAGGACCAGTTGGCCTTGCTCCAGGCCGGCATCGTTCAGCTCTTCTATACGAGCTACTATCGCCCCCAGTCCGCGCTCCTCAGCGTCGAAGCCCATGACTTCGACAAAGAAGACGCCGCAATCATCCAGAAGATGATGAGCCCATGGAGGAAGGGGCCTTCCCTCCCCGACCCGGTCCCACAGGGCAAGCTGTCGCCTGTCAACTACACCCCATGGGAGGGGCCCGGCTCCGAGATCATCCTCATCCTCCCGGATCCTGACCCGGCATTCGTCGGCCATGGCGCAGGCGCCGTCACCTGGCAGGTCGCGACCCTGGACGGATACGGAGGCTGGATCGGCGAGCGGCTCGCGGCCGAAGGTCTGACTGATGTCCCTGTTCGCGTAGAGAGCCTGGTCTTCGATCGGCTCCGCCTGCGCACCCTGAGCTACCACGTCGAGACAAGCCTCGTCCCCAAGCTCCTGCAGACCCTCGGTGAGGCCTTCGCGGTGCTCGGCTCCGAAGAGCCCTCCGGGAAGGCGTTCCGGACAGCGGTGGGCCGCGCTCGTCTCGCATGGGACCTACGCATGGCAACGCCCGAGGGACGGATCGATGCCCTCGATCTGGCCTACCCCACCGAAAGCGATGCGGATCTGGATCAGCGAGTGCTGCAGTCCTTCGGCAAGCTGAAACCACGAGCCTACCCAAGCGCCGGAAGCGCCTGGTCAGCCCCCCAGATCCTCATCCGCGGACCGAAGGACGCCCGCCCCGGAGGCGCGCGGCTCATCCCACTACCCAAGGAGGGTGCTCGTCCGGTCACCGTGCACGAGAAGGTGAAACGCCTCGCTCTCGATCCTGAGGAGAGCGCCAAGCGAGCAGCGTCGGCCTATGTCCTGGCCCAGGATTCCATCGCTGGTGCCGACAGCCTCAAGGCCTTCGGCAAAGCGGGCTACGTCGCCAACGTGCAGTTCGTCTCCTCGATTCCATTCTCGGACACATGGTCCTACGACATGGCGAAAGGATTCGTGGAGCGCCGACGCGTCATCCTCAGCACCGAGATCCGGACCTTCACGGAGAAGGACGAAGCGAGCGGTGAGGTCGAGATCATCGAGGTGGTCGGAGGCAAGCGAAGGGTCTTGGATCGCGGAGAGAGCGAGTGGTTCCGCGTCGAATCCGTATCCCAACCCCATGCCCTCCTCGCGACCATGCTCCGACAGAAGATCGTCCCCAAGCTCGGCGGGCAGATGGAGAGTGCCGGGCGCAGCTTCCTGGCCCTGGACTTCCAACTCTTCGGACAGAAACTCCGATTGCTCGTGGATGAGAAGAACGGCTTGCCGCGACGACTCATCTACCCCGAGTGGCGCAAGGGAAGACGCTCCCGAACCGTGACCCTGCTCTACGAAGCCTACGACAAGGATGGCCGGTTCCAGTTGCCGCGGCGCATATCGAAATACATCGATGGCGAGTTCCGGGGCGAGTTCCGACTCTCCTATCCCCGTCGCAACAAGTGACCCGGGATCAGAAGCGGAGCTCGAAGCCCATGTAGACCCAGTGGTTGGTCAGCGTGTCCACGTTGAGCTTGACCGGTGGCCGCTCATTGCTGCTCAGATAGGAGTAGTCGAGGACGAAGGCCGTGTTCTCGGAGGGATCCCAGCGAAAGCGCAGGGACGCGCCCCAGAAGACCTTGTCCTCATCCGAGTTCTGGAACTCGTCGGAAATGCGCTGATAGAGGATGCGAGCTCCGGGGCGCAGAGAGAAGTGATCCCCCATGAGCCATCGCAGCTCGGCCTTGCCGTCGATGTACCATCTCCCCTCGGGTTTCCAAGGGTCGTAGATCCAGATCCTATCCGTCTTGGGCGCCATGGCCGCATCACCAGTAATGATCCACGTAGCCGACTGGCTGGCAGGCGAGTAGAGCTCGACGTGCAGGCCACCGCGAACGACCTGTTTGGGCAAGGTCGACTCGTTGCCCGGTGCGCCAAAAATCTCCGAGCTATCGTTCCATTCGGTGCGCAACCATGCACTGAACAACCCACCCCGGAAGGGCAGGCGAGTCTTCTGATCCACCTGGATCTTGTTCTCCTCGACGATCAGATCGAAGCCATAGACCTTGTAGTTCTTGGGAATGACATAGGCTGGCGAAGTCTGTTCGTTGGTGTTGAACTTGCGCTGCCCATAGAAGGCGCCCGCCTCGGCCTTCATTCCTGCCGTCGGAGAGGTAGCCGCCATGATGCGGACATCCCACTTGCTCTTGTCGAACATCGCCGTGGGAATGAAGTCATCGCCATCGAAGAACCCTTCGCGCTGGAAGCCCATCCAGTTCTGCCCGAAGGCCTCGAAACGCCAGAAGTTCTTGGCTTGCTTGGAGTCGCCCTCCACGACACCCGCATACCAACCATCGCGGCCGATGTAGAGGTCCGTGCGCCCTTTGCCCGAGAGGAAGTTCTTGCCACGAAAATAGACATGGCCATCCATGGTCGTGGAGGTCTCGGCAAAGGTCGCATCGTTCTCCGAGTCGGGGAAGGCGTAGACGCCACCCGCACGGATCTCCAGGAACTCGTCGACCGCCCAGGTGCGGTTCCTGACCAGAGAGAGATCCTTCAGCGAGACCTGGTGCTGGGCAGCCAGCCCCGCAAGGGGCAGGGTGATGGCAATGGTTAGAGCAGAGAGCTTTCCTCTCACCCCGTTTCTCCTGGTTGTGAATCCTCGAGGGCAGTTGGGACGGGGAGAGCATAGCC
>JAJRTL010000418.1 GCA_024278315.1 Planctomycetota bacterium | reverse complement strand
GAGAAGGACTTCGGCGTGGAGGTCAAGGACCTGCACCGGCCGGCCATCGACGAGCTCGTACGGCCCAATCCGGACGACCCGACCGGCAAGTCCATGATGCGGCGTGTGCCCGATGTGCTGGACTGTTGGTTCGAGTCGGGTTCCATGCCCTACGCGCAGGTCCACTACCCCTTCGAGAACCAGGATTGGTTCGAGAACCACTTCCCGGCAGACTTCATCGTCGAGTACGTGGCGCAGACGCGGGGCTGGTTCTACACGCTCATGGTGTTGAGCACCGCGCTGTTCGACAAGCCGCCTTTCCAGAACTGCATCTGCCACGGCGTGATCCTCGACAGCGAGGGCAAGAAGCTCAGCAAGCGCATCCGCAACTACCCCGATCCGCTGGAGATGTTCGACAAGCACGGCGCGGACGCCATGCGCTGGTTCCTGATGGCCAGCCCGATCCTGCGTGGCAACGACCTGCTCATCGACAAGGACGGCAAGGCCATCGCCGAGGTCGTGCGGCTGGTGCAGAACCCGATCTGGAACGCGTACTACTTCTTCACGCTCTACGCCAACAGCGATGGCGTGAAGGCAGAGTTCCGCTCGGACTCGACGCAGCTCCTGGACCGCTACATCCTGGCCAAGACCGCGAGTCTGGTCGAGGCCATGACGACTTGTCTGGACGCCTACGATCTGCCGGGCGCCTGCCAGGAGTTCTCGGGTTTCCTGGATGCGCTCAACAACTGGTACATCCGTCGTAGCCGCGAGCGCTTCTGGCGCGAAGAGCAAGACCAGGACAAGAAGGATGCCTACGACACGCTCTACACGGTCCTCGTGACCCTCTGTCGGGTTGGCGCACCGCTGCTGCCCCTCGTGCTGGAGGAGATCCACCAGGGACTCACGGGAGCGGAGAGCGTGCACCTCGAGGCCTGGCCGGATGCTGCATCCCTGGTGCAGGACCCAGAACTCGTGCTACGCATGGACCGCGTGCGCGACGTCTGCTCCGCTGGCCTGGGCCTCCGTCGCAGCGCGGATCTCCGCGTGCGCCAGCCCCTGGCTTCGCTGAAGCTGGCGGGGGCGGGCATGGCTGAGCTGGCCGACTACTTCTCCCTGATCCAGGACGAGGTCAACGTCAAGGAGGTCAGCCTCGGTGAGGAGATCACCGACTACGCGAGCTTCGTCCTCAAGGTCAATGCACGCACACTGGGTCCACGCCTGGGACAGGAGATGAAGAAGGTCCTCATCGCCAGCAAGAAGGGCGACTGGAAGTCCCTGCCCGACGGCGGTGTCGAGGTCGGTGGTCACAGTCTCCAGGAGGGCGAATACGAACTCCTCCTTCAGGCCAAGGAAGGTGTGACCTGCCAGGCCCTGCCCGGTAACGATGCCATCGTCATCCTCGACACCGAACTCACCGAGCCGTTGATCCAGGAAGGGAAGGCCCGCGACCTCCTTCGCCTCATCCAGCAGGCCCGCAAATCCGCCGACCTCCACGTCTCCGACCGCATCCGGACCGAGGTCGTCGTCCCCGAAGGCTGGGCTCCGGCCATCACGGCCTTCCAGTCCCTCATCTCGGAGAACTGCCTGGCCACGGACCTCACGATCGTCGACCAGCTCTCCGCCGACCTCTTCCACGAGAAGGCCACGCTCGGCAAGGACGAGTTCGAGATCGGCGTCGCCAAGGTGTAGAGCCATAGGGTCCAGCCCTAGACGACATGTCCGAACACCCTGAGAGGCAGGGGCTTACAAGAGGTTTGGCATGTGTTAGGATGCGCCCTCCAGTATTCCCATGGAGGACAAGATGCCGATCGAGAAGAGTGCGCCTACCCTTCCCACGACCTGGGTTCGTGATGTGCCTGTCCTGGACACCAACGCGCAGGACAGTCACGTGAAGGACAGTCACGTGAAGGACAGGCACGTGAAGGACAGGCACGCCCAGGGCTGTGACCTGTCGAACCCCACTGCCTTGCCTTTCATCCCGCTGAAGCAGGGGCTCCCGGCCGCAGATGTTCAACATTACTTACACGTAGGATCCAGGATCGAGGATACAGGCAGCCGGATCCTCGCTTACTACCTCCGGGAGATGGAGGAGCGCCGACTCTACCAGCTCACCGGGCATTCCAGTGCGAGCCACTACAGTCGCGAGACCCTGGGTATGGAACGTAGGAGAACGGCTGAGTTGATCGCGGTCGGTCGCAAGCTCTGTGAGTTGCCGCAGATTGACCAGGCCTTCCTGGACGGCGAACTCAGCTGGTCCAAAGTCCTGATGCTCGCACGTGTCACCACAGCTGAACACGAAGATGCCTGGCTCTGCAAGGCCAAGGAGTCCACCTGTCGTGAACTCGCGCTCGAAGTCAGGCTGGCCAGACCAGGCCAGGCCCCCAGGGACCCCCAGAACAGGAAAGGATTGCCAGAAGTTTCATTCAAGCTGAATTGCAACCTCAAAGCGCTGGCCTTCCAGAAGTGGGAACTGGTCAAGGAGAGGCTTTCTGCCGAGAGAGGAGAGAGGTTGGCAGACGAGGATTGCCTGGAGATCCTGTCCGAACTCTTCCTGGGTCTCGAGGAAGATGGGACGGTGCCAGGGAGGAAGAAGGTCGCCTCATCCCTCTATCGGATCATCGTGCATGAGAAGGGTGCCACAGGTGGAGGGCACACTCCCCAACGAGAGCTCGAGACCGAAGACGGGCGTATCCCACTCAGCGAGGCCATGGGCCAGGCGATCGCCTGCGATGCCGAGTTCGTGGATGCCGCAGGTCTTGCCATGGATCAGCCCACTCCCGCAGGATTGCGCAAGCGCGTGCTGGACAGGGACGAACAGCGATGCCGTTCCTGCGGCTCCCGCATGGATCTGATGGTCCACCATATCCGCTTCCGCTCCCAAGGCGGTCGGAACGACCCTGACAATTTGATCTCGCTGTGCACCCGATGTCATGCGCTGGTCCATGAAGGTCTCCTTCTTCTTGTGGGTGAGAAGAGCAAGGCAGCGTCCGCTTCGTGGATCGCTCTGGATCCCCACGCGAGAAGGCGGGTGCAGGGATCGGCTCCTCGATCTGGACCCAGCTCCTGGACGGGCCATCCGCAGCACCTCGAACTAGCCAACCGCTGCTGACCCTGGAGCAGATCCCTGATCGCGTCGATGCAGATTGGTGGAGGAGACACGTCCACCTGATCTCGCTGGAGAGGAGTGGAGATCTTCGCTTCCAACCGGGAAGACCGCAGGTGTCGGCTCCGAGCCACGAGCGGACAAGCGCGATCGCTCCCCCCTCTCGCTCCCATCGCCCCACCAGATTCTCGGAAATGCACGGCCATGACCGTGTCGTCGAGACGCTCTCCTTGACCGTCAAGGCTGCCATGAGTCGAGGCCGCCCAGTCCCCCACTGTCTCCTCACTGGAGCGCCCGGCAAAGGCAAGACGCCCCTGGCTCGTGTCCTTGCCTCCGAATGCGGCGCCGAACTTCACACCATCCAAGGACCCCAACTCGAGGACGTGGCCGCCCTGCTCCGCATCCTG
>JAJRTL010000037.1 GCA_024278315.1 Planctomycetota bacterium | reverse complement strand
GACTTCGCTGATCCTGCAGTACTTCGCCTCGTACTTCGCGACGACTTTCGAGCTTGCCTCTGCTTGCCCGGTGAAGTAACTTTGTCGATCTACTTTGACGCGCATCTGTCCCCCTTTTCTTTGTCGTGATTGAAAGAGGATTCAGGTGCGCGTTTCTTATTCCACAGGATTACTGAACGCATCGGCCTTCTCGACCTTTCTGCAACAGAAACTAAGATACTTCGCGCACGTCGGTCCTAGCCCGAACGATTCATGACCTCGATGCGTTTGACGGCGTCTTTCGGTCCAGGACCGCGAACCTATCGTTTCGCTCGGCATTGCTTCGATTCGACGACCCTCTTGGGTCGCCTTCATCTTGCGCAGCCGTCCTGAACTCGAAATGCGCTCGTCAGACCGCAAGAACGAGCTCGGCTGCTCCGATCTCGCAATTGCTCACAACGATCTCATGAATCGTCCGGGCTAGCCCTGCACTGCTCGAATGGTTGGACGAGATCTCGCAGGATGGGGCCCAATCCTGCGATGGTCATCCAGCTGCAGCTACTTTTCGTGGCAGTTGAGACAGAGCCTTGATCCTGTGTTGGTCAGCCTCAGCATGAATGCCCCTCCTGGATTCAGAGGGGCATCGTTGTGTGGCTCATGGCACGAAGCGCACTCAACGTAGCCATCGAAGAAGGGGGTCGCGCGGGGGGGATTGAAATGGCAGTTGTAGCAGAATGATGAACTCATACTGGTGAGGGTCTGGTGTTGCCACTTGATGCTGATCGGATGGCTGTCTTGGAGGTCCGTTCCGACCTTGGCAGATCCGGTGACCCATTCATCACCCCCCCAGCCCATGTTGATCGCCACGGTCCCATCGTGACATCCCAGGCAGAGCTTCGAGGAGGCTCGCGGCTGTTCGGGAGAGCCTTGGAGTGAATCGCTCTTGTAGAGCGTGTAGGTCGCTGTCGACAATGTGGCATTCCAGAGAAGGCCCACTCCTGCGTTGGCTGGTGGACCGTTGTGGGGGATATGGCAAACACGGCAGATCGCCCCTTGTGTATTCCAAGAGCGCCCCGAGAAGTCGTGTTTGGATCCGACGATGGTCTGGGCCATCAGTGGTGATGCAAGGCAGACGAGAGCAAAGAGAGAAGGTATGAGCTGCATGATCAGTCCTGTGGTTCATGGAGATCCGATTGGCAGGCGGTCTCCAGAGGTGCACCAGGCGAGTTGGTGCAATGACGCTTCCCTTCTCTGCAACAACAACACCGACACCCAGAGTCAGGCTTCAGTTCCCCAAGTCGCCAACGAGAAGGGTAATGTTCCCCAGCCAAATGGGGTCTTCGGCGCAAGTCGCTTGGACCTTGAGCGATTGCGTGCCTCGAGACCCAGATCATTTCTGGTAGAAGCGTGCCAACATTTCGGCATGCATGACGGGAGGATGGCTCGAATCTCTGCGACCTTGGGAAACGAGGGTGCGCAGACCGATCCCTCACTGTTCGCCGGCCTGGAGTGGCTGCGCCCTAGCTGGTGCCACTTGCCGCTCCTGTACATGCTTCGCATTTCGATCTGGTCCAGGTGTGCGTCGTTTTCTCCCATCTCGCAACTGTCTGGAGGGATCGGCCGCCAGGGAAGGTCAGGCCTGTCCCTGCTGACAGTGTCAGGTTGAGAATTGGCAGCCGTTGGTGGGAAGGCGAGCCTGGCCGGGAGAAGGAGGGGCCAGCGGGTTCTGTGGTTTGACGAGGAGATTTGGATTCAGGGGGGCTGAGCGAGATAGGAGGCGACCCAGGTGGCCGTGGATCTCCTGACAAGCCCCGGGCGTGGCCCACAAGAGGGAGAAGCCCTTATCGAAAGAATGAAGGCATCAGAGCATGATTGGCGCCACTGTCCCGGATCCTGAGTACGTCGCAGCGAGGCGCGTGTTGCTCGATGCTCTCGAAGCATTGGGAGAGCATCGAGAGTCTATCGTTCTCGTCGGTGCACAGGCTCTCTATCTCCACGTTGGGGAAGGCGACCTTGCAGTGGCGCCTTTCACTACGGATGGCGATCTCGCCATCGATCCGCGACAACTGGCGGACGAACCCAGACTTGTGACCATGTTGGAGGATGCAGGCTTCGAGATTGCGATCCGCCCTGGGACCTGGACTCTCCATGCGACGCTGAATCCGACGGGGATCCAGATCGACTTTCTCGTGCCATCTTCACTGGCAGGCCCAGGCAGACGTGGTGCCAGGCTTGGTCCGCATGGAGCGGATCTGGCACGCAAGGCCCGGGGGCTGGAAGCAGCTCTCGTGGATTGCACGCAGGTGCAAGTCAGCTCTCTCGAAGCAGGCGACTCGCGTGCGTTCGATCTTCGTGTCGCTGGTACGGCAGCGATGCTTGTCGCGAAGTTCCACAAGATCTCCGAGCGCAGAGATGAAACTCACAGGATCCAGCCCAAGGACGTGCTGGATGTCCTTCGCGTGCTCAGGTTCGAAGCCCTCGATCTACTTGGAGGTCGACTCCGGTTGCTGACTCGAGATTCCATCGCAGGAGAGGTCACTCGCGCATCCCGCTCTCTTCTTGTGGAGCTGTTCGCGAATCGCGAAGGCTTGGGCTCAATGCTGGCAGCCCGTTCGGTAGCAGGGCTTGAGGACGAGGTAGCGATCGCCCTGTCCTGTGAGGTGCTGACCCGGCAGCTCCTCGAGGAGTGGTGGTGAACCGTCCAGAAAACGGGACTGCCCCCTTTCTGGACGGTTGGGGGGTTTCTAGAATGCTACGCCCGATACTGGAGCTGGCAGTCAGGATGACCGGCGCACTGAGGGGCCAGCCAACCAGGAGAAACAAAGATGAGCTATGACGCCCTCGTGATCGGATCTGGACCTGCGGGATACCCCTGCGCCATTCGTTTGGCCCAGCTGGGGCAAAAGGTCGCCATCGTAGAGGGGCGCGAGTTCGGGGGTGTCTGCCTCAACGTGGGCTGCATCCCGAGCAAGGCGCTCATTGCCGCCGGCAAGCTGGTCAAGCATGCGCAAGAAGGGCACAAAATGGGCATCACCGTCTCGGG
>JAJRTL010000417.1 GCA_024278315.1 Planctomycetota bacterium | reverse complement strand
GGCTGCAATGAGGCACTGGATCTCGGCCCCAGCAGCGCGGGCGAAATGCTACCTCACCCGGGAGGGTTGCGCGGGGATTGCATGGCGGTGAGCAGCTCGGCGGTGGCCTGGGCACGGGTGTGCCAGAAGTCTGCGTGGGGTGTAGGCCAGAGTTGGCCGTGGCGCTCGGACCAGTGGCGGGCGAAGCGGGTCAGCCATGCGAGGACGGCGGGGGCGTCCTGGGTGAGGAGTTGTTCGAGGACGTAGCGGCGCTCGGCGTGGCGGGCGACGAGGGAGAGGTCGTCGGCGCAGCGGCGGAGGTCGTTGCGCAGGAGGGGCAGGCCGGAGGCGAGGGGGGAGAGCAGGAGGGCGATGAGTTCGGCGACCGTGAGGTCGTTGGCGGGGTTCGGGCGGCGCTCGTAGTGTTGGGGGAGGGCGGGAGTGAGGGCCAGGGCCTGGGCTTCCTGGGCGAGGAGGCGGGTGAGGACGCGGCTCCAGGCGAGGTAGAAGTCCATGTGCTTATGCAGGGCGACGTCCTGCACGCGGGCGAGGTAGAGAGGGAGCCAGCTCTCGAGGTGCTCGGAGTAGAAGGCCTGGCGGGAGGCTCGGATGCGCTCACGTCGGGGGCTGCCCTGAGGCTCGCTCTCTTCGAGTTCTGTGAGGGAGGCGTAGAAGGAGAGCAGGGTGGCGAGGTGGTCGCACTCCTTGGGTGGCTCAGTATCGAGCGTGCGCCAAAAGCTGCCGATCCATGCGCGCGCATCACCCCCGAGCTTGCCCTCGGCGGAAAGCCAGATGGAGGCGAAGGGAGGCAGCTCGAAACTGAACAACTCCACGTGCTCGGCCGGCGCGGGGAGCGCGCCGAGATCGAGGGCCTCGGCGATCGGCTCGAGCTCGGGGCTCGGCGGCTCCATGAGGGCCGCCAGGGCGCGGAGCGTCTCGGAGCTCGCCACAGGAGAGGGGGTCATCAGTCCTGGTCGGGCAGCTGGTAGGCGTCGCGCGTGGGACGCAGGGGACGCATGATCCAGTGCGGCCTGCGTGTGCCGTCGGGCGAGTGCTCTCGCGCCGGGCGCGTCTTGGCCAACCACTCCTCGAAGACCGCGCGACTCTTGTCGGTATCCACCGAGATGTCGCCGTTGCGGTCTCCGGGGCCTGCCTTGCTGACACGCACGGCCTGATGCCAGCAGTGCATGCCCGAGATCGGATCGGGATGGACCGGGAAGGTCAAGTTTTGGTGAACACCCACGTCGTTCCACCAGATGCGGCTCGTGTCCTTGTCGTCACTCTCGTAGGGAGCGGCGCCGCGCAGGCGTTTCATCCCCCACTGCGTGTCCTTCTGGTCGAGCTTGACGGTGGCCATGAGCTGGCGCTGCGCTCCGGTCTCATGCTCGGGCTTCCAGCGGCCCATGTGATGTGAGCAGGCCACGACCCCGGGGCGGATGCCCTCGGTAACCCAGGCCTTGACGACGAAGTACCCGATGTCGGTCTCGACCTTGGCCAGGTCGCCGGTCTCGATGCCGAGCTTGGCGGCATGACTCGGGTGGATCCAGAGCGGATTGGTGTGCGCGATCTCGTCGAGCCACTTGGCGTTGGCGCTGCGCGTATGGATCTGCACCGGCAGGCGGAAGGTCGGGATCAGCGGAAGCTGGCCTTCGCGCAGGTTGTCGGGATGCACATGGCTCTTGATGTAGGTCGGGGTGGCATACTCGGGCCAACCCCAGTCCGCATGCGTCTTGGAGTAGAACTCGAGTTTGCCGGTCGGCGTCGGCCAACCGCGCAGGATCTGGCCATCCACCTCGACGCCGACCGGTCGGCGCCCTTCGGCATCCGCGTCGGGCGTGGGGTGCGGCACGACATTGGCGGTCGCAGGCTTGGGTGCGCGCGTGTAGACGCGCCCCCCATCACTCACCTGATGGTCGTCCAACTCCGAGGCAGGCACCTCCTCGGCAAAGACCTGCCCGATCTTCTTGGCCACCTCGAAGGCGCCGTACTGCCGCATGTACCCCAGAGGCGTGCGGTCCTCGGCCGCCGCAGCCTCCTTGAGGCCGGGCACCGAGTTCTCGAACATCCACCCGTAGTACTCATCGATGCCGAGCTTGTCGCCGGGCTTTTCGCGGGACTCGAAGTACTGGCGGATACCGCGCGAGCCGTCCGGGTCGATGCGCCAGCTGAGCTCGATCCAGAACTCGTTCTCCTCCCAGACCTCGCCCGGGTTGGTCTCGCGCGAGTCGGTGACGGTCTTGCCGGCGCGCTCGGCGGCGGCGCGCAGCACGGGCTGGCGAAAGCCAAACCACTGCGCATCGTGCGTCTCGTAGGAGCAGATGTCGTGTCGCTCGCTGCCGATGCCCATGGGCAGGATCATGTCGGCGAAGAAGGCGCTCTCGTTCCAGGTCGGCGTGAGCGCGACGTGGAGGCCGAGTTTCTCCTCGTCCTTCAGCATCTCGATCCAGGAGAAGCCGTCGGGGTTGGTCCACAGCGGGTTGTAGACACGCGTGAAGTAGGTGTCCAGCTTGCCGCGCCCCTGGGCCACCAGGTGCGGCAGCAGGATGCTCATCTCGTGGTAGGCGATGGGATACTCCTGGGGCCAGGAGAGCTCATTCCAGCGCGAGGGATGCGGCGGCGTGTGGATCGGCTTGGCGACGAACTTGTTCCAGGCGTTGGGAAAGACCCCGCCCTCGGTGGCAACCGCGCCCTTGAGTGCGTTCAGCAAAAAGAGACAGCGCGCCACCTGCCAGCCGCCCAGGTTGGCCGAGGAAGCCGAGCGCCAGTTGTGCGTCGAGAGCCGCGTGCCGCAGCCAGCGACCACCTCGGCAACCTCGCGGATACGGTCCTCGGCGATGCCCGATTCCTGTGCTGCATAGGCAAAGGTGTAGGAGGCGTAGAGATCCTTGAGACACTGCTCGAAGTCCTCGAAGCTCGCTTCCTTGCCCCCCTGTGCCCCTTTTGCCATCTCCGCCATGTACTGCTCCCAGTTCCACCAACGGCGCACGAAGTCCCGGTCGTACTGACCGGTCTCCAGCATGTGCCGCGCGATGGAGAGCATCACGGCCGCCTCGCTGCCGGGGTAGCTCGGCATGTAGTAGTCGGCATGCGTGGCCGTGTTGGAGAGCCGCACGTCGAAGACGATCAGCTTGGCGCCGCGCTTCTTGGCTTCCATGATGCGCTGCGCGTGCGGGTTGAAGTAGTGCCCCGACTCCAGGTGCGCCGAGATCAGCAGGATCACGTCGGCATTGCCATGGTCGGGGCTGGGCCGATCGTAGCCCATCCAGGCCGAGTAGCCGACGCGCGCCCCAGACGAGCAGATGTTGGTGTGGCTGTTGTGGCCATCGATGCCCCAGGCTGCCAAGACGCGCTCGGTGTAGCCGTCCTCGCCGGGCCTACCGACGTGATACATGACCTCGTCATGCCGGTCCTCGTCGAGCGCCTTGGCGATCCGAGCTCCGATTCGATCCAGCGCGTCGTCCCAGCTGATCTGCTTCCACTGCCCTCCCCCGCGCGGACCGACCCGCTCGAGCGGATAGAGGATGCGATCGGGATCCTCGACCTGGTTGATCGTCGCTGGCCCCTTGGCGCAGTTGCGTCCGCGCGAGGCCGGGTGCTCGGGATTGCCCTCGAACTTGCGCACCTGCATCGTGTCCTTGTCGACGTAGGCCAGCAGCCCGCAGGCCGACTCGCAGTTGAAGCAGATGGTCGGCACGAGCATCGAGCGCTTCTCCACGCGCTTGGGCCAGGCCTTGCTGTCCAGCTCGACCCAGTCGTCCCAACGCTCCTTGGGCGGGAAGGCGGCCAGATGGATGCGGCTCGCGCCGGGATAGAAGGTCTCGCCACGCGCTTCGCAATCCTCGCGAGCAGCCCTCACTCTCTTCTCGATTCTGTCTTGTGTCATGTTTCAGGCCAGCGAGATGGATTGTGCGGACTGGACGTAGGCGTGCTCGAAGAGCTGCAGACCGATGAGCGCGCAGGGGATGGAAACGACTCCGATCCAGGGCGCGAAGCAGGCCACGAGCATCAGCGCGAAGCCGATCCGGAACCAGTGCTTGTAGCGACCCGAGGTCATCTGGTGCGCAGCCAGCGTCGCATGCTCGGTAGGATGGGCGATGAAGACCTCGCCGATCACGAAGATCATGTGCAAGGCCGAGAAGGCGCCGATCGCGAGCCAGGTGTCGGCCGCGTAGATACCGTCCTGGATAAACGCCGACCAGAGGCCAAGCGCCGCGCTGCCCGAGAGGCAGGCCTGGATCAGAAGCTGCGGCAGGAGCGCTGGCGACTGCCAGATGTCTCGCGCGGTGCACTGCGCAAAGAGGAAGGCCGTGTAGACGGCCGTGCCGGCCGCCAGCGGGATGCCGATCCATGCGAGCGCCTTGGCGATCTCGGGCATGTCCAGAAACATGGCCGCCAGATGTACGGTCAGCACACCTGAAAAACCCATGATGATGAAGGAGCCCTTGACCAGCCAGCTCCGCCAGTGGTGCTTGGTGAAGATCATCCAGAAGAGCTGTGGCTTCTTGAGGTCCCAGATCAGGAGGACGCCCGTGATGGTCAGGAAGATCATGGCGATGATCGGGCCGACCCAGCTGAAGAGCTGCGCGCCAGGGTCCAGGACGCCGAGCAGCATGAGCAAGGCGGGGACCATGTAGGCGCCTGCCGCGATGCCCTTGGTGAGCGTGTAGGCACTGACCTTCCAGCCCCAGGGGATGCGGTGCGGTACGTCGTAGGACAGGATCGCGTGGGCCGCGGAGTTTCCGAGCTCGGGATGGCCCGAGGCGATGGCCCCCTCCATGCCTGGCTGTTCACTCCACATGAAGATCCCGCCTCTGGGATTCTCTGCCGCCAGCGGGTCGAGCGTGGCCTGGTGCGCGCCCTTGTAGAAGAGCTTGGGCCGCGTCTTCTTCTCCGGCCGACGCACGTGCATGACCTCACGACCGACCTCCTGCGCCACCAGGCTCGTGGGGTCGTCCAGGTTGCCGACGTGGATGGCCTCCTCGGGACAGACCACGACGCAGGCGGGCTCCAGGCCGACATCCAGCCTATGCGCACAGAAGTTGCACTTCTCCGCCGCGTGATCATCAGGATTGATGAAGATGGCGTCGAAGGGACAGGCCGCCATGCAGGCCTTGCAGCCGATACAGATGCTCTTGTCGAAGTCGACGATGCCGTCCGGACGCTGGTGCATGGCCGTCGTCGGACAGACATAGGTGCAGGGCGGCTCCTGGCACTGATTGCATCGCGTCACCTGGAAGGCGCGGCGCGCATCCGGGAACTTGCCGACGTCCACGTACTTGACGTAGGTGCGGTTGACCGAGAGAGGGACCTGGTTTTCGGACTTGCAGGCGGTACTACAGGCGTGACAGCCAATGCAACTGTCGTGGTCGATGACCTTGCCCCAGTGTTGCTCCAGAGCCTTTGCGTTGGGCATCCGGGGAACTCCCTTGGTACGTCGTAGGCGAGGAGGAGATAGGCTTGGAGCACACCCCAATCCCCCCGCCTGGCTTCAGCCGGATGCGACCATGCATCACGGCGTCGTGCCAACGACAAAGTTCTGGGACGTGCACTTATGACTAGTGGACACAGGATCTTAGACTCTGTTCCGGAATCTCAAAGCAATGACAAGGAACTTCCCCAACCTCCCCTACCTCGGCCCGCGGCCACTTCTTCTCCTGCTGCTCTGCGCCCTGCCGCTCGCCTGCCGCAGCAGCGGGGACTTTCGTGCCCGTACCCTGCCGGACCCCGTGCCCACTCACCAGGAGAGCGGCCGCGCCTGGTTCTTCGTGGAGATCCAATCCTTGTCTCGCCACGAAGTCCGGCTCGGAGCTGCCGGCCCTGTACTCGTCCCCGGGGGACGGCTCGTCGTCGAAGCCGACCTGGCCGCCGGGGACGAAGCGATCCACTTGGATTTGCAAGAAGTGGCAACTGGCCGACACACGCACATCACGGTCCCGGTTCGGACGATCCAAGGCACCGCACTCGCCGACCTGGACTATCCGATCCCCGACCTGGGCGGGCACGAGGTCCGCATCACCGCAGGATTCCATGCCCCCAACCACCGCCGCCCCGGCCGGCGCCTGGCTCTCGACCTGGTCCCGGTTCTTCCTGAGGGCAGGAGCGCGCTGGGCACGGAGATCCGCGTGCCCTTCCGCGCCCTCGTCGTCGCCTTCACCGAGGAAGAGCCCGACCTGCCGGGCTTCGTGCCCAACGAGGTGCTCCTCCGCGATGAACAAGGCCGGATCTGGCGCTACGCGCACTTCCAGCAAGGCAGCATCCCGCTCCGCATCGATCGCTGGATCGACCAGGGCGCACTCCTGGGTCGCATCGGCCTGTCCGGCAAGACTACCGGCCCCCACCTGCACATCGAACTCCTCACCCCTCCCGACCGGTAGGTCTTCGACGATGAGTATTTCTACCATCAGACAAGGGGACAGATGTCCCGTTTCAGGACGGTGGTTGTTGCGCAGCCCCTCAGCGAAGCGCTTGGGGGAGTGCGAAGACCATGTCCTCTTCGGGCCCCTCGACGTGGACGACCGACTGAGCACCGTTCTGATCGAGCCAGGCCATGACCGCTTGCACCGAGATCTCGGGAGTGGACGCCCCCGAAGTGATCCCGATGCTCGTCTTGCCCACCAGCCAGGCGGGGTCGATCCCCTCCGGGCCCAGCACGAGATGGGATTCGACGCCCCGGCTCTCACCAAGCTCGCGTAGCCGATTGCTGTTGCTGCTCGTCGGATCTCCGATCACCAGCAAGAGGTCCAGGTCGGCGGCCATCTTCTTGACCGCGTCCTGACGGTTCTGAGTGGCGTAGCAGATGTCGTCCTTCTTGGGCAGGACCAGCGCGGGAAAGCGCCGCTTGAGCACCGCGTGCGTGCTTGCGGCCTCGTCGACCGAGAGTGTCGTCTGAGTCAGGACCGCGACCTTGTCGACATCCTCGACCTCGACCGTCTCCGCGTCGGTAGCGTTCTCGACGACCACGACGTGGTCCGGCGCCTCGCCCACGACGCCCTCGACCTCGACGTGGCTCCGATGCCCCACCAGGAGGATCGTGTAACCCTTGTCGGCGAAGGCCCGCGCCTCGACGTGCACCTTGGTCACCAGGGGACAGGTGGCGTCCAGCACCTCGAGGCCCTTGACCTTGGCCTTCTCCACCACCTCGGGCGGCACGCCATGCGCCGAGAAGACCAGCCAAGCGCCTTCGGGCACGTCTTCGACGCGATCCACGAAGACAGCCCCCTTCTCGCGCAAACCCTTGACGACGATGGCGTTATGAACAATCTCATGACGCACGTAGATGGGCGGACCGAATCGCTGGAGGGCCGTCTCGACGATCTCGATTGCGCGCTCGACTCCAGCGCAGAATCCACGGGGCTTGGCAAGATGCAGGTCCATGCCTCCACTCTATCCCAGCGGCTCGGGATTTCGATCCCGCACGATCCTGGAATCAGTGGCCTTCGAGGAAAGCGCGGAGCGCCCTGCCGAGCGAGCGGAGCGAGGGGCCCGAGACCGTCAACCCGCCTCTCTTTCCCTCGAGCTTCTCGACCTGGGCGCGGAAGGCCTTCAGGTCTGCGCTGGCGGGGAGACCCAGAGCAGGAAACAGACGTACGGGAATCCCCTCGGCCAGAGGCTCGCGAGGCATCTGGGAGGCACCGATCCAGACGAACTCCACGGGCGGCTTCTTCAAGAGCGGCAAGGAAAAGCGAGCCCGCGTCACACCATCCTGGACGCCCACGACCCGCAGCCCTTCAGGGCCGATCCCGAACTCCTGGCGCAAGAGATCCTGGATGCCTTCGAGGTAGCCCTTCTGCGGCTGATGGTAGATGAAGACGTGGAGCTCGCCCTCCTTCTGGAACTGACCGCAGCTCAGGCCCAGACCGTCGACGGCCCAGTCCTTGTCCCAGAAGACAGGGGCAAACCAGATCGTCGCGCGCCGCTTGCCGGCCCGATCGGGCTTGCCATGGGAGATACGCACGGGAAGGCTCTTGCCATCCTCCAGTCGCACGCCATAGACCCTGTCCCCGATCTCAGGCAAGGCGGGCTTCTTCCCCGCCAGGAGCGTCTCCAACAAGGCCAGCCCCTCATCCAGGGATTCGAGCGTCCAGGGGCGGAAGCCATACTCCTTGCCCAGGACGAAGGCGCGGTAGAGCTCCATCGTCAGCGCATCCAACCTGGACAAGTCCATCGGGCGGACGTTCTTGTGTGCAGCGTCGGACTTGTCCATCCGATCGGATAGACGTTTTCGCCAGCTGAACAAAGTCCAGAGGTCCCGGTAGAAGCCCGGTCGGATCGCAAACGACGTCCGCAATCGCGGATCGAAGTCGCGTCGCTTGCGCCCATCCAGCACGATCTCCGTGAAAGCCTCGTAGTAACCAGCGCCATAGCCCTCGACCGGAAAGGCCTTCTCGAGATCGAAAACGCGCCAGCCACCCGGGTCATCGGAATCCTCGCGTGTTGCCGAAGCCAAGACCTGTCCACGCAGCTGCCGGATGCCCATCCGTAGGCTCAGCACCTCGGGCTTGGGGAGGCCGAAGACGCCGCGTGCCGTGATGTGGATCTGGTTGTCCTCGAGGCGTCGCAGAGGCCCCACCACGGCCTGGAGCTTGGGCATGCTCCCCCTGAAGATCGAGAGCACACGATCCTCATCCAACCTGCTCTTTAGGGGATCCACGACCTCGGGCAGAGCCAGGAGCCAGAAGTTGAAGCGCCAGCAGAAGTCCGCGTAGCTCTGCTTGTCCTTGAAGACGAGCTCGCCCTTGGCGTCCTTCTCGTAGTCGAGCCCCTGGAGTACGGCAAGGGCCTCGGCGAGGAGCTTGCTCCGCTCGCCGTTGAGCACGGGCGTCGAACGGAGGTCGATGGCGCGTTGGAGGGGCAGGAGTGCATCCAGTTGCAGCTGCTTGCGGGCCTCGGCAAAGGCCTGGTCGATCTCGGTCTCCCGCCGAGCCAGGAAGGCCTGTTCGAAGTCACGGGAGAGCGCACCCTGCGCGCCAAGGCCGGGCGTGAGGAGCACCGGCGCGAAGAGCACCGGCAACCATGCGAGCAGGCTCCCCAAACCCCGAGGCCATCGACGCTTCCAGCCAGAGTCCTCGGTAGAACCAATCAACGTGTCGGGTAGGTCTTCTGCACCCATGCTTTCCATTGTTCCTCGAAGCGGACCGGTGAAAGAGAATACACCTTGCGCAGCGCGTCGCGCGCGGGCTTCTTTTGCTTGAGGACGCGGACCAGGCGAACGAACTCCTTGCCGTGGTTCTTCAGGACGAGATCACCCTCCATGAGGAAGTGGACGTAGGAGAAGACCATGCGGTGCTCGGCCCCATCGAGCTGATCGGTATTGCGCTTGATCACATCCGCAAACCTGGGGATGCGTCCCGAGACCACCTTGCGACGGATCGGAACGAGCCACTTGCCGGGCTTGAAGTTCACCTCGGTCATGACCTCCTGGAAGCAGCGCGTCGAGCACTCCCCATCCAGAAGATACTCGAAGTAGTGCGCCAGACCCTCGTCGATCCAGCCACCCTTGAGCTGACCGATCCACCGACTGGGCGTCAGGTTGGCCAGGAGCAGGTGGACCGTGTTGTGGACCATGCTGCGATGCAGGTCGTCGTCGTCCTTGTAGTCCTTCTTCTGGAACAGCATCGTGTAGACGGCCGTGGAGCCCATGAACTTGATGCCCGCCCCCTGGGATCCCTGGCCGGCGAACTTGTGCGCCGCCAAGAACTGATCCCGGGAGTCGCGCCAACAGAAGAGCTCGACCCTGGCTGGCTGTTCACCACTCCTGATCTGCATACGCTTGACGAAGTCCGCGCGCAGGTCCTCCATACGCTTGAGGTAGAGGTGGAGCATCTCGTGCTGGGACAGCTTGCGTCGCCCCACCTTCATGGGTTTGAGATCCCAGACCAGATCGACGTGCTTGCCCGAGGCCTGGAGCACAGGATGTTTGACCAGATCATCCACCTTGGCCTTGCGCGCGGCATACCACTTCTGGATCTTCGTCCGCCTGCCGTCCAACTCCTCCTCGACCGCCGCATTCTCGCAGTGCTTGCAGTCGACGAAGAGTGTGCCGCCACAGGTCTTGCAGGAGGCTGCCTCGGTGCAGAAGACGACTGTGCCGTCGTTCTCGAGCTCCAGCTCCTTCTTGCTGTGTTTCTTGCAAGGGAGCTGCCCCTTGTCCTTGCAGTAGGTGCAGGCCACGCGGCGCGCCTTCTGCGCCGAAAGCTGGTTTCCAGCCCCCAGGTCAGGCAGGAACAGCAGGCAAAGGACGAACAGCAAGCCACCGAGGCAGCGAGACGTCTCGGTCGGGGACCCTTGGAACATGTGCGCAGCAGGGGGAAGGAACTCTCGAAAGGGGCAGCCTCCAGTCTACGCTGCCCGCCTGACTTGGGGCAGATCGCTCTGCAGAAATGGACCTCCCCCAAGGCCCGCTGCCATGGCGGATCGCCTGGATTCCCTCACCCCTCCTCGCAGCACGCCGCCTCTGGGCACGCCTCCTCGTAGCACCGCGCCCCCTCGCTCGGCTCAGCCCGGACCGACGATGCCGAACTGCTGGGCCAGATCCTCGGGCACGTTGCTGCTGTTGACCGTCACCGGGCGACCATCCTTGACCGTCAAGAGCACGGGATTGCCACCGAAGCTGTAACCGAAGGCCTCGAAGGAAGGGAGGTCCAGCACCACGAAGTCGGCCTTCTTCCCGGGATGCAGCGTGCCACGATCCTTGGAGAGCCCGAGACTGGCCGCGGCATTGCGGGTCATGGCGTTGAGGCACTCCTGCGGCGAGAAGCCGTAGTTGAGACGGGCCAGCGTCGCGATCATCGGCAGGCTCTGCGTGTAGCAGGAGCCGGGATTGAAATCGGTAGAGAGCGCCACCAGGGCCCCCGCCTCGACGAGACGACGTCCGGGTGCGAAGGGTTTGCGTAGGAAGAAGGAGGTCCCGGGCAGCAGGACCGCCGTCGTTCCCGAGGAGGCCAGCTGGTCCATGCCCGCATCCGAGATCTGGATGAGGTGATCCACGCTGGCTGCACCTAGCGATACAGCCATCTCCGTTCCGCCGAGGGGCTCGATCTCGTCGACGTGCACGCGCAGGCGATAGCCCAGATCCTTGGCCGCCTGCAGGATCTTGCGCCCCCTCACGAGATCGAAGACATGCGCCTCGACGAAGGCATCACAGGATTCCGCCAGCTCACGTACCGCCGGGAGCATCTCCTGGATCAGCAGGTCCGTATAGGCAGCCGGGTCATCGCGGTATTCCGGGGCGACCTCATGCGCGCCCAGAAAAGTCGTCGACACATCGATGGGAAGGAGATCGGCGGCTTTCTTCAGGGCGCGGAGACTCTTGAGCTCGGACTCCAGGCTGAGGCCATAGCCGCTCTTGGCTTCGATTGTCGTCGTCCCGAGCGACAAGAAGCCCAGGTATCGCTCGAAGATCTTGGAGACCAGCTCCTCCTCGGGGATCTCGCGCAGGCTCCGGACCGAGGAGAGGATGCCGCCGCCAGCCTGGGCGATCTGCACGTAGTCCGCCCCGCGGCAGCGCATCAAGAACTCACTCTCCCGCGTCTCCCCGAAAGCCGGGTGCGTGTGGCAATCCACCAGGCCCGGCACGACCACGTAACCCTCGAGGTCCACATGGGTCGAAGTCTCATACTTCTTGGCCATCTCGGCGTCCGGGCCGGTCTCGAGGATGCGGCCATCCAGGACGGCGATCGCCTGCCCCTCGGCCACGGCGGCCAGGTCCAGACCCGAACCCCGAACGCCGCCTTCAGCGGGTCCCTCGGCAAGAGTCACGAGTTCTTTGATCCCCCGGTAAAGGGCGTCCACTTCCTGGGCCATCTTGCTTCCTGGAATCGAGGCTTGTATCAGAGCCGAGATTGGGGCTTCTTATCGGCCTGCCATCGGATGGGCTGCCGTATGCTCCCGGGTTTATCGCCAAGCACCCTCCGCGTCAAAGAACCGCCCCTCGAGGAGCCCATCCCTTGGAAGAAAGAGACAGCTACGCCAGCGAAGCCGCCTACAGGGAGCCACCCGAGTCGCCGGTGCAAATCCGTGTTCAGGGCCTCAGCAAGGCCTTCGGGGAGAAGTGGGCCGTCAAAGACCTGGATCTCGAGATCCGGGGAGGTGAGTTCTTCGGATTCCTGGGCCCCAACGGCTCGGGCAAGTCCACGACGATCGGGATGCTGACCACCCTGCTGCTGCCGACCGAGGGGACCATGCAGGTGGCGGGCGCCGATGTGCTCGCCGAGCCTCTCGCGGTCAAGCAACGCATCGGTGTGCTGCCCGAGGAGATCCACACCTATGAACGCCTCACCGTCTGGGAGCTGGTGCAGTTCTCAGGAAGGATCCGAGGCCTCCCGAAGGCTGTCGTGCGCGACCGGGGCACAGAGCTCCTGGACGTCCTCGAGATCGCCAAGAGCGATCACAAGAAGCTGGTCCTTGACTGCTCCATGGGCATGCGCAAGAAGGTCGTGCTCACCTGTGCGCTCATGCACAAGCCGCAGGTGCTCTTCCTCGATGAGCCCTTCAATGGCATCGATGCCCGCGCCAGCCTGACGATCCGCCACATCCTGTCGCAGCTCGTGGGCAGCGGCACGACGGTCTTCTTCTCCTCCCACATCCTCGAGATCGTCGAGAAGCTCTGCACGCGCATCGCGATCCTGAACGAGGGGCGTCTCCTCGCCTCCGGAACGGTGCGCGAACTGGCCCTCCAAACAGGCTTGCCAGAGGAGAGCAACCTGGACGATGTCTTCCTCTCCCTCGTAGGCCGATCCGACGAGGAGGCGCCAGATCTGCCATGGCTCAGTTCTTCCTCCTCCTGAAGATCCGCCTCCTCCTCATGCTGAGGAGATTCCACGGCAAGGGCGGCCTGCTAGCGCTGGTCCTGCTGTCCACGACGGCGGTCACGATCTTCGCCTTCGTGGCGGCGCAGATGCTGAGTGGCTATCACCTCTTCCTGGAGCCGGGGGCCTCCCACAACCTGTTCGACCTCACGGCCCTCTTAGCCACGATGTTCCTGCTGGTGACTCCCCTCATGGGCTTCCGCGCCAACGAAGCGCTGGATGTCTCCAAGCTCTTCCAGTATCCCGTGCGCCCGGTCCAGGTCTTCGTCTCGAGTGTGGTCGGCCAGATGTTCTCGGGGACGTTGCTCTTCTTCGTGCCGATCCTGATCATTCCCGGTCTCGTGCTCGCCGACGGGGATCCAGCCAGCACTCTGTTGTTCCTCGGGGGCGGTCTGCTCCTGCTCTTTGCGATCCACTGCCTCGTGCAGTGCATCCTGCTCCTGCTCCTCAACGTCCTCCGCAGCCGGCGCTTCTCCGATCTCGTCGCCATCCTCGCGCCACTGGTGGGCATCGGTTCCTACCTGGCCTTTCGACTCGCCTTCACCGGAGGGCTCGACGACGGCGAGATGGGAGCCGAGCAGGTACAGGAGTTCGTGGCGAACCTGGACATGGAGGCCTTCCGGCCATTCCTGCCGCCGCTGTGGTTCTCGGCCATCCCCTACCTGTCCTTTACGCAGAAACTGCTCGCACTCGCGGCGCTGACACTCCTGCTCGTACCTCTGCTGCCGGCCGGTGTGCGCCTTACGGTCAAGGCCTTCCACGGCGAGATCGCGATCGCCCCCAGCGACAAGGGAACCGAACAGAGCCGGGGTTTCTTCCGGCGCATTCTCACCAAGGTCCTTCCCATCGACCTGGGTGCCCTCTACGAGAAAGAGATGGATCTGATCAAGCGCGAACCGTTTCTGCGCAGCCTCTTCCTCCAGCAGATCGGCATGGTCGTACTGTTCATCTTCATTGGACGAACCTGGAATCGCGGAGGCGGCAGCATGGACTCGCAGCTCCTCGCCCCCTTCTTCATCCTCTTGTTCGCCGAGTCGGGTCTCCTGCTGAACACACTGGGCTTCGAAGGACGTTCCCTGACCCAGACGGCACTCCTTCCGCTGAATGCCTTCCGGATTCTCCTCGGCAAGAACTTCGCCCACCTGCATCTCTTCGCTGGCATCAACCTGGTCCTGGTTCCCCTGCTGGGCCTCATCTCCTCCTTGTTGAACTCCGGCCCCTACCCCACGAGCACCGTCATCCAGATCCTGTTCCTGGCTCTCGCGGGCCTGCCGATCCTGGTCGGCACCGGCAACCTGATCTCCGTCCAGTTTCCAGCCCCCCTGCCCCAGCGCGGCAAGCGCACCCTCGGTCAGGAACGCACCGGCAACGAAGGCTGCCTCCAGGCCTTCATCCGCAGCATCTTCTCGACCCTGGGACTCATCCCTCTCCTGATCATGGCCGGCATCGCGATCCTCCCGCGTCTCCTCGGCGATCACATCCCCTTCCTGAGCTTCGGCCTCACCCTCCCCGTGGCCGGAATCTTCTCCCTCGCCTACTACCTCATCGCCACGCACATCGCAGCCCACATCCTCGATCACCGCTGGCCCAAGGTCCTCCAACAGATCCAGTAGGGTCCTCCCCCCCTCCTCCCCCCCCCACCCGAGTACATGGGGTCAGGCCCTTTTCCTCCGGGCAATTTGCCCGGAGGAAAAGGGCCTGACCCCATGTACTCGGCACGGCAACAGGACCCGTCCCATAGCCGTCCAAGACGAGTTCGGTCAGAGAGGCGTGTGACTCACCACGACGCTCACGAAGGCCAAGAAGGAGAGGACCAGGCCAACGCGAGCCAACCTGGTGCGATTCACGCACATCGGCGCATGGTGAGGCACAGGGACGACGCTAGAACACACACATGAGCCAACAACCCCACGTCTCTCCCTCCTCCCTCGTCGCAGATCTGGAGAAGATCCTCCGGGAGTTCGGAACCGAGGCTGCCGACGCGAAACGGTCCCTGCTCGACAGGATCGGATCAGTGAAGCGCATGCCGGCCCGTGCACTGGCCCACTTGCAGGACTGCCTCTGCTTCTTGCAGGCCTATCCGGACAACGCGAGAGTGCACAAGGCTGCCGTATCGCTGGTCCCCCGACTGCGCCACTGGCTGGCTCTCCTGCCCGATGCGGAAGAAACGGCTGCCCTTGCCGACCAGGGCTTTCCGGGCGCGGTCAACCGTCACCCCTTCTCCTACAACGTGCTGAGGCGGATGGCCGCAAGGCATCCGCGCTGCTTCGAGATCGAGTGGGAGGAGTGCGAAGACGAGGGGCCGATCCAGAACGCGCTCGTCCTCCTGGTCAGCAACAATGAATGCCAGGGTCTGGACGATATCCGCCTGACGATGAGCAGCTGGGCGCAGGCCTGCAAGGCCAATCCCGACCAGAGCGATCTAGATCTGCTCCTGCGTATCTTCGAGCACGCCCCTCTCCGTCTGGACGAACGCGCCTATCTCTACGACAGCTGCAGCCTGCCGATTCGATACGAGCTGGCCGACCCGGATACGGGGCGATGCGAGATCCGCTTGGAAACACCGAGGATCCACTACCAGAAGCAGGCGATCTCGCGCAAGCGCTTCCCCCTGGAGCGGAGCATCCGCAAGGAACTCGAGGTCACTGGTCCGCTGCCCAAGGCACAGGGAGAAGCCCTGATCCACGTCGCCCAGCGGGCTCTCTGTGCACGCAACCTGGAGATCGCGTCGCTGATCTATGCCCATGCCGAGGACTGCTTCCTGATCACCTGCGACCGTGGATTGCGCGTGGGCCTGATCGGCGTCGCGCCCGAGATGCGGGACACGCTGGAATCCAGCTACTTCTTCGTCATTCTCAAGAACGAGATCCCAATCGCCTACGGTCCGGCGAGTATCTCCATGGGCTGCTGCGAGATGGGCATCAATCTGTTCCCCGAGTATCGGGGCGGAGAGATCCACCTCATCTATGCGCAGTTCATGCGTGTCCTGCATCAGGTGCTGGGCGTGCAGTACTACTACCTGACCAGCTATGGCATGGGAGAGGGCAACCTCGAGGCGATCCGCACGGGTGCTTTCTGGTTCTACCGCAAGCTGGGTTTCCGTGCTGAGAACGCCGATGTCGAGCTCCTGGCCCAGGAGGAGGAACAGCGCATGGCGAAACAGCCGGGCTATCGCTCGGATCGCAAGATGCTGCGACGTCTCTCCCATACCGACGCCTTCTTCGACATCTCGGACGGCGCCTGCCAACGACTCGATCTCGGAGCCATCGGACTCGCCCAGAGTCGTTTCATCGCGCGCGAGTTCGACGGGAACCGCGGAGAGGCCATCCGATGCTGCGTCGAGCAGGTGGCCGCGCAGCTCTCCATCGGCGACCTCGCCACCTGGTCCGCCCCACGCAGGCGCGCCTTGGAACTCTACGCTCCACTCCTCTGCCTGCTCCCCGACCTCGAGAGCTGGACGCGCAAACAAAAGTCCGACCTGCTCCGCATCATCAAGAGCAAGGGCAGTCGAAGCGAGTCCCAGGTCGACCAGCTCCTGCTGCAGCACAAGCGCCTGCGCAGCGCCCTCCTCCCCACCACCCCCGAGTACATAGGGTCAGGCCCTTTTTCTCCGGGTGAAACACCCGGAGAAAAAGGGCCTGACCCCATGTACTCGGGTGAAAAGCCTGGGTTAGCTGGCGAGGCTTAGCTTGGCCATGTCGGAGGCCATGCGACGGCGGGCTCGGAAGGCCACCATCTTGACGGCATCGACGCGCATACCGAGACACTCGGCCACCTCGCGGTAGTTCTTGCCCTGCATCGCGACACGGTCCAGGACGGATTGCTGGAGATCCGTAAGCCCCCGATACGATCCCAGATAGAGCTGGAGGAGGGTGCAGTAGTCGCGCCCGAGCTCCGAGCGTTGTTCGACTTCGAGGGCTTGGCGGAGCGGGCCGCTTCGAGGACTGTCGACAATCTCGAGCCCCGCCAGATCCTGGAGCGAAATCGTGGGCGCGCGCCGCTTCTTCTTCATCATGCGGAGGACCACATTGCGAAGGATGCGACTGACCCAGGTCGAAAAGGCGTAGGGCACCCGCGGACGAAAGCCCTTGCCGTAGCGATAGAGGTTGAGCAGCGTCTCCTGCACGACCTCATCCGGATCCAGGTCGGGGCTCAGCCTACCGACTTCGAGGGAGGCCCTTCGATGAAGGAAGGGACCTGCTGTCTCCGCCATCTCATCGAAGACCTGCTTCTCCCCGCCGCAGGCATAGCGAGCGAGCAGATCGGTGCATCGATGGATCTCCTGTCGGGGGTCATAGCCTGGGATGGCTGCGACCTGGACGTACTCCTGCGTCGTTCTCATGGGGGGCTCCTCTTGCGAAGAACCTGCCAATTCAGGAACCAGGGGCAAAATCCCTACTGAATACCATCTAACTCACTATGTAGAAGGACTTTGGCATTTTTCCTTGCTCACAGAAACGACATCAGGCACCTGGGACATATTCGTGACCTGTGCGGAACAGCTCCATGCTGTGGGCGTCTTCGCGCTCGCAGGGAACCAACAGATTTCGCAACAGGGAAACCCGCGAAAACCCGATGTAGAGAACTGTCCCGGAACACCTGCGCAGAGGGGGGGGGGACGGTATGGCCAGGAGAGGCGGTTGGCCCGCGCTCCATCCCCAACTTGTGCGCAGCCAACAACCTGGAGCCCTTCGACTTGGAAGATTCCAGTCTCCATAGACATGACCCACTGGCGGGTCTGCCCTCGCTACTCTCCCTGCTCCCGGATTGGGGTCTGCACGGAGAGAGAGCAGAGGATGGGAAGCTCTTGGAATCGCTCCTGGACCTGGACCCCATTCTGCGATTACGCGCTCTGCGCGGCGCGAACAGCAGTCTCTTGAAGGCAGAGGGGAGTCCGGCACCCACTCGCACCCAGGACCTCTACCGCATACTCGGGGCTGAGCCGATTCGTCGGATGGC
>JAJRTL010000416.1 GCA_024278315.1 Planctomycetota bacterium | reverse complement strand
GAGTTCAGGGGGGGCTGCGCGAAATGAAGGCGACCCAAGAGGGTCGTCGAATCGAAGCCATGCCGAGCGAACCGATAGGTTCGCGGTCCTGGACCGAAAGACGCCGTCAGACGCATCGAGGTCATGAATCGTTCGGGTTAGCGCCTCTTGTCTTCGCGTCGCAACCGCCGCTCGATCTCGACCCGCGCCCGGTGCTTCGCAGGCAGAAGCTCCTCGGCATAACCCTGCAGCCGAAGCAACCCGGGACGAACTTCCGTTCCGGCCTTCGCCTCTCGGCCGAGGTAGCGCAGGAGGAGCTCGGCTGCGACGCCCCCCTTGATATCCCCCCTTGCGCGACCCGCTCGCAGGGTCTCCAGCACTTCCCAACCCAGAACCGCACTCTTGTCATATTGCTTCTGGATTTCGCGCAAGGACGCCAGGTTCAGGATGCCAACCGCCAGATAATTGCTGTCCTTCGGGAGCGCCCTTCGCCTGATTGCCAGACACTCCTCGATGTAGTCTGCAGCTTCGTCGATCTTTCCCAGGTTGGCGTTGGCCACGCCGAGATCCGACAGAGGCAAACTCGCCGAGATCGTATTCGCCAGGCCGATCCTCTGATACACCGCCAAGGACTCCTCCAAGAACCCGATGGCCTCCTTCCACTTGGATTGGACATTGAGGGACCAGCCAACTAGGAAGAGGCTGTAGGCCCGACCTGAGTAGTCCGTGACACCCATGCGTGTCCACATGGCCAGAGCCTCTCGAGCGCGCTTTTCCGCGGGGGGTCCGTCTCGCAAGAAACAGTCGACACTGGCGACGGCCTCCAGACTGTTCGCCACGATGGGATGATCCCCCGGATACCACTCCTTCATGAGTCGTAAGGCCTCGGCGGCCACGCTTCTGGCTTCCTTCCCTTGGTTGCGAGACCCCAGAAGGCGTGCCAGATTGCCCATACAGCGAGCCAGATGATCCTTACGGCCGTGCCGCAGAGACCGGTGCAGGGCCAGGGCCTTCCTCGCCGACTTCTCGGCCTTCTCGAGCTGTCCGGTGAAGTAGTACAACTCCGCCTGCGCGTTGATCAGATCTGCGAGTTCTTCATTCGCGGTGGGAAGGGCCTCTCGGTAGAGCTCCACAGCCTGATCGAGCTCTTTGCCAGACTCGATGAAGTTGCCCGTGGAGAGGAGGAGGAACGCCCGGTAGCGGTGCGCACGCGCCACGGCGGGATGACCGGGAGGGTAGATCTTGTTGACGATTTCCCAGGCTTCGTCCAGGTAGGGCGTGGCCTGTCGTGCGAGTTCGCAATCGATCAGGAAGACGGCGAAGGCATTGAGCGTCTCGACGATCATGGGGTGTCCAGCGTCGAAGATCGTTCGAGCCTCTTTCAGGGCGTCCGAGTAGAGATCGTAGGACTCATCTGTGCTCGATTTGCGCGCCAGACAGCGGGCGAGATCCACCTTCAGATGTACGCGATCGGGGTCCTTCTCGGGCGCGAATCGGCTGAACATCGCAACGGCTTCGCGAAGCACAGGCTCGGCCTTGAGGTAGTGGTCGCAGGTCAGCAGGAACATCCCGTACTTATCGAGGGCCAGAGCCAGAGCCTCGCTTCCGCCTGTTGAATCCTTCCTGAGATCGGCTACAGCGGCCACGAAGATCTCGCGGGCCTCCTCTTCACCACCCGTCTCGGCCAATACCTGCGCCAGTTCGAGCCGTGCATCGAGGAGACGCGGCAGGGTCGACTTCTGCGCCTCCCAGGTCCGGATGACTTCGCGATAGAGTTGCTCCGACTCCTTGTAGCGAGCCGTCGCATGCAGGAGCCGCGCGAGAAGATACTTGGCCGGGGCGAGCGTCGCCCCCTGTTGCCCCAGGACCGTCTGGCGGAGCTCGAGCGCCTGCTCGATGAGCGGCTCGGCATCCTTGAACAGTCCCAGGTTGTGATAGACCTCGCCCGCCACCTGCATGAGCTCGGCCTGAACCGCGGGTTGCTGGACCAGCTCCTCGCGGATGCGCCTGCTGCCTCGATCGAAGACCGCCCTTGCGGGCATCGTGTTGCCCCGTGCGAGCTTGGGGTCGACTTCGCGGAACAGATCCACAAGGAATCGCGTCACGGATCGGGAAACCTCGGCTTCGGCTGCAATACGCTGCCGCGCCTCTCTTTCCTTCATGAAGAGGGCACCTGGGACGCTTACCGTCAAGAGGAGCCCAAGGCCCAGGCCAACGGCGAGGGAGGGATGACGTTGAAAGAAGCGCTTGGTCCGTATCCAGGGGCCCGCGGCCCGTGCCGCAATCGGCATTTTCCGGTGGACGTTCTCGAGGTCGGCCGCCAGAGCAGCTGCACTGGCATATCGCCGTTCCGTCTCGGGGGCCATGGCTGTCGCGACGACGATAGCCAGATCCCGAGGTACGCGAGGATTCAGGTCTCTGAGACGTCGAGGTTTGGCTTCCTGAATGCGCTTGCGTATCTCCTCATCACTGCCGAGTTCGAAAGGTGGTACCAGGGCCAGAAGCTCGTAGAGCGTAGCCCCCAACGAGTAGATATCGGTGCGTGCGTCGACCGCCTCCCCACGAATCTGCTCCGGACTCATGTAAGCCATCGTGCCTGGCTGTGATCCGCTTCTTGTTACGGCTGCCGACCCCTGCCCCATGGCTAGTCCGAAATCCAAAAGCTGCGCGCGTCCATCTGGAGTGAGGATGATGTTGCTGGGCTTGACGTCACGGTGGACCACTCCTCGCTCGTGTGCATGGTGGAGTGCCATGGCCACCTGACGGGCGATCTCCGCACAGGCATCACCCCAGTCCTTCATCCCTCGAAAGCCCAGTTTGGAAGGATCGAGCTTTTCGATGTCGCCCTTCTGGAACTCTTGGATCCACTCTGCCAGGGTCCTGCCCTCCACCAGCTCCATGGCGAAGTAGGGCAACCCCTTCTCCTCGCCGACCGTGAAGATAGGGACGATGCCCGGATGCTTGAGCCGGGCCACAACCTCGGTCTCACGTTTGAATCGTTGTCGGGACCCGGGAAAATAGAGGTGCTCGGGTCGAATCAGCTTGAGGGCCACCTCCCGATCCAGGCTCTCCTGGACGGCTCGGTAGACGACGCCCATGCCACCCCCGCCAAGACGTTCCTTGAGATGGAACTCACCCAGCCGCTCGGGAAACCCCTCCACATCGTCATCCTGTGGCCCATGCAGCAACCCTGCGTTCTTGAGCAGTTCGTACTGCGATCTCAGCCGGTCCGCAAAACGGGGGTTCTCACGGATCGCATTCTCGAATGCAAACTCGCTATCACCGCTCGGATCGGCCAGACAGCTGGCAACGATCTCCTCGACAGGGTCACTACTCGCGTGGGGTTCAGATTCCAAGATTCATTGAAGAGGGAAGAGACCAACACAGCCTACCACCCCTCTCCCGCTCCCCCCACCCCACATTTCCCCACCGTCCCAGGTTGCTCCCCCAGCCCCGTCCCAGGTTGGGATGCCTCCGCCCATCGATCGATCCCGGGTTGTGTCCTCAGATCCCAGGTTGCGATACTCGGTTGAGATACCTGCAGAATCGTGCGAAACCAATTCCGTTGCCTGCGATTGGACTCCTGATGACCAAAGCTCGCATGATACTCCCGAGTCAATCCCAACTGATGAGCCGGCGCTGTACACAGCAACAGTTCTTCCTACGCCCATCCCCAACCGTCAACCGGGTTTTCCTCTACTGCCTCGCATATGCCTTGGTCAAGACGGGCATCCTGATTCACGCCCTGGTCGTCATGTCCGACCACTACCACATCGTGTTCACCGACCCTTACGGCCTGATGCCTGAGTTCGCGAGGCTGCTCAATCGTCTCGTCGCAGTAACCCTGAATGTCCACTACGATCGAGCAGAGAACCTGTGGGCCAGCACGCCCTACAGTGCCGTCTCCCTTGAAACTGCCGACGACATGCTCGACAAGATCCTCTACACACTCCTGAACCCAGTCAAGGCGGGCCTCGTCAGGACAGCAGACTCTTGGCCTGGAATCACCACAGCTTCCATCGCATTCGGTGAATCTATCGTCGTGAAACGACCCGATCTCTATTTCCGCCCCGATGGCGGAATGCCCGAGGAGCTTCGAGTCACACTCACCGCACCTCCCGCCTTGGCCCACTTGGGCAACGATGGACTGACCAAACTGGTGAGAGAGGAAACGGCCAGGCAAGAGGCCCACTATCAACAGGAACTCGAGAGAGAGGGTCGCATGGTCCTCGGACCGGACAGGTGTCGAAACGTGGACCCCTTTGATAGCCCAAGAACGAAGCCGGAGAAGGGGAAGCTCAACCCCAGAGTGGCCGGCAAGAGAAAGAGCGTTCGTAGAGAAGCTGTTCAGCGCCTCAAAGCGTTTTGGGCCGACTATCGCGATGCACTCCACCGATGGCGTAACGGTGACCTGACTGCAATCTTCCCATATGGCACCTACGGACTTCGAATCCTGGCGGGGGTACTCTGCCGTGGGCCAACGTTTCCGGTATTCACAGCCCCCACCCTCGCGTAGGGCCGCAGACTCATACGCCAAATCGGGAGTCGCTACGGATTGCGTACAGCTGTCGTGCAGCCGTGCGCGGGCCTTGTGGCATCCGGGGATCCTCGGTGCCATTGGGTAGAGAGCGCAAAGGGAGATCCAGTCCGCCTCGGCCCCTGGAACAGCCTGCCGCTCCCACGTGGGGCCTCTGCGCAGGCCCAGCCCGCAGGTCGTTCTCATATACCAACCACGGACTCGCGTTCTTCGGAAAACCAACCACGGACCTGCGTTGTTTGGACATTGGCACTGGTGTTGCAACGTGGGACGGGTTTCATTAGATGCCCCCTCAGAACCTAAGCTTGGTGCATGATGCGAATCTACAACTCTCTCTTGCTTACAGGAGTCCTGTCTCTCACCGCCTGCGGTGCGAAGTATGACGTTGTCCTCTATTGCGCAACGGATCAGATTACGTCAGAGAAGGTGGTGAAGCTCTTCGAGAAGAAGACCGGTTTGAGAGTCAAGGCTCGCTACGACACGGAGGCAAGCAAGACCGTAGGCCTGGTGAATGCACTCATGGCGGAGTCCAAACAACCTCGCTGCGATGTCTTCTGGAACAATGAGATCGTGCATACGGCCAGGCTGATGAAGCGGGGGCTCCTCGAGCCCTACGCCTCTCCGCAGGCGAAAGATATCCCTCGCCAGTTCCAGGGTCCGGATCACCATTGGACTGGCTTTGCTGCCAGAGCTCGAGTCTTCATCGTCAATACGAACAAACTTGGGGAAGACAAGAAGGAACAATGGCCTCATAGCATTTGGGACCTCATTCATGCTCGCTTCAAGGGCCAGGGAACGATGGCCAAACCGATCACCGGGACCACGCTGACCCATGTGGCAGCCATCTTCTCCACCCTCGGAGAGAAACAAGGCATGCGGTTCCTGGACGGATTGAAGTCCAACGAGGTCGGCATCCTGAAGAGCAACGGAGAAACCATGAAACAGGTCTCGGCTGGCATCTACGCTTTCGGATTCACCGATACGGATGACTACAACGTCGCGAAGACAGTGAAGGCGGAACCTGTGGATGTCATCTATCCGGACAAGGACGGGATCGGCACGCTCCTGATCCCCAATACCGTAGCGCTCATCAAGAACGGGCCGCACCCAGAGAACGCAAAGAAACTGATCGACTTCCTCCTTTCACCGGAGGTGGAGCAATTCCTGGCCGAAAGCCGCTCCGCCCAGATACCAGTAAGAGACTCGGTCAAGCGCCCGCCTCATGTCAAGAAGATCGGTGACATCAAGGTCATGGAATGGGATCCGATCAAGGCAGCGGAGTGGATGGACCAGAATTTGAAGATGCTCATCAACCGCGACTGGTAACCCCCTCCGATCCGATACCCTGCAGGGCGGATCAACCAGGGGTCGGGCTTCTGCCCTCCCTCAAGCCCGAATGATGCGACACTTCTCCCCGAGCCTCTGGTTGGCCCTGGCCCTTTTCTTCGTCCTCGCGGTCCTTCCCATCGGACTCATGGGGCTCGAGTCCTTGGGGATCCAGTCTTTCTCGCTTCAGGACCCACCGGCGGAGGCATCCGACGCCCTTGAAGGTCCCACCCTGGCTGCCTACCGGAACATCCTGGGCACGAAATCGGAACGTACCCAGCTCTGGAACACCGCCTGGCTCGGCTTCTGGGCGACTCTCTTCTCGGTTCTTCTGGGTTCAGGCACAGCCTGGCTCTGCTATCGGACGGACCTCCCCATGGGGCGCGTACTCGGCGTGGCGGGGCTGCTCCCCATCCTCTTCCCACCGATCCTCGTCGCGATGGCTTTCACGGATCTCTCCGATGCGAGGGGCTTCGTCACCATCGGCCTCGTCCTGGCGGCGAGCCACCTCCCTTTCACGCTCGCTCTCACGGCGCGCGGCCTGCGCTCGGTCGACGGGCGACTCTATGAAGCCGCCCTGCTCTCGCGGGGTCGACTGCGCGCCGAACTGACCTTGCTTCGCCAGGTCCTTCCCGACATCCTGGCCGGCGCACTCTTGGTCCTGGTCTTCGTCATGAGCGAACACGGCGTGCCTGAGTTCCTCTCCGTGAAAGGGAAGCCCTGGCGTGTCTATTCCGAAGCCATCTTCCTCAACTGGTCTGCACCTGGCCTCCCGGGTAGCCTCCGCTCCGCCCAGGCTACCGCCTTCTCGCTGCCGCTCATCGCACTCACAGGTCTCTTCGCATGGCTCTGCCTCCGCGCACGCCGCAAGGGCAGCCTCGTAACGCTCTTCTCCGACTTCCGCCCGCTGCCAAAACGCAACCTGGGGGCGTGGAAGCTGCCCGCACTGGGGTTCTGCCTCGTCCCCGTCACGATCGGACTCCTGATCCCGATCTGGCGTATGCTCATGTGGACAGCTGGTGCCACGGCCAACAAGGGTCTGAGCCTGGCCACTACGCGCGCCTCCTTCCGCACCGCCTGGACCGAATGGAATGACGAGCTGCTCTACACCAACAGCGTGGCGCTTGCCGTGGCCCTCGTCCTCGTCGCCCTAGGCGGAGTCCTCGCCTGGCACGCCGCCCGCCGGCGCAAGCCCTGGATCGAAGGCCTCACCATGCTGACCCTGGCCGTCCCGGCTCTTCTGCTCGGCATCGGGTTCATCCGCCTCTGGAACCGCCCCGGCTCACCGCTGGGCGCCCTCTACGAAACCCCCACGATGGTCGTCCTGGCCTACGCCACGCGCTTTCTGCCACTCGCGGTGATGGGGCTCGCCAACGCCTTCCGCCGCCTGCCTCCCGAGTTCGAGGAGGCAGCTCTCCTCACGGGCCGCTCCACCTTCTCCCGTCTGACCAGGATCCTGATCCCCCTGACCCTGCCAGCCATGATTTCGGTCGGCATCCTCGGCTTCCTGCTGAGCCTGCGCGAGCTCGATCTCGCCGTCCTGCTCTTCGAAGGCAATCGAATGGCGGTGCGCCCCATCAGCAACTCCGTACACTTCGGCTACGAAGACCAGGCTGCAGCTTTCGCCCTGATGCTGCTTTTCTGCGCCGCGCTACCCTTGATCCTCCGACTCCTGCTCTCCGGAAAAACCGGAGAAGCCACCTCATGAGACCCGCGTTTTGAGCCTCAGCATCCGCCAACTCCGTTTCGCCCGCGACGAATTTGTCCTCGGCCCCCTCGACCTCGACCTGCCGCTCGGCAAGCGGAGCGTCTTGCTCGGCCCATCGGGCTGCGGAAAGACGACGCTTCTGCGCCTCATCGCCGGCCTTGAACGAAGCAACCAGGGATCGATTTGCTACGGAGAGGACGTGTTTTCGGGGGAGGGGAAGTGGATGGCTCCGAACAAGCGTGGGATTGCATTCGTCTTCCAGAACCTGGCGCTATGGCCTCACATGAAGGCCTGGAAGCAGGTCGACTACGCCGGCCGTTGTGGAAAGCAGGCGGCCTGCGCTCTGCTCGAACGCGTGGGCCTGGCCGGAAAGGAAAACCGGCTGCCCGGCGAACTCTCCGGGGGTGAGGGGCAGCGCGTCGCCCTCGCACGCGCCCTGGCCCAGGAGCCACGGATCCTCCTCCTCGACGAACCCCTGCGCTCGGTCGATCCCCATCTGCGCGACGAGCTGCAGGAGCTGTTCCTCGAGATCTCCCGGGAGGAGGAGCTGACCAAGGTCTTCGTAACCCATGACCGCGAGGAAGCCCTCGCTCTTGGCGAGGAAATCATCCTCATGGACGAGGGACAGATCATCGAGAGAGGAACCACGGAGGAGATGTTCCAACGCCCGCGCACGCCCTTTGCGGCCCGCTTCCTGCAGGGGGCCACACTCCTGCCCCTTCGCGCCGGACGGACCGCTCTCGGTCCCGTCGACACACCCCTGGAGGCGAGCAGCAAGAACCTCTATGCCGTCCTGGGCCCACTCGACGTCGAAGTCGCGGCCGAAGGACACGAGTGCGAAGTCTTGAGCCTCCGCCCCAGCCCCTTCGGGCTCCTCGGCGAAACCCGCATCGAAGGAGAGCTCCTGCGCTTTCGCCTGGCGGATGGGCTCAAGCTCGGATCCAGAATCCATCTCAGACTCGCAAACCAGCCACATGTCGTAGAAGGCGAGGCAAGACCATGAGCGATCACAAGGGAGGGTTGAGCCCCGCCGTGCGAGGCGGCCTGGCTCTGGTGCTCGTCGCTGCAGTTACCGGCGTGATCCTGTGGCTCGTGCAGGGCGAGGACCCCGACCAGAACGTCGACAACAACGGAACGGCAAAGCCACTCCAGCAGAAGGCTCCTCCACGGTTCAGCTCTTCACAACAATGCAAGGTCTGCCACGAACGCGTCTACAAGGAGTGGCGGGGCAGCCACCACGCCATGGCCTACACCAACCCCGAGGTCCGCAAACTGAGCGACGACTTCGCCCAGAAAGAATGCCGGTCCTGCCACCTGCCCAAGCCCATCCTCCAGACCGGCGCAGGCGAGCGCACGCTCTACCGCCAGTCCCGCCCCAACGACGGTGTCGACTGCCTCTCCTGCCATCTGGACCCGCAGGGACGCATCGCAGGCCGAAACGCCAGCAAGCAGGGTTGCCAACCCGTGGCCAATGCCGACCTCATCTCGATGAAGCTCTGCGAGTCCTGCCACAACCAACACCAGACGACCGACCAGTGGCGCGCCTCCCCCTACCCAGCGCAGGGAATCACCTGCAACAGTTGCCACATGGCCGAGGTCAAGGAAGGAGACAGGGTCCTGGGCCGCGACCACGGCTACCCTGGTTGTCACGACCTCGAAATGCTCAAGTCCGCCGGCGAACTCAGAGCGCAACGCCAGGGCAACAAGGTCCACGTAGAAGTGGAGAACAAGGGCGCTGGCCACAACTTCCCCACCGAAGAACGGCATCGAGCCGTGGACATCGTCTGGCGCATCCTGGGCAAGGACGAGGCAAAGAAGAGTTCGGCTGAAGCCCCCTTCACCCGCCTCTATCGCTTCCGGCAGCCCTATCGCGGTGATCCCGGTCCCAACACGCAGCTCCCTGCTGCGCAGACATGGATGGGCGAGATCGATGTGCCGGACGGAGCTGCGGGCCAGCTCATGCAGATCCGCATGATCTACAAGCTGACGCCCTTCCTCGAGGATCAGGAGGGTCAGCTCCTCGCGAAAAAGGAGGTCCAGCTGTGACCCGCGCTCCCCTGGACCGGCTGCCTGCACCCCAGATCCAAAGGGACGCGACGGCTACAGACAAGCACCATCGGCTCGCAGATGGTCTGCCCCGGGCCCTTTGCCTGAGTGTGGCCCTCCCCCTGCTGGTCTTTTTCTCCTGCCGTCCCGAGGCACCAACGCAGACCCAACAATCCCCTGAGGCCAAGAGCCCCGGACCTTCCGCCTCGGCACGTTTCGAGGCCAAGGACATCCTGGCTCTCTGGGCCAGGCGCTTCGAGAAGCGACCACCGGGTTCCTTCGACACGCCTCTGCCGAAGCTCAGCGACCAGGAGCTGCGCCAGGTCGTGGATCAATGGTTCACAGCTCTTTCCACAGGCCGCGGCATGCAGCGCTTCGCCAATTCAGCTCGCGACACACTTCTGGCCGACCCGGGCAAGGCCATCGCCGGGCTGACAGCCTTCCTCGCGGACAAAGAGAATGATGTCACCAGCAAGGCGCGCGCCCTGTCCCTGTTCGCTGGCTCGCCCCACCCCATACTGACCAGCTTCTGCCTGCAGCACCTGGATGACCGCAAACGTCTGATCCGCCTCGAATGCGTGCGCCGCCTGGACGAGGCCAGGAGCCTTGGCGTCATCCCGAGACTCCTGCGGCGCACACGCGAGTTCTACGAGGAGGACCCCGAGATCCTCGCAGCCATCTACAAGGCCCTGGCCCACGTCGGCAACCTCTCGGGACTGGACACGCTTCTCTCCTGGCTGCAACGCGATGACTTGCGAGCCCTCGCCGGCACCGCCCTGATTGACATCGTCGCCCTCTACGGCCCGGCCTACGAGGAGAGTGACGGTTGGGCGGGGCTGGCTCGCAAGGCACGGACGCTGCTCGCTCTCTGGAACCGCGACGGTCACGTTGCGTTCATAAGACCTGAACGTACATGGTCGCAGGACGACCGATATCTGCTCGATCGGGAGTTCTGGCTCTTCCTGCGACATCTCAACGGTCAGAATCTGCGCGTCGTCGACGAAGCCCGATTCGTCGGAGAACATGCAGGCATTGCCATGGTCCCCCTTCTGCGCGAATCCCTCACCGACCAACGTCTCCGCCAGCGCTACCATGCGCTCGAGGTGCTGATCGCGCTGGGCCTGCCCGGCAAGCCCGCCGAGAAGGAGGTCCGTGCTCTTTTCGGCCAACCCCTCACCCGCAGCTACGCCCTCAACGCCTACGGCTCCATTCACGGCGAAGGCGCACTCGAGGTCCTCCTCGGCGTGCTCCGCTCCGACCCCGCCCTCCCCGATCGTCAGAAGGACGAGAAGATCGCGGCTCTCGCCGGACTCGCCGGACTCGAATCGCCAGCCTCCTTCGACTTCCTGCGCCAGCTCTTCACGCAAGAGAACGACGTCGAACTCAAGGCATGGACTGCCAAGGCCTGGATCGCCTCGAGCCGCGGCGCACGCCGCGAAGCGCGCGCCTACCTGCAGGGCTTGCTCGACAAGAAGGCCTTCCATGAACCCACGCTCCTCGAGATGCTCCGCGACGCCAATCGATAGCAGCGAAGATCGGCCCAGACTACTAGCCCGAACGATTCATGACCTCGATGCGTCTGACGGCGTCTTTCGGTCCAGGACCGCGAACCTATCGGTTCGCTCGGCATTGCTTCGAGTCGACGACCCTCTTGGGTCGCCTTCATTTCGCGCAGCCGTCCTGAACTCGAAATGCGCTCGTCAGACCGCAAATGCGAGATCGGCTACGCCGATCTCGCATTTGCTCACAACGATCTCATGAATCATCCGGGCTAGAGCACTTGACCCGACAAGAAGTGGACAGATGAGTCAAGAAGGGGGGCTCCCCTCCGCAAGGCGCAGGGAGACTGAGGAAACCTGGTGATCAAGAGGGACCTCACGGAGAGCACGGAGGATCACAGAGATCGTCTTGTTGTCTCTGTGCTCTCTGCGCCTCTGTGAGGGACAGCTCCGGATCCCAGCCCCACGCCTCGTTGGTCTGAGGCGCAGCCTCGTTAG
>JAJRTL010000415.1 GCA_024278315.1 Planctomycetota bacterium | reverse complement strand
GAGGTTGGCGGAAGCCAGCAAGCAGGGAACCGTGACCCGCACACCGCTGTAGTTGTCCTCTTCTCGGATGATTCGGGCTACTGTCGCAGACGGGTTGAACTCCAGGCCGTCTTCGATCTGCAATCCCACTATGGATTGGATCGCGGTTCGGATGGTCTCAAGATCATTGCGAAGTCCTGTCGCTGCCAGATCGATGTCCTTCGTAGCGCGCCTGGCTTCGAAGGCTGCCAGTAGGACACCACCCTTCAAGACGAATTGCTGCGCATGAGCAGACAAGGGCAGGCGAACGAGGAAACCCTCGAGGGCATAGAGTTGGAGGAGTTCCGAGGTAGGTCGATTCTGTTCCCGGGCGAGTCTACGGAGTTGGAGGTAGGCCCGACCTCCTGCAGTTGCACGGGTGGGGCGCCTGCTCACAGGAGAATCTCGAGAGCTGCCCGAATCGACTTCTCTGCCGTCGGAAAGTGGTGCACCATGGCCAGAAGTGCAGAAGGTTGATTGCCCCGGCGCATCAGCCAGTGGCGTAGTGACTCGATGGCGATGTCTTGACCTTGGATGTGCCTCAGTCGGAAGGTGTCGATGACCGAACGCGTGGGGCCATATAGGCCGAGCGTGTATCCCTCTGTGACTGCGAACTCTTCTCGATCGACTCTGTAGGTCGTCTCGTCGAATCGGTGCCAGGTCACGGGAACCGCACATTTCGGTGGCCTCCTGCTCCGTTCGATGGCGACGTGGATCGTCTCCGGGATCTGATCCGTCAAGTTGTGCCGTGCCAGTGCACTGCCCAGGCAGAGGGTGGCGCCGGGTGCACGGACAGCGATCTCGGTGAGGTCGGGATCCCCTACGGTGCCCTCCTTCATGAAGAGCCCCCGACCCAGCACCTCGACCAGTCCCTCGTCACGCCAGGCATAGAGTCTGCGATTCGAGACACCTTGGCTCGTTGCGTTTGCGCGGGTGAAGACGCCCGGCAGCCGTTGAAGTAGGTGGGGTTCTTTCACGGCAACAAGTGTAGCCAGGCCTGCATGGTCTGGCTACGATTTGTTCCAGGGCCCCGGGGTCGATTCCTATCGTGATTACCCCAGGACAGGCCCAGGTCCCTCTCGATGATCTTCAGCAGGTCAGCGAGATCGGGAGACGGGGCGCTGTCGGCTCGGACGGCCTTTGACCCCGTTGTTGTTTGTGGAGCCGCCACGGGAGCCTCCGCGAGAACCGCCACGGGAGTGGCCTTGGGCCACGGTGCGCGATCCGCCATTGCGGCCGCGGCGCTCCTGGCGTTCGGCGGCGCGTCCGGCCTGGGCCGCGGCGCGGCCGCCTCTGGAGCCGGTGGACTCGGGGGAGTGGGGGCGCTTGATGGGGGAGCGGAGACGTTCGAGTGGCTGGTTGATCAGCTTCTCGATGTCGCGCAGGTAGTCGTGCTCTTCGCGGTCACAGAAGGCGATGGCGACGCCGGTCTTGCCGGCACGGCCGGTGCGTCCGATGCGGTGCACGTAGCTCTCGGAGATGTTGGGAAGCTCGTAGTTGACGACGTGGCTCAGCTCCTTGACGTCGATCCCGCGGGCCGCGATGTCCGTGGCGACCAGGACGCGTAGCTTGCCGGACTTGATGCCGGCGAGGGCACGCTCGCGAGCCGACTGGGCCTTGTTGCCGTGGATCGCGGCCGCCTGGATGCCGGCGCGCACCAGCTTCTTGCAGAGCTTGTCGGCTCCGTGCTTGGTGCGCGTGAAGACGAGCACGCTGGTCATTGTCTCGTCGTCCAGCAGTTGGATCAGGAGGTCGGTCTTCTCCTTCTTCTCGACGTAGTAGACGCCCTGCTGGATGGGCTTGCCGGTCGAGGAGATCGGGTCGACCGCGACCTTGATCGGCTTGTAGAGGATGGTCTTGGCCAGCTCCTGGATCTCCCCCGGCATGGTCGCCGAGAAGAGCAGGGTCTGCCGGTTCTTGGGGATCAGTTTGGTGATGCGGCGCACGTCATGGATGAAGCCCATGTCCAGCATCCGATCGGCCTCGTCCAGCACGTAGAACTCCACGTCGCGTAGATCAACGTAGCCTTCCTGCTGCAGATCGAGGAGTCGCCCTGGTGTCGCCACCAGGATGTCGACGCCCCGCTTGAGTGCCTGGATCTGCGGGCGTTTGCCGACACCTCCAAAGACAACCAGGCTGCGCAGGTTGGTGTGGTGGGCATACTTCTCGAAGCTGTCGTGGATCTGGGCTGCCAGCTCGCGCGTGGGCGCCAAAACGAGGCTGCGGATCCAGGGCTTGCGGTCGCGACCATGCTTGTGATCGTCCTCCATCATCATCTGGAGGAGGGGGAGTGCGAAGGCTGCGGTCTTGCCGGTGCCGGTGCTCGCGCAGCCGAGGAGATCGGTGCCGTCGAGGACGTGGGGAATGGCCTTGTGCTGGATCGGCGTCGGGGTGACGTAGCCAGATTTCAACAAGGCCGAACAGAGATGTGAATGGAGTCCCAGCTCGCGGAACAGATCCGCCTTGGGGGTCTTTTGCTCAGTGGTCATTTTCAGGATTCAGTCTGTGCCCGGAGCCGCAATGCGGGCAGATGTGGGTGGTGTGGATCGACCTGGGGCCGCAGCGCTGGATCTGCAGCTGTGCAGAGACTTCAACGATGGCTGGCTCAAGGCGCATGCACGTCTGGAACACCAACGGGGACGGGCTGCGGCAGGTGTCCTCCTCGTGGCTCTCTGGCCTTGGGAGCGGAACCCTTCACACGTCGGCACGGTGCGGCCATCCTGGCCCACTTCACCGCACACACCCCACCCTTGTGATATGTCGCCGTTGGTTGTTCGAGCTCACCTCCAAGGCACCTCTAAGGGGCCGAATATGTTGGAGGTAGGGCGTCGGTACACCGTCCGCAGAGGACCTGGACCGATCGAGCTCGTCGGATCGTGCCATGGAGGACCACCCAGCGCCACCCCCAATTTCGCAGATCCATCGAGCTCTCGCCGGTCTGCTAGCGGTCTCCGCTGCGGAAGATGGGCTTGGAGGGGGTATGGTCCTGGCTCGAGGAGACCGAGGAGCCGGATCCGTCCTTATGTTCCGAGGAGCCTCCGTCCTCACCCACGATCTCGAGGTCACCGGCCTTCACCAGCTCCAGAAGAGGCTCGTGGTCCGCCGACTTGCTCGCGATCTGGCCCGATTTGCCGGGCCCTAGAAACAGCTTTTTGCCGCCGGGCAGGGGCACGCTGAGAGGCTTCTTGGTCTTGTTCTTGATGGTGGTCAAACGTTGTCTCTCTTTCAGGGCCTCTTTTGGGAATCCGATCCTACGGCGTTCCGCGGAGGGCGTCGACCCCATTGTGCCCGAGACGGCCCATCGTCGGGGGGCTCCAGGTCAGTCCTTCTTGGCTTCTTTCGGCATGCGCCCGAGGATCCTGGCTGCTGCCATGGCCGCGCCGTTTCGGTGTTTCCCGTTCTCGATGGCCCTCTCGAGAAGCGGCAGGGCTCGCTCGTCGCCGACCTTGGCCCAAGCCGCGAAGACCGATAGCTG
>JAJRTL010000414.1 GCA_024278315.1 Planctomycetota bacterium | reverse complement strand
TTCCTTCCTCAAGCGCATAGAGACCCCAGCCTCGATTGCAGGACTGGAATTGGGAGTCGAGGATGTTGATCCCGGTCCCACCCGCTCCCCCAGGCCCCTCGTTCCAGAGCCCGACTGACGGTCCGATGTTCAATCCTGAGCCGCTCAGGTCCGTGAAACTACAGGCGCCCACCGTGGTGTTCCTTCGCAAGATAAAGCCATTCCCTCGATTGCCCACGACGCTGGTCCCGCTCAATTCGGTCGAACTCGGAAACTGATCCAAGTTGCAGACATAGGCGATGGTTCCCGCAGGTACACTGCCGAAGTTCAAACGATGGCGATCCGGCTGCGTCAGGTTGCTGGACACCATCGTCAAGGCACGGGTACCCAAGGGAGTCATGTTGCTGTCGTAGAACTCCCAGACGGTGCCCGCAGGATACTTCCATCCCACATTCTTGGCGAGAAGGTCCATGGTCGTGGGCGGGGGGGGCTGAGTGGTAGCAGGCACGAGAATGCTGGTGAAGGAGTTGAAACCGTCATCCAGCATACCTTCCAGATGACATCCCTGCACCTGGACCGTGCCACTGATGTTGGCCATGTGGATCGCATCCGCCGTCGTCGTAACAAGCCATGGTCTTTGTGGGTCCGGTATCACCGCGAGCCCATCGATGACAACATCCTGGTCACGCGACAGATTGACGGCCATGCCGGGCCAGCTGTGGACCGTCAGATTGGTCAAGAAGGATCGCGTGCAATCCACGAAGATGAACGCGATGTAACCGCTGAGCTGGTGAACAAAGACCACGTCGTCTCCGGCCATCAAGCGACCCTGATCCTTCACGTTGGGGTTCGCGGGATTGGAGAGGTCACTCATCATCTCATATCCTGGGTGACCCGAATTGGCTGCACCTCTCCCCTTGACGTCGTGGAGAACCGTGTTAGAGATTCCGGCGACATAGAAGTCGTTGCCTGTCAAGAGCGGAGTAGCCTGCTGCACATAGAAGAACCGCTGCCCGTTGGGCACAGCGCCTCGCCAATTCGTCAGCGCATGGATCGACATCCCATTCAAGGTTCCCCCTGGAGGGATGAAGGATGGATCGATGGAAACGGTGAACTTGTTTGCGGCCAAGTTCACCGCGTTGTAAGTAGTCGAGCTGCAAGTCCCAATTGTGTAAGGCAACCTCGACATGTTGACGCTCAGGTCCTGGAACTCGACATCCGTACAACCCCAAACGAAGAACAAATCGAAGTAGCTCGAATCGAATTGGCGAAATGGCGTAAACTCGTGGCAAAGGAGGGTCGCTCCATTGCCGCGAATCACGAGGTTGGTCTTGCTGGTGATTGAGAAGATCGTGCCCTTCGTCGTCGTTGGCATACCCAGGGTGGTTACGGGATTGAGGTCATAGACCCCCCCAGAGAACTCCAGAATGGCGTTCGAAGGGGGAAGCGCTGCAATCGCGTTGCGAATGGCTGGGATGTCATTGACACCATCGTCGGGGATGGCCCCATAGGAGCCGACGTGGATTACGGCCTGTGCGCGAATCAGTGAGGAGCCGAGGCTTGCGATAAAGATGAGAATCGGAAACGCGAAACGATACATGGTTTCTACCTCACTTCTTGATGTGATCGAAACGGACCGAGGCTCGACCCAAGACCTGACAGTGGCCCTTGTCGTTCAGCAGGGCCACGGCCAAGCTCCGGATCTGGACCTTGATGCCCTTCTCACCGATCCGGACCTTCTTCAACACCAGCTTGCGGAAGCGCTTTTCGCTTGAGGAGCTGAAACGCTTGCGCCATCCATCTCCGATCACCAGGATCTCGTACTGATCCGTGGCCCCCTCCGAACATGCCCCCGAGATCGTGAGAGTCAGGGTGCCCGTCAGTGCCTTCGCTGCCGCAAAGGCAAACTCGAAGCCATGCGCCACTGGCTTGCTGCTGTTCGAGGAGCTATGCGCCGAGACCTGGATCTTGGGCTTCGCTTTCAGGCTTACCGAGGCCAGATTGGTGACATAGGCCAGGCAGGTGAACTTCGTGGGCGTGTTCCGGATCCAATGCCCTGCCGTTACGTCCACGCGACTCTCGGGGCTGGAGGAGCAGACCTTCAGGGCCCTCTGGAATTCCTTGCCGAGGACCGCTGCCTTGCGAATGGCCTTCTCGATGCCCTGGGCCTTGCAGTGGACAGCCGTGAGCGTCTTTGCACTCACCGTTACCGCTGGCGGCGCTTTCTGCGGAAGGAGCCCTAGAAGACTAGGAGAGAGAGAGAGAGGCCTGGCTGATCAAGACCGTCATGGCGGTCGCCGAGGCAAAGGGTGCGTTCATGGACACTCCTATGGGTTGCAATGGAGGCTGCAATCTATGCTTTCCCGTCCTCCTCGTCAATCCTCTCGCTCTCTGCCCCAAGGAAGCCTCTGCCCACCCCTCAGGACATTGGCGATCTGCTGGTGGGCTTGTACTCGCGAATGCGTTGCTGGAACCAGGCGAGCAGTTCGGTCTCGGGGACGCGAAGCTGTTCCATGCTGTCGCGGTCGCGCACCGTGACGGTGCCGTCCTCGAGGGTCGTTCCGTCCACGGTCACGCACCAGGGCGTTCCGATCTCGTCCTGGCGGCGGTAGCGACGGCCGATGGCGCCCTTCTGGTCGTAGAAGGTGCGCAGGCCACCCAGGCGGAGCGTCTCCTCGATCTGGTCGGCGCGCTCGGGCATCCCCTCCTTCTTGACCAAGGGGAAGACCGCCACGGTCATGGGGGCGATATGGGGATGGAAGTGCAGCACGGTGCGCACGTCCATCTTGCCCTTCTTGTCCAGGCCGAGCTCCTGCTCCTCGTAGGCGTCGATCAGGAAGGCCATGGCCGTGCGGGTGACGCCAGCCGCCGGCTCGACCACACGGGGCAGGTAGTGCTCCTTGCGATCCTCGTCGTAGAAGCTCAGCTTGTTGCCGCTGTGCTCGCTGTGACGCGTGAGGTCGAAGTTGCCGCGCTTGGCGATACCTTCGAGCTCGTCCCAACCCCAGGGGAAGAGATACTCCACGTCGGTGCAACCGGTGGAGTAGTGTGCCAGCTCCTTGTCGCCATGCGGGCGCAGACGCAGGTTCTCC
>JAJRTL010000036.1 GCA_024278315.1 Planctomycetota bacterium | reverse complement strand
ATTCGGGAATCGCTCTCTGGATCTCCCTGTACTGACACCATGGATTCTGCTTGCTCTCCCCGCTGTAGATATCGACGATCTCGGCTTGCAGTCGCCCCAAGGTCCAACCATCACAGATGGCGTGATGCAGGGTCCACTGAATCGCATGCTCGTCAGGCCCTGCTGTCGCGATTGCCACCCGGAACAACGGGAACGAGTTCACATCGATACTCGTGGATGCCTGCTCTTCGAACACTGGGGGAGCATGGCCGTCATCCAGGGCACCGACCTCGAACTCCTCGATCTGAACGGAGAATGGCTCGTGGATCTCCTGGTACAAGCCACCATCACGTAGGACAAAGCTCGTCCGGAAGATCTCATGCCGCGCAACCACTTCGTCCAAGGCTCCCTGAAGCCTCTGTGGATCCAAGGGGCCACGCAGCCGGAAGGAGAGGACATTGTTGTAGGCAGCGACTCCTCCTGCGATCTGATCCAGATACCAGAAACGCAACTGGGCCGGCGTGGCGAGAAGCTCCTCGTCTGAGCGTGTAGCACGACCATCTGGGTCGGGTGAGATCTCGGAGCTATCTTCGGTGACAGATTCGTGCGCATCGACAAACGCTGCAAATGCGTCGAGGCGGGGCTGATCGAAAACCGCTCGGATGGACAGGCGCAGGCCTAGCTCCTTGCGAACCCGGGCCAACAAGCGCGTGGCCAGAAGCGAGTGCCCTCCAAGATCGAAGAAGTCGTCATGTGCACCCACTTGGTCGATACCAAGGATGCTCGCCCAGATCTTGGCAAGCTGCTCCTGTAAGGGGCCCTTCGGCTCCACGAACTCGGTCTCCAGAACGGGCCGCGAGAATACGATCGAAGCCTCTGAATCATCGTCCCCTCGCCCCTGGCGGATCTCGGCATTCAGGTCATCCAACCAATGCTCCACATCCACCGAAGAAGTGATGACTTGGGCCACGTCCCCTTGGGACATGATCCGGTCCAACTGAGCCAGTCCTTCTGTGGGAGCAATGGCATTGGCGAGCAGTGCCGCGAGTGTGTCGTTTCGCGTATCCAGCTCCGGCACGGGCTCCGCACTCCCGGATCCAAGGATCGTTGCGCCCTTCCCCAGGCGTGTCATCGTGAATCGATGGATGTCCACAAGGACCCGCCCCGCCTCATCGGTAATCGTCACGTCGAAGAAAGCGAATTGATCGTTGGTCTCGGTCAGAAGGCGAACGTGACTGATGACGTGCGCTGGCATTGGCCCCAGCACGAGAATCCTGTCGTACTCGAGCGGCACGAAGAAGTCCGTCTTCGGGTCGAATCCGGGAATCAAGAACTGGCTTCCCCCTGTAGCCATGTCCAGAAGGGATGGGTGCAGCTGGTAATCGACAAGATCGGAGTGGTAGTCGCAAGGTAGCGTCAACTCCATCAGGCATTCCCGATCCCCAACGAGCGTCGAGTCGATACAACGCCATCGTGGGCCGAATTCCACGAGATACTGATCCAAGAAGCCTCCAAGAGACTCCCGTCGCTCACCGCAGCGAGCCCGAATTTCGTCGAGGTCGATGGCCCGTGATTCGGAACTGCCCAAAGCCCTGACCTGTGCGGTCATGTGAGGATCGCTCTCCGTCACCGAACTCATCTCGACGTTGGTCGAACCTCCGGCCGTCCGCAGCCGGATCTTGAGCGGACGCACCTGCTGAGAGACTACCTGGAAGGGCGACGAAAAGGCTACGTCCGAGATCTCGATGGGACCCGGTCCCTCAAACTCAGCGTAGACGGCTCTGACCAGCTCGAGAAACCCCGTGCCCGGCAGGACAGCCGACGCCCCAGCGATCTGGTGCTCCGACAGCATCCAGTGTCGATCGGTCGAGAACCTTGTCAGGAAGCAGGGCTGACCCTCTCCATCCACGTCATAGCCATCCAATGCAGGATGCGAGCAACTATGTCTGGGCTCAGGAATCCCTTCAGCCGGGGAAAGTGCGCGCGCCACCATGCCGACATCGCGCCATGCATTCCAGTTGACTACGACATGGCGTCCGTGGCAGCGCAGGCGTCGATCCTCGATGAAAGCATCTAAAAATGCGTTGGCTGATGTGTAGTCGACCTGGCCCGGCAATCCGAGGAAAGACGAGACGGACGAGAAGGCCACGAAGAAGTCCAGAGTGTCGCCAAGGAGCGCATCCAGAGACAGCGCCCCCTGCACCTTCGGAGCCAGCACACGCTGCATGGATCCAGGAGTCTTGGACAGGATCGGGCCATCGTCCAACACGCCAGCCGCATGGACGACACCTGTCACAGGGCCCAGTTCGGCCTCGATCTCACGCAGACCTGCGGCGAGACTCTCGCGGCTCGAGAGATCCGCACGCACGACGTGGACTTCTGCCCCCAAATCGAGGATCTCGGAGACCTTCCGAATCTGGTCTTTTGTCGTTTCGCTTCCTGTGACTCTGCCTTCAAGGATTGCAGGCCACTGCTCACGATCCTCGAGACCCGTGCGAGACATCAGGGCTAGCTTGACGGTTCCGTGCTGGGCCAGATGCCGTGCCACTTCCAGTCCCAAGCCCCCCAGGCCACCCGTAATCAGGACGGCCCCGCGAGTCTCGGTCCAACCCGAGCCTTCGCTCGCTTGGGGCATTGCCATCTTGCTCAAGCGACGAACGAACCGCGAATGGCGTCGTAGGGCAACGATGCGATCTTCGGTCTCGGCCATCAGCTCCCGAACAAGCTGGCCCCAAGGAGAGGTAGATGAAGGCCCCCGGCTGTCCGTCGCGGACAGATCGATCAGACGACAGGTGATCGTCGGCATCTCACGCGGAGTCACCAGGGCTGGACCGAGCAAGAGCGATTGCATCGGATCGGAGGACT
>JAJRTL010000413.1 GCA_024278315.1 Planctomycetota bacterium | reverse complement strand
GCATCTCGCCGGCGCCGCCACCCGGCTCTCCGAGGACGCCTTCGCCAAGGTCTGGGACAACGACGACGATGCCGACTACGACCGGCTATGAGTTCGGGGAGGTCGTCCTCGTCCCGTTCCCCTTCACCGATCAGCGCACGAGCAGATCGAGCCCTCGCGGGTTCGGCTCGTCATCGCGAGGCATGACCGTCGACGCGCCCCACGCAGACTAAGTATCGATACCCCATCTTACCGTTGAGCTTGTTCATCCGGACAATCTCGCTGGCTGCATCTTCTTCCCTGTCGAAGACCTTGGTAACTGACACGGAGTTGTCGGGGTACTCACGATCAAAGTCCAGCTCGACGCGAACAACCACGTAGACGTGCCGATACTTGGAATGCGGTTGATCTACTATCGACATGGACTACCGCTCTCTCCCCAACGCCTTGTCTGTGAGTGTACCGAGCCGCTCGCCCGTGCTGGCGTTGTACACATCACCGGTCTTGCCTATGACCACATCGTCTGCGGCCCCCAAGCCTCCGCCTTCCTTCAGCTTATGAAGCCGGTTGCTTGCTACTTTGGGATCGAGTCCGCTGTGTTTCTCCAAGTGGCCGAAAGCGTGCTTCGCAGCGTCTGGACCCCGGAATGGCTTTCCAGGGATACTCCCTCCCCCCTTTGCGGCAAGGAGGGAGCCTGACGCAAAGTCGTACTCCGCAAGCTCGCAGCCCTGGTGCAGTCCGGGAGTTAGGGCCGCCGCACCGTCGACGTGGACCTGCTCGGCCAAGTCAAAAGCCCAGACCCGGTTCTCAGCGCTACTGCCCGCGCTCGCCGACGCGATCCCCGGGACGAGCAGGCTCGCCAGGACGCACAGCAGCGCGAGGATGGGCCATCGATTTCGCATACGCCCAGTTTCGCGTATCGAGCGATGCGCAGCAAGGCAGCTAAGGAGAGGAAGCCTCCTCCTGCGTGTTTTTCCCTTAGCTACTCCGCCCGGTCCCGTGGTTTTGGCTGCCCAGGTCGGGGGTGGTGCCCGGGAATCTCCGTGCTCGCGCTGCGCGCGGAGCTACCGGTCCCCACCCCCGACCTGGGCCGTCGTCGCTTGCGTACTGGGTTCGGCCTTGGCGCTACTCGGCGCTCTCGCCGTCCCGTCCGCGCCCCTGCGCTCCAGCTTCACCCCACGCGCCTCCGCCAGGCGCTCCAGGCTCACCTCACGCTTCAGGCGCTCCAGCTCGGTGTCGGGGATGCGGGCCATGGTTTTCAGGCAGCTCCGAGGAAAAAGTTGCGGTCCAGCACTGATGCTGTGGAATGGAGCATTGTCACCGGATACGATCAAGCCTCAACTCCACCGAATCAAGCCCTTCCACCGCCTCCACCCTGGGGATACGCAGCTCAGGCACTACAATGAGCCTGATATGCGTAACGGAAAGGCTGCAAAGACACCCAATAGTGAGGATGGATTCGCCGCGAGGCTTCGCGAGCTGCGCAAGCAGCACGGCCTCTCCCAGGCCGCGCTCGGCGAGCAGGTCGAGATCCACTACACCCACATCGGCCGCTACGAACGGGGCCTTTCTCGCCCCTCAGCCGACACCCTCAAGCGCCTCGACGTCTCCGGCGACTACCTCCTCGAAGGTGCCGTCGAGGAGGCCGCCAAGGCCCGCTTCGAGGACCGCGAGCTGCTGCGCCAGTTCCAGGAGGTCGAGAAGCTCCCCGACGAGGACAAGGACGTCATCAAGCGCTTGCTCGACGCCTTCCTGACCAAGAAGCGCCTCCAGGAACTCACCGCACGCTGAGGAGCCACGCCATGGGACCCAACAACACCGAGCAGAAGCTCCTCGACAAGATCAGAAGCCTCCCGCCCGACAAGGCCGCCGAGGTCGAGGACTTCATCGACTTCCTCAGGGAACGCGAGAGCGGACGACAGCTCGCTCGCGCCGCTACGCGGCTCTCAGAGGACGCCTTCGCCAAGGCCTGGGACGACGACGCCGACTACGACCGGCTTTGAGTTCGGGGACGTCGAGTCACGATCGCGGTTCACAGCCCCGATCCCTTAGCTCCTCGATGGTCAGCGCGTCGCAGACAAAGGTAATCAGCCCGTCGCCACCCACATCTAGATGAATGGCGCCATCCGCATCGACCTTGATCAGGCACTCTTGCAGCATGTTGTCCACCGCCACAAGGTCCCCGACACTCATCCTCCTGACCCGAGACAGGCGCATCTCGATCCGGCCCGCGCGGCCTCCGATCGCTTGCGCAGCTGGATAGTTCGAGTGCACAAGACCCAAGATGACGTCGTGACGGACCGGAAGGGCGAATCCGAAGCCCTCCCGTCCCTCCGGAATCACCTTCACGACGATCAATTCCAGGAACCCATCGTGAAAGTGGTTGAAGTAGGAGAGCGCCCTTGAGACATCCTCCGATGATCTCACCTGCAGCATCATCGGCCGCACATCCTCAGTTCCCACCCGTCGGCTTGTCGTACCCCGTCGGGTCGAGTGGTGTGACTCGTTTTGGCGCGTTAGGCCGACCCTGAGCATCAAAGTCCATGTGATGCTCGTGCGGCTGCATGCCTCCGTGCGGATGGCTAAAATCCTGCCGACTGAAGGGACGACCGTTCTCGTCATAGAAGGTCCGCGACTTAAGGCTCCCTGCGCCATCGAGCTGTTCGTGGATCGAATTCGGCGTCCCAGTCTTGCCAGCTCTCGCCGTTCCCGAGGTGAGCGGCGTCTTCGCTCCCCCCTTTGCGGCAAGGAGGGAGCCAGACGCGGAATCGTACTCCGCAAGCTCGCATCCCTGGTGCTGGTCGGGAGTTAGAGCGTGCTGGCCCGCGACGTGGGCCTGCTCGGCCAGGTCGAAAGCCCAGACGCGGTTTTCAGCGCCCGAGACCGGGTGCGCCGACGCGATTCCCGGGACGAGCAAGCTCGCCAGGACGCACAGCAGCGCGAGGATGGGCCATCGGGGTCGCATGCCTCCAGTTTCCGCCATCGGCGCAGGTTCGGCAAGCTCGCCGTGGAGCGGGCAGCCAGGCAGCTAAGGAAG
>JAJRTL010000412.1 GCA_024278315.1 Planctomycetota bacterium | reverse complement strand
CGCCTCGTTGAGCTTTCGCTCCTTCTCGTCACCCAGGACGGACCAGTAGACCTTGCAGACCTGGATCTCGGGGTCGACCTGGACTCGTGTGATGGTCACGAACCCCAGCCGGGGGTCGCTGGCATCGCGGAGGAGGACCTGCGCGATCTTCTGCTGGATGCGCTTCTCGATACGGGCAAGTCTTCGGGGTTGGACCACGGCTTCACTCTCGGTGGTGGGGGTGGAAAACGGCGTGCCTATCAGAGGATCTCGAGCTGCTGATCCACGAGCTGAGCGTCCGGGATGGCGCGCAGGATATCCAGGTATTTGTCCATCGCCCCATTGATGTAGGAGACATCGTTGGCGGCCATGACGGCTGCCAGGGTCGCCAAGGTGGCGACGTCCTGGTCATCGATCTCGGCGATGCTGCAGTTGAACTTGCGCGTCCGGTCCTTGAGGCTCCGGATGATCCGTCTCTTGTCCTTGAGGCTCTCTGCCCAGGGGATCTCGAGGCTGAACTGGAGCACACCGATGTGGAGCATGACTCTGGACTGAGACAGTGGAGCGTGACTGCGGAGCGGGACTGCGGAGCCCGACGGGAGCCTAGACCCCCGCTTCTTCCTGGTCCTTGATGGTGCGTTTGATCTCGACGTCACCCAGCGTCCGCTTGACCTCGATGGTCTCGAACGTCTCGATGATGTCGCCTTCACGGACATCCTCGTAGTTCTTGAGGCGGACACCACATTCGTAGTTCTGGCGAACTTCGCGTGCGTCATCCTTCTCGCGCTTGAGCGAGAGGATGGAGCCCGTGTAGACGACGATGCCGTCGCGCGTGAGCCGTGCCTTGTGATTGCGGCCGATCGTTCCGTCCAGGACCAGACAGCCAGAGAGGTTGCCGAACTTGCTGGACTTGAAGATGCGCTTGATCTCCGTGTGACCGCGGATCTCCTCTTTCTGCTCGGGCGCCAGCATGCCTTCCATGGCTTTGCGGACTTCGTCCACCAACTCGTAGATGACACTGTAGGTGCGGATGTTGACGCCCAGCTCTTCGGCCTGCTGCCTCGCCTTCTCGTCGGCGACGGAGTTGAAGCCGATGAGGAAGGCATTCGACGCACCCGCGAGGACGACATCGTTCTCCGTGATCCCGCCGAGGGCTGAGTGCAGGATGTTGATGCGGACTTCCTCGTTGCTGAGGTCGGCCAGCACGTGATTGATGGCGTCGAGGCTGCCCATCACGTCGGCCTTGACGATGAGGCGGAGCTCTTCGATCTTCTGGGCCATGAGCTGGGCACGCACGTCGTCGAGGCGCGCCTTGTTCTTGGCCGCGATCTGCTTGGAGCGTTGCTTGGCCTGTCGGGTTTCGGCGACTTCCTTGGCCATCTTGGCGTTGGTGACCACGTAGAACTTGTCACCGGGCATTGGCAGCTCTGGAAGTCCCATGACTTCGACTGGTGTTCCGGGGCCAGCCTCGTCGATGGGCTTCTCGTAGTCGTCCATGAGCACGCGGATGCGGCCCGTGCCGGATCCACAGAGGACCAACTCGCCACGTCGGAGAGTGCCCTCCATGACCATCAGGGAGATCATGTTGCCCTGAGCAGGGGTCTGCTTGGCTTCGATGACCGTGCCCTGTGCAGGCAGGTTGGGGTTGGACGAGAGCTCCATGATCTCGGCTTCGAGAAGGACCTTCTCGACCAGATCCCCGAGCCCCGTGCCCTCGGTTGCGGAGACTTCCACGAACTGCGTGTTTCCACCCCACTCTTCCGGCTGCAAGCCCACGGTGGCCAGCTGCTGCTTGACCTGCATGGGGTTGGCCCCTGGCCGATCGCACTTGTTGATCGCAACGACGATCGGCACCTCGGCTGCCTTGGCGTGATTGATGGCTTCGGTTGTCTGCTGCTTGACTCCGTCGTCGGCCGCCACGACCAGGACCACGATGTCGGTGAGCTGTGCGCCGCGGGCGCGCATGCTCGTGAAGGCCGCGTGGCCCGGAGTGTCCAGGACGACGATCGAGCCTTCTGGCCGGTCGATCTTGTAGGCACCGATGTGCTGCGTGATGCCGCCTGCCTCACCCTTGGTGATGGACGAGTCGCGCAGGGCGTCGATGAGTGTGGTCTTGCCGTGATCGACGTGACCCATGAAGGTCAGGATCGGAGGCCTCGTGACCTGTGCCTCATCACCTGCGTCCTCGCTACGTGCGGTGACCGCCTTGATCAGCTCCTCTTCGGCCTCGCGCTCCTCGACGACCTCCACGATCCGACTGAGTTCGAGCGCGACGAGTTCGATCTGGTCCTTGTCGAGATAGGAGTTGATGTTGGCCGGCACGCCCATCTTCATTAGCACGACGAGGAGTTGGTTGACCTTGTGGCCCAGCGCTTCGGACAGCTTCTTGACCGTGATCGGCAGTTCGATCTGGACCGCCTTGGTCGGATCGACTCCCGGTGGTGGGGCCAGAGGATCCCTCTTGATCTTGGCTCCACCGCCCTTCCGTCCGCGACCTCCGGGGCCACCCGGACCTCGTGGACCTTGTGGACCGCGTCGGCCTCCAACGCCGGGCTTGGCGCCGCGTGTCCGGAACTGCTCAAGTGCTGCCTGGCGCAGGTTGCGGTCGACCGAGGCAGGGTTGCGAGGTCCACCGCCCGAACGGGCTTTTGCGTCCGCAATGATGTCCTTGGACAGTTCGATGAAGCCTTCTTTCTTGGCCTTCATCTTGGGCACGTCGGTCACGCGCTTGATGGGCTTTTCAGGCTCCGGAACAGCGGGAGCCTCGGCTCCCTCGGCGGTCTGGGCGGCCGCAGCGGGCGTGGCTTCGCCCGTCCCCTCGGCTACTGCCTCCGAACTGGCTGGCTCGCGAGCCTCCCTCTCAGGGGCGACCGGCTCGGGTGTGTCCGATCCCTCATCGCTTGCGGAGGGGGCCAGAGTGGGGTCTTCTCCACCTGCTTCCTGAGCGATCGTCTCAGGCGTGACGTCTTCGTCTGCCAGCGACGGGGTGTCAGGCAAGGATGATTCGGTGTCGGGGGCAGGTTCGTCCTGTGCAGCAACGACCTCGGCGGGCGGGGCTGTGTCAGCGTCGGTGGTTGAGCCGGGCGTTGCACCTGTATCTTCTGTCGATCCGGTGGGTACCGCAGAACTCTCGGTCGCAGCGGCGGGTTCAGTGGGTGCGTCCTGGGTCGCCAGCGCTTCCTCGGCGGGCGCAGCCTCTACCGCTGTCTCGGGGATCTCCTCGAGGGTCGTGCTCTCGGGTGCGGCCTCCGCGACGACCTCCTCTTCCTTCTTCTTGAGGGGGCTCTTCCTGGTGAGGGCCTTCTTCTTCGAGGAGGGCTTGGCCTCCTCTGCCGCAGGTGCAGCTGACTCTGCGCTCTTCTTGCGGAACGGTGACCCCTTCTTCTTGAGGACCGGGCCCTTGCCCTCCGCGTCCCCGCTGGACTTGGGAGCCTTGCTGTAACCAGCCGTCTCGAGGCGCACCTCGATCATCATCTGGTCTGCGTCGTCCAGGACGGCCATGTGGGTCTTGTACTTCTCGAAGCCGAGGTCCTTCAGGACCTTCACCAGCTCCGGACCCTTCATGCCAAATTCCTTGGCGATTTCGTAAACTCTGCGCTTGCCCAAGTCTTTACCTCGGTTTGGCTCTCGAAACCCTGATGGGTTCCCGGGTGGATGGGACCGGAGTCCTACCCTTGTTCCTTGTGGAGTGTCTTCTTGTCGGCAGAAGACTCGTCAGTCACTTCCTGCCCCTGTGTCTCTTCGCTGTCGCTCACCTTCTCCTCGGCTGCCTCTGGAGGCGTTGGTTCCTCAGCTGCTGCTTCGGCGACGGGTGCTTCGG
>JAJRTL010000035.1 GCA_024278315.1 Planctomycetota bacterium | reverse complement strand
CGTTCGTGACTTCGCAATCGCGGATGCTGTTGTCCACCCCCATCGATGATTCCACGGCCAACTCGGGTCGATCGAGTTTTCGGATAGGACGGGCGACGCAAGTCCTGCAATCACAGGCCGTTCGAGTTTTCGGATAGCACGGGCTCCCACCATCGAAGAGTGCGCAAGGCGTTGCGGCCAGTCTCCTTTGAACTACCGAACCCTCCGCGATCGAGCCTGTGGAAAAGTTTTCTCAACTATTTCGCGAAATCTTGTACCCCCCCCCTCTTATAGGTTGAACCACATGGCAAGGCGGGATGGTCTGCTCGTTCTACGAGCAGCGGAATCAGGACCGTCTCAAATACAACCAGAGACCCTTGTGGGTCTCGCATCGCATGGGGGCAAGCCAAAGGACAGGTCCCGAGGCGCCCATCTGCTGAAAGGAGTCGAGATATGATTAAGGCAGCTCTCTACGCGGTCCTGTCCACGTTTCTGGCGGGATCTTTCCTGTTCGCGACCGCAAATCTGGTCGGAGATCCTGACTACTGTGAATGCACACTTCTGTCCAGGACCAATTCTGCTGGACAGCTTCAACTCTCTTGCGGAGGCGCCTGTACTCAAGGGAATTGCGTGCTGGAGATGTTCGATCTCGACTACGACTCTTGCGACTGCCCGGACCAAGGAGATCCAGATCTCTGCAACTGTTTCGGGCTGCGCAGCAGTGATGCTGCTACGCCACTGGCGTACGACTGCCAGACACTTAATGGCCAATGCAACAACAACAAGACGTGCTACAAGCGCTCCACAGAAGAGTTTTGGCAGGATGCTTGCGAGTGTAGGTAGGCTCTATCGGACCTGACACGACCTGGAGGATGAATATGCACCCCGCAAGAAAGGCTCTGATCTTCATCGGGATCCTGGCAGCATTGGCTGGGCTTGGGTGGCTTCTTTGGGCCGGGCCCCCTGCGGAAGCCGTCGAGATCCCCCCCCACAAGGATCCATCCGGGATCGCGACAAGGGAGTCTCGACCAAAGGCGTCCGAGACTGATCGGATTACCTACGAGAAACCGGGTGAGTGTATGACAATTCTTGTTCGCAATGCGCAGGGCAAACCGGTCTCTGGAGCAGAACCCAGGATCATGAGTCGACCCTCGGGAGAGTTGAAGGTCATGGACCACGGAGCCTTCGCCGACCCCTCGCGGAGAGGGTCGTCCTCTGATGGCATGCTACGGCTATCTCTGGATCTCCTACGCTCTTCTTCGGATCGACTGGAACGAATCTTTCTCGTGCATCACGACTACGTTCCGGCGGCCGTGTCTCTGCTGCCTTCCAGACGAGACTATGTCGTGATCCTGGCGCGCGGCAAAACGCTCCGGATCAAGGCTGTGCTTGAGGATGGGACTCCATTGGAGAACATCGGGTTTCGAGTCGTTCCCTCTCAGCCGAGCCTATCCTTCATGACCGTTTCTCAGTCCTCTGGGTTCTTCGTCGATCCGAGCGACATGGAGACAAGCCAAGTCATCGGAAGAACAGGTGCTGACGGATGGCTGGAAATCCGCAATCTCCGGGCGAGGAGATACCTCGTCGCACCAATGGATACGGCCAATGCCTACATTCCTTCACGTACGCAGGAGATGGTGGTGGCCCAGCCTCCCTTCGAGGAGATCACTTTCACCTTCGCAATCCCACTCGCATTGTTGGAATCGGTCGCAGATGATCGCGTCAGAGGCGGTATGACAAGAGACCCGTAGATCTGGTGGACACATGAACTGGATTCGACGACATGGTGTCTGGCAAAGAGGCGTGCATTGGAGCAGCAGTATCCTGGAGCTTTCGTCTCTGTGAGAATCCCACGACCCGGTAGCAAGGTGCCAAGAGAACTGAACCTCTCCTTGAGGACGGATCATCATGGATGGGTCGATACGACCGTGTCATTCCTCCCACTAAATGAGTTCAAGAAGCCGCGGATGCACAAGGTGCGAAAACGTGTCCGACCAGGCCGGTTCACATTGAGTATGAAGGATGTCCGTGGAAGGAAGATCGTAGGCGCGTACGGCTTCAGGCTTACGAAGGGGTCGGCGACGAGTTCGGCAGGCGATGTACGGCTGACGACATCAGAGCCCGTAGATGTGCCGCCTGGTGCATACTTCCTCCGTTACCCGCTACGGTGGCCAGGACCCAAGATTCACGAACCGATACGTATTCGTGCCGGCAAGGAGGTCGAGCATCTCGTGCAACTTGAGAAGAGGCTATTGCCGTTGGAGATTCGGATTCTCCGGCCCGGAGGCGGTCTTTCTTCGGGCGGTTCCTTCTCGTATACGATCGACAAGGTGGCGTCCGGTGGGATGAACTATGCACCGGGCCTGAGTCCGGTCAAGTCCCTCTGGTTTTGGGTGCCAGAGAAGACACGGTTCGATTACCGCGTTAGGAGTTTTGGATTTGCTGTGCTCGACGGGACGATCATGACGCCAAGCGCAAACGTGCCGGCAAAGGCCAGAGTCCTCTCGCTGGAGCTTCACCGATGATCGAAGTGTCCCCTGGCTCACGTGTCCTGAGGTACATCCTTCTTTGGTCCTTGGCGGCGTTCATTCTACTCAAGATCGAGAAGTGGGTCACAGTTGGCATTGGAGATAACCCTTTCGTGCCGGTCGCTCTATTGGTCGAGCTCCCACTGTGGTTCTTGCTCTGGCTCAAGGCGGGGCGCATCATCGCTGCCTGCCTCGTAGCCTTTTTTTCGTTGGCTACCCTGATGTCCCTGGTTTCTCCAGCCTTCGATTGTGGCTGACTGGGCCGGCTCGCCGTTGCTCAGCAGGTTTTGGTCCTGATGGCATCGGCATTGGGAGTAGTTGCTCTCTTCTACCTTCGCTCTTTCGGTGCTGCCTCATCTCCAGCACAAAAGTCCCGGGAGACGACTTGAGAGACTTGAAAAGGCATTGAAAGGGAGCTGAGCTAGAGCCGTCCGAGGAGAGTTCGAAAGACGAGGAACAAGGCTCTCTGAATCCGACCGCGTCCTATCCGAAAACTCGATCCGCGCAATTCGGCACTGATATCGCCGGTGGGGGAGGATGGCGGCATTTGCGGTTTCAAAGTCACGAACGGGTCCTTGCACGGTGAACAACGGAGGCGTCAAATCCGTGCACTGACATCTTGCAGGGTCCTGCCTTCAGGCTGCCCGACTGTAGAACTTCAGGAGGCCGCCGAGTCGTTCGGTGACTTCGATCTCGCCTTGGCTGCCGGCCGGCGCTCCTTGAATGAGATTGTTCCCAAGGCCCTGGTGCGGTCTCTCCATCAGGTAGTGCACGGCGTACTCGCGCTGGGCCCGTTCGAGGGAGCCG
>JAJRTL010000034.1 GCA_024278315.1 Planctomycetota bacterium | reverse complement strand
TCCCCTTCTTTCGGATCCCGGGTACTTGACCCGACAAGAAGTGGATAGATGAGTCAAGAAGGGTGCTCCCCTCCGCAAGGCTCAGGGAGACTGAGGAGACCTGGTGATCAAGAGGGACCTCACGGAGAGCACAGAGATTGGGATGAGAGGGTCGTCCTCCCTTCCGTGGTAGCCTTTCGGCTCCACATTTTGATAACGCACAGAGGTCGTCTTGTTGTTTCTCTGTGCTCTCTGCGTCTTCCATGAGAGGAACAGTTCCGGATCCCGGTCCCATATCTTGTTGGTCTGAGGCGCAACCTCGTTAGATGCGCGTGGGGGAGAGTTGGGATAGGGGGATCAGGACTGGGACAGACGCTCCACGTAACGGTCGGTCATTCCGCCCACGTAGTCGCCGACGGTGCGCTCGAGTCCTTCGCGTTCGATGCGGGCCTGGAAGCGGTCGGGGAGCAGGGTGGGCTCGGCGAGGATGCGGTTGTAGACCTGGGTCATGCGAGCCGTGGCTTCCTGGACTGCCCTGTAGACATCGGGATGTCGGTAGAAGTGCTCGTTCAGGAATTGTAGAAGCTCCTTGATCTCCTCCTGACGAGCCGGTGTGTGCTGGGCGATGTAGGGTTCTTTTCGGGCCTCCTCGCAATCCTGGATGCGCCGGGCTCTTTTCAGGGCCTGGCCCGTGGCGCGGACGAGGTCCTGGACCAGGATGGAGACCAGTGTGCTGACGCGGCGTCGTCTGAGCTGTCTCTCATCGGGTCGCTCGGCCAGCCCGGACTCACGGCAGAGCTTGTCGAGTTTCTCGCGGGCCTTCTCGTCGGCCTCCTTGGGCAGGGCGAGGTCGGCGAAGGCCTCCCAGCGGACATGGTTGCTCCGGAGCGCATCATCCATGTCGTGGGCCACATAGGCGGATCGATCGCAGAGGTCCACGATCTGGCCTTCCAGATAGGGGGTGGCCTTGCGCGGCAGGTCGGGGCTCATGGGGAAGTCCTCCGAGACCTGGTGCTTGATCAGACAGAGGCGGGTCTCCCAGGAGAGATTGAGTCCATAGCCCTCGGGGAAGCGGTCTTCGAGGTCGTCCAGGATGCGAAGCCCTTGGGCGTTGTGCCGATATCCGCCGTGCTCTTCCAGGAGCTTGTTCAGGGCACGTTCGCCCACATGCCCGAAGGGGGGGTGGCCCAGGTCATGTGCCAGCGCCACGGTCTCGGCCAGGTCCGAGTTGAGGCCCAGGGTCAGGCATGCTGAGCGTGCCAGCTGGCTGACCTCGAGGCTGTGCGTCAGTCGCGTCCGGTAGTGATCCCCCGTGGTCGCGGGGAGGACCTGGGTCTTCTGCTGGAGCCTGCGGAAGGCTGCCGAGTGGAGGATGCGGTCGCGGTCCCGCTGGAAGCAGGTCCTCAGTGCGTCCTCGATCTCGGGGAGTCGCCGTCCCAGGCTCTTCACCGCGAAGACGGCCCGCCGATCCAGGATCTGCGCCTCCCTGGCTTCGAGTTCTTCCCTGTTCCTCATGATCCAGGCATCGTCGCCATCGAGATTTGTTTCGCAATGACCATCTCGGTGCTCTCGCTCTTGGACCTGGGAGCATCCGCTCTATTCTTTCGTCTCGTCCCTACCCCACTGGCAGGAATCCCCGAACCCAAGAATGAGGCCATGAGCGATCCACTAGCCCTCTCACAGACGATCCAGACCGAAAGTGCCTTCCTCCGGGAGGTCCAACAAAGCCTGGCTCGCGTCCTCGTCGGCCAGGAGGCCATGGTGCGGGGCCTGCTGATCGGTGTCCTGGCCGACGGCCATGTCCTCCTCGAAGGCCTTCCCGGTCTCGCCAAGAGTCTGGCGGTCTCCTCCCTGGCCAGGACACTGGGCGGCAGCTTCTGCAGGCTCCAGTTCACCCCCGACCTCCTGCCCGCCGATCTCATCGGAACCCAGGTCTACAACCCCAAGACGGGAGAATGGGACGTCAAAAAGGGCCCTCTCTTCGCCAACTTTGTTCTGGCCGACGAGATCAACCGCGCCCCGGCCAAGGTCCAATCGGCCCTGCTCGAAGCCATGCAGGAGAGGCAGGTCAGCCTGGCAGGGGAAACGCATCTCCTCCCCAAGCCCTTCCTGGTCCTGGCCACCCAGAACCCGGTCGAGCAGGAGGGTACCTATCCTCTCCCGGAGGCGCAGGTCGACCGCTTCCTGCTCAAGATCGAGCTCGGCTATCCCAGCCGAGAGGAGGAGATCGAGATCGTCCAGCGCATGGGCCTGCTCTCCCAGGCTCCGGATGTCCAGACGGTCAGTAGTCCCGAACAGATCCTGCGCGCGCGCGAAGCCGTCAACCAGGTCTACGTGGATGACAAGATCCTGGGCTACCTCGTTGATCTGGTGACGGCGACGCGCGAGCCCGAGCGTGTCGGCCTGCCCGACCTGGGTCCTCTCATCCTCTACGGCGCCTCACCGCGCGCCTCGATCGCGCTGGCCCGATGTGCTCGCGCCCAGGCCTTCCTGGAGGGGCGTGGCTACGTGACGCCGCAGGACGTCAAGGCTGTGGGCTTCGATGTCATGCGGCACCGAGTGCTCGTGACCTACGAGGCCGAGGCCGAGGAGATCACCAGCGAGGGCCTGCTCGCGCAGATCTTCGATCACGTTCCGGTTCCCTGAACCGTCCCACGAGATGAGAACCCGACGATCGCAAGAAAGACAGCAGGGGCGTGAGCGTCCCAGCGTGGACCCGGAGCTCCTCAAGGAGGTGCGCCGGATCCAACTGCGTACCGACAAACTCGTGACCGATGTCGTCTCGGGAGGCTATAGCTCGGTCTTTCGCGGCTCGGGAATCGAGTTCGAAGAAGTGCGGGAGTGGACCGAGGGCGATGACATCCGCTCGGTGGACTGGAACGTCACCGCACGCCAAGGCCGCCCCTTCATCAAAAAGTTCGTCGAGGAGCGCGAGCTGACGCTGCTCTTCGTCCTGGACGTCTCGCGCTCGATGGACTTCGGCAGCCAGAGCATGGACGGCAAGCCTCGCAGCCTGCGGCGCATGGCCGTCGAGTTCCTTGCCTGCATGGGGCTCTCCGCAGGACGCAACAACGACAAGGTCGGCCTGCTGACCTTCGCAGAGGACGTGGATCTCTACGTGCCCGCCAAGAAGGGACGCGCGCATCTCCTGCGCCTCCTGCGCGAATCCTTGGTGCGCGTCGAGGCCGATCGTGCGAGCGGACTCGGCCCAGCCCTCGCCTACGCCAGTCGTGTGCAGCGCAAGCGCTGCATCCTCTTCGTGCTCTCGGACTTCCTCTGTGACTGGCCCGAGAAGGAGATGCGGCTCGCAGCACGACGACATGATCTCATCCTGGTCCCGACTCTCGACCCGCGCATCTCGGAGCTGCCCGAGCAGGGCCTCTTTCGACTGTGCGACGTGGAGACTGGCAAGGAGCAGGTCCTGGACGCTTCGTCGACGCAGGTGAGGCAAGCCTATGCGGCACAGATGCGCGCCTTCTACGAGAAGCGCCGCGCGGGTGCCCGCAAGTTCGGAGCCGACTGGCTGCCGTTGGACACGCGCGAATCGGTGACCAGCAACGTCGTGGCCTTCTTCCGGCAGCGCGAAGCCAGGAGTGCGCGGCGATGAGGCGGGGAACGTGGATCTCCCTTGCTCTCCTGCTCCTGTCGAGCCTGGCCTGCAGCCCACCCGGCCCGACGCCTCCTCCAGATGTGGAGTCCCTGGCGCAGGGGGCGCGATGGGAGGGCGCAGGTTCCGAGGTCGCCCTGGGGGAGGCGATCGACATGCGGCTCTGGATCGTCGTCGATATCGAGCAGGTCGGTGGAGCGAAAGCAGCCCTCGATCCGGCCCTTTTCGCGTCCGGCTCCTTGCTCATGCGGAAGAATGGCCCTGAGATCGAGAACGCCCGGCTCGAGCCGACCGGCGACGTCGTCAGGAATCTCCGTGAAGGCCGCCTGCTCGTCTCTCGCCCTTACCGCCTGACCTGGTTGCGGATGGGGGAGCAGACACTGCCCTCTTTCGAGATCCGAGTGCGCGGTGGTGACATCAAGCTCTCGACGCAGAGCCTCGACTTCGAGGTTGCGGGAGTGCTGACCGCCGAGGATGGCAAGGACGCGGAGCTTCCCACCGACCTCCTGCAGGAGGCGCCGACCTCCTATCGTCTTCTCTACTGGATCTTGGGCGTCGTCGTCCTGGCCCTGGTCATCGGCTGGTGGCTGCAGCATCGGCTGAAGGGTCGCATGCACGAGGTGGATGCGGGACCGCGGATCTCGGCGATCGAAGAGGCGCGTCAGCGCTTGCGCCAGGTCGAGATCGAGTGGAAGGAGCAGCAACTGGACGGCGAGTCCCTGGTGGTCGCCGTCTCGGCGGTGCTGCGGACCTACCTGCAGAAGGGTCTGGGCTTCCACTCGCTGACGCATACGACCGAGGAGTTCCTCGAGGAGCTGCGTTCGTCGGATCTCGTGCCGATGACGGTCCAGACGCCCATGGCAGCCTTCCTGCAGCAGTGCGACCTGATCAAGTTCGCAGCGCAGGGCAGTGATGCAGAGCTGTCGCGCTCCCTCTTGGAGACGACGCACGCTCTCCTCGATGATGCCGAGAAGCTCGAGGCTCGGCAAGCGCGGGTCGCATCGACACAGGATCCGGTCGTCGGCCTTCCTGAGTCAGAGGAGCTCGTCCACCGTGGATAGGGACTGGCAGAACGAGGTCTTGGGATTCTCCTTCGAGGACAGCTGGGTCCTGGCCCTGGTTCCGCTCCTGCTCCTGATCTGGTGGTGGCGCTGGCGAAGGCCTGGCCCTGCCCTGGCCTTCCCTTCCCTGTATCCGCTGCGCGCCCTGCCGCGGAGCCTGCGCGCGCGCTTCTCCAACCTGCCGCTCCATCTCTTCGCACTCGGCTTGATCCCCCTGCTCATTGCCCTGGCGCGCCCGCAGAAGATGCTACGCGTCGTGACGCAGTCCCAAGGCATCGACATCCTCCTCTGCCTGGATCTCTCTGGGTCCATGCATGAGCGGGACATGGCCATGGGTGGGGCGCGGACACGGATCGAAGTCGCCAAGATTACGGCCGAGGCTTTCACGGCCGGTCGCCTGGGCGATCGCGTGGGCCTCATCGGTTTCGCGCTCTACCCCGAGCTCATCTGCCCTATGACCTTGGACAAGCAGGCCCTGATCCGCTTCCTGCGTCCCATGGAGGCCAAGTCGAGGACTAGCGAGGAAGGCAAGACCGGCATCGGGCTGGGGTTGGCGCTTTGTATCAAGCACCTGGAGAAGAGCGAGTCCAAGAGTCGGGTCGTGATCCTCCTCACCGATGGTCGTGAGACCGTAGGAGCCATCCCGCCGAGAGAGGCTGGCAAGATGGCCAAGGACGCGGACATCCGCGTCTACTCCATCGGTATCGGCAAGGGTGAGAATGTCGGCTTCGGTTACCGTCCCGTGGACTTCTCCGATATCCAGGACATCGCCAAGACTACGGGCGGAGCCTTCTTCCAGGCCGCAGATGAAAAGACGCTCGAAAAGGTCTTCGCCAAGATCGATGAGTTGGAGAAGAGCGATCTGGAGGATCCGCTCTTCGTTCCCGAGGAGATCTTCTTCCCCTTCCTCTCCATCGCCGCATTCTTGCTCTTCGTATCGACTTTCCTGCGCGTCCTCTGGATCGTGGAGTTGCCTTGATGAGCGATCTCTACCTGATCCACCCCGAGCGTTGGCCCGTGCTGCTCTTGCCTCTCCTGTTGTTTGGGCTCGGCTTTCTGGTCCAGGCGCGCCGCCGCCGCGCCCTTTCGGCCTTCGCGGCCGAGGTGACCCATCCTCTGCTCCTGGCCGAGTCGGGGCCGCGCCAACGGGGTCTCGCTTTTGGCCTGGAGATCGCCGGGCTACTGCTCTTGGCTTTTTCGGCCCTCGAACCCTCCTGGGGTTTCAGCATCATCGATGTCGAACGCCGAGGCGTGGACCTCGTCGTCTGCCTCGATGTGTCGCGGTCCATGCAGGCGCGCGACCTGGCGCCGAGCCGGGAGCAGCGCGCCAAACGCGACGTCCAGGCCCTGCTGCCAGCGCTGCGAGGAGATCGGGTGGCCTTGGTCGCCTTCGCTGGCGATGCCCGGATCGTCTGTCCGCTCACGCACGACTACGCGGCCCTCGAGCAACTCATGGATCAGCTCGGCCCGGAGAGCACGCGGCGCGGGGGCACCAACCTGGGTGCGGCCCTGCGCTCGGCCCTGGCGCTGCTCTCCCCCGAAGGCGCCAAGAGCCAGGCCATCTTGCTGCTCACCGATGGCGAGGACCTCGAGGGGCAGGGGCAGGCCGAGGCGGCGCGCGCGCGGAGTCGTGGCATTCGTGTACATGCGATCGGATACGGGACCACGCCTGGATCTCGCGTGCCCTCGGCGGATGGTAGTGGTTTCATCAAGGACGAACGAGGGCAGCCTGTCCTCAGCAAGATGGATGCGCAGGGCATGCGCAAGCTGGCGCGCTCCACGGGCGGCGTCTTCGTCCCCGCGGAGGGAATGGCGATGCCGCTCGTCGAAGTCTTCAACAAGCGGATCCTGCCCATGGACCAGCGATCCTACGAAGGGCAGGAGCGACGCCGACGGATTGCCCGATACCAGTGGTTCCTCCTCCCTGGCATGATCCTGCTCTTCGCGAGCTTCTTGCTCTCGGGCCGGAGGAGAAGGAGGCCTGCTAGCATGGAGCGAGGCCCGAGCAAGAGCGCGCGGGAGGCTGCTGCATGAATGTGATCCTCATGAAACCCCTGATCCTCATCCTTGGATTCTCGCTGCTCACCGGCAGTGAGGATTTCGTCAAGGGTGTGACTGAGTTCAAGGCCGGACGCTACGAGAAGGCCTGGTCCCTGCTTCGCGGAGCCGAGAAGGCCTACGGGGATCGAGAACTCCCCTCGGCTCTCCTGGTGGATCTGGCACTCGCGGCGAGCAAGACCCAGCGCTTCGACGAAGCGGAGGGATACGCCGAGCGTGTCGCCGCGAGGGATGGGGCACTCGCCTATCTCAGGGATCAGGTGGTGGGCGCCGCTCGTCTTTCCTCTGCCAACAAGGCCGCGAAGGAACAGGACCCCAAGAAGCTCGAGGTCGCTCTGACCGAAGTGAAACGAGCCATCGAGGCCTTTGGCTCTGCGATTCTCGCAAGGCCGGATGCACCCGAAGCTCGCCGGAACCTGGAGCGCGCCTTGGTGCTCGAGAAGGAACTCGAGAAGAAGAAGAAGGAGGCAGAGGACAAGAAGAAGAAAGAGGACGAGAAGAAGGACAAGAACAAGAAGGACAAGGACTCCAAGGACAAGGACTCCAAGGACAAGGACTCCAAGGAGAAGGACTCCAAAGAGAAGGATCCCAAGAAACAGGACCAGAAGGACAAGAACAAGAAAGACGAGGACAAGGAGAAGGACAAGGAGAAGGACAAAAAGCAACAGGACAAGAAGAAGCAGGAGAACAAGAAAGACCCCTCCAAGAGCTCGAAATCCAAGGGGTCCCCGGAGAAACAGCAGCCCATGCAGCTGAGTCCCGAAGAGAAGAAGAGGATGGAGAAGATCCTCGAGCAGTACCAGCAGGCGCTCCTCGAACTCAAGAAGAGCCGGGCGCCCAAGCACCAGCCTGGCAAGAAGGATTGGTAGGGGACTCGATGACCTGGATGGCCTGTAGATCCCTGATCCTCCCGATCCTGCTCCTGGTGGCAGGTCCCCTCATGGCACAGGATCTGATCCTCAAGGGACCCAGCCCGGCGCAGGGGAGCCTCGGCGGGCAGTCGCGCATCGTGCTCGAATGGCGCGTGCAAAGGGGGCAGCAGGATGTCCGCATGTTGGCGCCACCCAAGGTCCGCGGACTTGCGATGCAGGTGCGAGGCCCCTCACGCAACGAGATGACCTCCGTGATCAACGGCAGGGTCAGCAAGAGAACCACGCTCAGCTGGGAGGTCATTCTCAGTCCCCAGGGCAAGGGCCTCTATGAGATCCCGCCCTTCAAGGTGCGCTTCGGCAACCAGATCAAACGATCCAAGCCCAGCCAGCTGCGCGTCGTCGAGAACCTGGCAGCCAAAGATGCCTGTTTTCTCGAAGCCAAGGTGGGGAGTACCAGACTCTACAAGGGGCAGAGCCTGGAGATCCTTCTCTCCATCTGGATCGATGAGTCCATCATGAACAAGCTCACCGTGGGCCGACTCGACCAGCATCAGGTGGGTGCCATCCTCCAGGCTCCTTGGCTCGAGGATTTTCCGGCCGGAGTCGTCATCAAGCCGCCAGAACGAAGCGATGACTTCCTGGTCGGTCTGGTCGATCACTGGATCCGGGCCCGCTTCGTCGGCTCCAAGGAGAAAGGTGAGAGGAGCTATCGGGTCTTCGAAGTCCGGCGGCGCTTCCTTCTCAACCGCGAAGGGACCTTCACGCTCGAACCTGCGACTGTCCAGGTGCGCTTCGCCACTCGCTACCGCCGCAATCTCTTCGGCGAGGTAGAGCCTTCGAGTACGGCGGACGGTTTTTCGAAGACCATGGTCCAGCCCTTCGAGGTGCTGCCACTCCCGACGAAGGGGCGTCCCACGGATTTCTCGGGAGCCGTCGGCCAGTATCGTCTGAGTGGCTTTCTGTCCAAGACCAGCCTGGCCGTGGGAGAGAGTACGCAGCTGACCCTCAAGCTCGAGGGCGAGGGTGATTTCGAGTTCGTGGAACTGCCCGAGCTGGATGATCTGCCGGGCTTCCACCGCTACTCGCGCAAGATGGAGCGCTTTCCCGATCACGTGCTGGCCCGCTACGAGATCTCTCCGGTGGATCCCGGACTCGACTCCCTGCCTGCCGTCGAGTTTCCCTACTTCGATCCCGTGGAGGGGAGCTACAAGCGGAGCCGGTTGGAGAAGATCCCGATCCACGTGCGCAAACCCGACAATGCCGTGGAGCTCGAGCGCCTGCCAGAAGAAGGCGGCAAGCTCGTCGAGGGCGTCGATGACATCTTCGACCGGATGCCTCTGGATCAGGCTCCGCCCAAGGGATGGCAGCCTTCTGCCATGCTCGTGCTCGCGTCCCTGGCGGCGCCCTTCCTGTATCTGCTCTTCTGGTTCCTGCTCTGGTTGCCTTGGCAGCGATCCAGGAGGGACACGCTCGGGCAGCGCAAGCGGGCTGCCCATGCGCACTTTCTCCAGAATCTGGATTCGGAGGGCGCACTCCCTGCCTTCAGCCTCTATCTCGCCGAGCGCATGGGATGGCAACCCGGCGAAGCGGCCAGCGCTGACCTTTCAGACCGACTGAACCTATCCGGAGTCCCGGCAGACCTCGCGGCTCGAACGGTAGCCTTGATGACCAACCTCGAAGCCCTGCGCTATGGCAGTGGTGGGCAGGACGCCACGCTCGCCGCGCAAGCCCGTGCGCTGGTGGAAGAACTCGAGAGGGGGACCAAGGCATGAGAATGCTCCTGCGATTCCAGAGAGTCACCTTCCTGCTTGTGGTGGCGTTCGTTGTGGGGGGAGCCACGCGGCTGATCGCCCAGTCCGGTGACCCCGCGAGCCAGAACACCATCCAGACGGCGGAGCAGGCCTATCGGCAAGGGCACTACCAAGAGGCCACGCGAGCCTACGAATCCCTGCTCGGCATGGGCTATGAGCGGGATGGTCGAGTCCACTACAACCTGGGCAACTGCGCCTTCCGCTTGCGTCGCTACTCCAAGGCCCTGCTCGAATACGAGCGAGCGCTGCGCATGCTCGGTCCGCGGGAGGAGATCCGTTTCAACCGCGATCTCTGCCTGGATCGCCTCGGCATGGGGGGCCGTGATCGTGAGGGCCTGCTCTCGAGCCTCCGACGCCGGCTGGCCGCCTTCGGTCCAGCCGCCTGGTTCCAGCTGGGTCTTGTGCTCGAGGCCTTGGGGCTCCTGCTTCTTTGGTTCACGCTTCGCAGGTCGACGGGTGTCCGCGTGGTCGCGACGCTCTCCCTCCTCGTCCTTGGAGGTCTTGCGCAATACCGCTCCCTCCAAACGGCAGATCAGCGACAGGTGGGCATCGTCGTCCTCGACGACCGCACGGCCTTGCGCTCCGAACCCCGCAAGGATCTCGAACCCATCCTCCTCCTTCCGAGCGGCCAACGCGCCCGCTACCTCGAAGGCAGCGAAGCCTGGATCAAGATCCGCGTCTCCACACCTGGCGGCGACAAGACCGGCTGGGTCCAGAAGCCCCGAGTCGGCCTGTACTAGGGCACTTGACCCGCCAAGAAGTGGTCAGATGAGTCAAGAAGGGTGCCCCCCTCCGCAAGACGCAGGGAGGATGAGGAGACCTGGTGATCAAGAGGAACCACACGGAGACCACAGAGATCGCCTTGTTGTTTCCCAAT
>JAJRTL010000411.1 GCA_024278315.1 Planctomycetota bacterium | reverse complement strand
TCCCCACCGTCCTCGTCACCAAGAACCCAGCCGAACTGATCCAAACGCAGGGCGAGCCCAAGCTCAAGCGAGCCGGAACGACCAAGCTCCTGTTCGCCGAGAACAGCGAAGACGACCTCTTCTTCCATGAGGGGGAGAACCTCTGGTATGTCCTGATCTCGGGTCGTTGGTTCCGGAGCAAGACCTTCGAGGGACCTTGGGAGTTTGCGACGACGGTCCTGCCCAAGGACTTTGTCGAAATTCCCCAGGACGAAGACTCGGGACGAGTGCGGACGTCGGTGCCGGGCACCGAAGAAGCGCGCGAAGCCTCGCTCAGTGCAGAGGTACCCCAGGCAGCCACCATCGATCGAAAGGACACGAAGGCAGAGGTCAGCTATGAGGGTGAGCCGGTCTTCGAGCCCATCGCAGGAATCGGCGTGTCCTATGCCACCAACACGAGCTTTGACATCTTCCTGGTTGGCAAGGTCTACTACCTTTGCTACCAGGGAGTGTGGTTCCAGGCACCGACGCCCAAGGGAGAGTGGGTCGTATGCGACAAGGTACCCGAGGCTATCTACCTCATCCCGGTCGACCACCCCAAACACAACGTAACCTACGTGAGAATCTACGACTCCACGCCAGAAGTCGTCTACGTGGGCTACACCTCCGGCTACACCGGCAACTACGTCTCCTGGGGCGTCCTGGTCTGGGGCACGGGATACTGGTATCGCTACCCAGTCCACTACTGGCATCACAGCTATCACTGGTACCGCTACCACCACCGGTACTGGGGAAACCACTGGCGCCGCCACTGGCACTATCACCATCGTCACCGCTGGCATCGCAGCTACGGTGCAGGTCGTCACTACAACCACAGTAGTGGCAGATACCGTCGCTCGCACGCGGCGCGGCGCACTGCGGTCGTGCGCACTCCCGGCGGGCGCGGTGGATATGGCTCCTGGGGCGGAAAGAACGTCAAGCGCCAGCAGGTTCGACGACAGAAGAACCCGAGCGCCCGCCCGGTGCGGCGGGGCCAGGCCAAGACCTACGGCGATGTCTATGCAGGCAGGGACGGCAAGGTCTACCGCAAGCAGGGTGGCAACTGGCAGCGCAAGGACAAAGGCGGCTGGGCGAAGGCCAATCAGCTTCCAGCTTCCAACCGCAAGAGCGCAACGAGTAGATACCCGACCAAGACAAGGCAGCCACGCACGGGACAGAAGACTACGACCCCACGCCCCACACCCAGTCCATCCCGAAGCCACCTCCGGAATGACTCACGTTCACGGCAGCAGAGCCAACAGAGAGCGCAGCGGCAGCGGAGTTACCAACAGAGCCGCCAGCGCAGCTATCGCGGTGGCGCGCGTCGTGGAGGAGGAGGCGGTGGACGCCGCCGCTAGCCCTCTTGTCCCACCGACGCACTCCTGAGACAGAGCATCAGTCCTCGATCTTCCGGATGAACGCGGCCCTCACAGGCGCGGGGCAAGGGCTGTCCACACCCATGATGGACTTCCAGAGGATCTCGTTGAGCTCCAGGTCATCCATCGCATCCTCGGTGGCGAAGTTCATGCGCTTGGAACGTTCCGCACCATAGGCGGTCTTCTTGTTCTTCTCTTCGAGCGGCCAACTGGCCTCCACGAGCTCATAGGGACTCAGATCGGGCTGGTTCTGGAAGCAGGCGTACATCGGCAACGCTGCCGCGTCGAACTGACTCATGGGCGGCAACCCGAGGATGAGCTCCATCGTTCGCAGCATCGAACTCGTCGAGTACATCTCGCTGACCACAGCTCCGCGCCTGACGTAGGGTCCTGCCAAGAAGGCGACCGTGCGGTGCGCATCCACATGGTCCGGCCCATTCTGCGCATCATCTTCGACCACGAAGACGCACATCTGCTTCCAGAAGCGAGTTTTGGACAACCCTTCGATGACTCGGCCCAGCGCCAGGTCATTGTCGGCGACGTAGGCACGAGGCGTCGGTCGTCCAACCGAAGTGCCAGCGGTGTGATCGTTGGGAAGGCGTAGCACGATCAACTGCGGGAGATCCCCCTTCTTCTCGAAACCAGCGAGCTCCTCCAGGAAACGATCGGCACGTGCCTGATCCGTGATAGCCAGATTGTAACCAGGGAACCAAGGATCGCAGTGCCCCACGAGCGAGGCCAGCCTGGGCTTTGCCGGCTGGCCAGGCTTGCCTCTCCTCCCTTTGCTGGGGTTCCCCACGAACTCGCCATAGCTGCGGTAGCTGATCCCCGCGCGCTCAGCGAGATCGAAGAGATAGCCGTTCTTGGGCGTAGCGATGTCGAAGATGCCCTCCGATGGGTACCCGAGGCTCGCGCGCTTGCCCCCCTCGAGCCGGACCTTGTCCTTGCCTCCGTACTTGACCGGCCAGGTGCGCTCGACGAAGTCCGTGGCATAGGCCCCCATGGTCCACTCGTGCCCATCGGCGCTCACCTCGGACTCGACGTAGAAGTTGTCCAGCAGCACGAAGCTCTCGGCGATGGCGTGATGGTTGGGCGTCACCTTGCGCGGGAAGAGACAGAGCGACTTGTCTCCATTGCCCTTCTCGATATCACCGAGCACCTGATCGTAGGTGCGGTTTTCCTTGATGATGTAGACGCAGTATCGCATCGGGCCCTTGTCACCGGGGGTGGCAGGGATCGGCGAGTCCGCGGGGCGCTGGACCCGACGGCGGCCCTGACCATCGAGTGGGGACAGGTCCAAGGAGCGTTTGGAGAGTTCTCCCAGACGAGTGGGGCTCGGGAAAGCAAAGCTCGAGAGCGAACCCTGGAACATCGCTCCGATGTACTGATCCATTCCCACGCGCTTCTTGTCGGTCGGCCGCGGCCCCTTGGCATTGGCGCGGCTCCCGGTCGATCCCTTGCCGTTGGCAACCAGCACCTCCCCGGTCGGAGAGAACAGCACAGCCGTGGGGTACCAACCCACGGGGATGAAGCCGAGGCTTCGACCCTTTCCGGGCACGGAGACATCGAAGACAGCCAGGTTGTTGTTGTCCGCATTGGCGACCAGGAGGATCTTGCCGCGCGGATCAAGGGCCAGCGCATTGGGAGTCGAGCCTGGCGGTGCATTCGGATAGAGAGCACAGTTCATGGTCTCCTGGACACGTCCCGCCTCGAGATCCACGACCGTCACACTGTTCTCGGCAGCATTCGAAACAAACAGCCGATCGCCCTCTGGAGACAGCAACAGCGACGAGGGGTGCAACCCGGCCCGGTAGCCTCCGAGCGTCTGGCCCGTCTTGGCATCCAGGACCACCACGCGCTTGTGCGCCCAGAGCGACACGAAGAGACGCTTGCCATCTCGGCTCAGGATGCACTCGAAGGGATAGGAGCCGGCCCGGAGAGCTCGGTCGAAGAGAGGCTTGCCCTTGGCATCCAGATGCACGATGCGACTCGATCGCTGCAAGGGAATGTAGAGCCCACCACCCGGAGCTGCACAAAGCCCGGCTGGCAGATCCAGGATCTTGGGATTCCCGACAGACCATTGGTCCAGCGCCTGCAATGAGATCTTCCCCTTGGCTCCATGCTCGAGCTCCAGGACATGGACTCGATCATCGACTCCCCCGCTGACGAAGAGCCGCTTGCCTTCGAGGCCCCAGGCCATCCCCGACCAGCTCCTGGGGAGAACGAACTCCGCTACGACCTTCTCCCTTGCCGGATCGAAGATGACCACTGCATGCTTTCGGTAGCCCGCATGCTGGATCGCCACCAGGTCGGTCCCCGGCTCCCGTGACATCCGGATCGGCAAGTCCGACTCCAAAGGCACCTGCTTACCCTCCGGCTGCAGACTCCAGCCGTTGGACAAGAGAATGGAGCCATCGGCTCGCTTGCCAGGCAGCTCGGCCTTCTGCGCCCATACGCCCGCGGTCAACAGAAGAACACAGATCAGACTTCCCGCAACCATCGAACCTCCCTTGCTTTTCCGCATTGTCATAGGGCGAAGCCCAATGCGGTGGAAGCCCGAACCTGGATCGAGAAAAGGCTGCCCCCCCATGCGACGAGAGTTCGAAGCCGCGCCGACATGTCCAGGAGCCGTGCTCGCTCCCGGACGAGACGAATGCTCAACCTCCGATCTTGGCCGTGCCTCCGTTCGTGAACGAGAGCCCCAGTCCGTTGGCGGCCTTGTCGAGGACGTAGAACTGGTTGTGGAAGGTCTTGCCACCCAAGGCGGAAACGTTGGGAATCGGGATCTGGATGACTGCACCTCCAACGGAATCCGTGGTCGTGACCATCGTGAAGTCGTAGGAAGTGAGCAGGCTGCAGCCCTTGGCACCCAGGAAACCCAGACTGAGGGGCAACTTGGTGCCGCCAAAGCTCGTCTTGGACAATCCGAAGATCAAGACTCCCACAGAGTTCGTCCTGGCCAGGCTGAGATCGACCTTGAAGCTCTTCTGCAATTCCGGAACACCTGAGTTGCCGAGATCGGGGGTCAGCTTGAAATTCCCGTTGAAGGTCCCGGGACAGCCCTTGCCGAAAACCGCGTAGCTTCCGGGCATCGTGTTGTTCGGAAGGAAATCAGCTGTCGCGGCCCAGGCGACCGGTTGCGAGGTGACGGCCAGGGACGTCGCGAGGATCTGGACAACGAAGACACCGGACTTGGAGGCAGTGAAGCGGACGAACTCCTCGGTGTTTCGCGTCGTATTGGAAGCGATGACGGTGTTAGGGCCATCGCTGACCGAAAGATCGATGTTGGACCAGGTCGAGGAGTTGACGTTCTGGCGATGCCAGGTCACGGCCACCTGATAATCGAGTCCTTTCTTGACGACCAGGTTGAATCGGATGGCGGGCTGGGTCTTGCTCATGTTCAAGCGACCGTGACGCTTGGGAGACATCGCGATCGTGTAGGCCGCATCGTTCCTTAGATAACCACAGCCTGGTCCCGTGCTGACCTGCGTGCTACCGGACAAGGGGCTCTTCTCGGTCGAAGCCAGGAGGATCGCCTTGGTCTCGTCGGCGCGTAGCTTGAGGTTGGCAGCCCGGATCTGCGTGGCAGCACCACAGACCTGTGGTGATGCCATCGAAGTACCCGAGCCGACATAATCGCGCGTCTCGTTGTTGCGACGAGCCATGTTGGTCGATACGCCGTTGGCGCAGATGTCCGGGAACAGCTGCCCATCAGGTATGCCCCGTGAAGAGAAGCTCGCGCGCTTGTGGCTATTCTCGCTGACCGCGCCCACGGACAGCCCATTGACGCAGATCTGACTGGATGTAACGCGTGTGCCGTTGTTGCCGGCGGCCGTGCAAACCATGACGTCGGCATTGAGTGCTGCCGAGTCGAGTGCACGCTGCACCGCGCTCAGAGGATTTGGACTTCCGCTGTAGCTGTTGTTGGCGGAAACAATCTTGTACTTCACCTTGTCGGCAGCAATGGCTTGCCAGGCAGTGACGATCACTGTCGAAAAGGCGCCGCCCTTGCTCGTGCTGGCGATCGCATAGCCAGCGATGTTGGCACCATAGGCATGTCCATGGTCGGCCGTTGAGGTCCCCCACTTGCCTCCCGCCACGATGCTGGCCACACCCGTGCCATGACCATGGGTATCGTCCGCCGACATGGCCCCCAGCTTCTTGTTGAGAATGAGCCTACTCTTGCCGATGCCCGTGCCTGTCTTCTTGCTCGAGTCACCGAGAGGATAGTAGGTACGGTGAGGTCGGCCGCTGGTCCCCATATTGGAGTCTTGACCGGTGTCCATGATGGCCGCCGTTACGCCGGTCCCGATGATGTTTTTGGCCTGCAGAGCATCGGCGTTGTGGTTCTTGCTGTTGGTAGCCGTCTTGATGACCGGCAAGTGCTCCCGGTCAGGCTCGACCGATGCCACGTTCTGGATCGCCCGGAGCCTGGCCAAGGCCTCATGCGGGATGTCCACGGCACAGGCATTGATGATCCACCACTGCACCTGCACCTTGCCACCGATCTTGGTGACTGCCTGTGCAAACCCCTTCTGGTCTGCGATGACGTCCTGCTGGAGAGCCTTCACGATCTCGCCAACGTCCTTTGCCGAGCGGCCGGCAAAAACGGCTTCACGAAAGCCACTCAGGTCGAAGCTACGCTTTTCGAAGTGCACGATCCACCGTTCGGTACCGGGGAGGTCGCCCGGCAACCCTTGTTCATCCTGTGCCGCAGAAACCTGTGTCGCTACGTCGACGCCAGAATCCTGGCTGAACACGGGGAGGATTGCCGCAAGGGCAAGAAGGAAAGCTGATGCAGGCATACGAAAGCTCCGGAGGGGAGTGCAGGAAGCAGGCCCACGAGTGGCCCGCAGAAGGCCAAGAGAGGCCGGGGAAGGGAGGGAACAGCATCCGCGATTCAAGAGGACAAGTGGATCAGTGCCTCCTCCAGTAGAGGGCACATCTCTCACAGGGTCAAGCAACCCAAAGCCCACTCGGGGAAACGCAGGTAACAATACCCTGCAAGTAAGGTGCCCCCAGTGGTCCACGGGACGGGGAGATCCGGGACAAGGCGGGCGGTGACTCACGGAAGTGGGCCCAGGGCCCTGATCCCCCGGCAATCCTGGGCTAGCAGCTTGTGGTGAGACTGCAGGAGATGGAGAATGCTC
>JAJRTL010000410.1 GCA_024278315.1 Planctomycetota bacterium | reverse complement strand
TCCTCACGACTTTGCTGCGAGGTATCTGCGGCACCAGGCGAACATCGAGGATTCAACGATCCAGTCCTTCGAGATTCCCGCACATGCATTCTCGATCAGCGTGAGCATCGATCGTGTCAGCCTGCCTATGGAAGAACCCGGCAAGAAGGCCAAGGGGCGTCCGAAGAAGAGTGCCCCCAAGAACCCAATCCAGAGGAACTATCGCATGGCCTACTGTGGCTGCTTGACCATCCACGACGCAGAGGGCAATGCGATCCAAACCTTTCGCTATGGGACGATGCCAGCCAAGGATGCAGAGCAACTGTGTTGGCGCATGTCCAACGACGCAGGTTGGCTGAAGGAGAATCGTCCCGATCTGCAACTCATCCTCCTCGCGGATGGGGCTCATGAGATGTGGAACCTGCTGGAGCTTCACTTCCCTGAAGAGAGCTTCGGCAAGCGCGATCGACTCGTTGATTTCTGGCACGTAGCCGAGAAGCTCAGCCCTGCTGCCAAGGCGATCCATGGATCCACTGGCGGGAAGATGGCGCTCGAGCGATGGTGCAACCTGCTGCGTCGCAACTCGAAAGCCGCAGGGGCGATCCTGAACGAACTCGAAGAGTCCGGCCGCGAATACCGCAAGGTCCAGGACAAGTATCCGGTCCACGAGGCGATGACCTACCTTGCGAACCACTCACGAGAGGATGACCGCATGAACTATGCGGCAGCCAGAAGGAAGAAGCTGCCCATCGGGAGTGGCAACGTCGAGGCCACCTGCAAGTGCCTGGTCGAAACACGAATGAAGAGAGCGGGATCGCGATGGAAAACGGAAACCGGGGAGCACTTGCTACAGCTTCGGTCTCTTGCCCTGAGTGACCGGTGGGGACCGGCCATGGAGCTGCTGCTCCATGCTCATTATCGCACCAGCGTCAGGCCCGCTGCATGATTGCGCAATGCGAGATCCACTCCCCTCTGCAGAGCGGAGAGTGGCTGGGGCAGCATTGGGAGCGTGCCCGGCTTATGGCTCGCGATGCTGGCACTGAAGGCTCGGTATTGGCAATCGATGAGATCCAGAAGGTACCGGGCTGGGCCGAGTCGGTGAAGCGGCTCTGGGACGAGGACAGCCGGGAGAAGAACACTGTGCAAGTCATTCTCCTCGGCTCGGCTCCACTCCTTGTCGAGCGCGGTCTCACCGAGAGTCTGGCCGGTCGATTCGAAACCATCCATGTTCCCCATTGGTCCTTTGCCGAGATGCGTGCCGCTTTTGGCTTCGATCTGGAGCAGTACCTCTACTTCGGCGGCTGCCCGGGCGCGTCCCCCCTCGTGCAGGATCCAGAGCGGTGGCGGCGCTACATCATGGATTCGTTGATCGAAACCAGCATCGCGAGAGATGTGCTTCTGCTCACTCGTGTGGACAAGCCTGCCTTGTTGCGTCGGCTCTTCGAGCTTTGCTGCCGGCATTCGGGGCAGATCCTCTCCTACACCAAGATGCAAGGTCAGCTTCAAGATGCTGGGAACACGACGACACTGGCCCACTATCTGGACCTCCACCGGAGTGCCGGAATGGTGAGAGGCTTGGAGAAGTTCGCTAAACCTGGACAGCGAAGTCGAGCATCCAGTCCAAAACTGCAGGTCATGAACAACGCCTTGATGACGGCCCTGTCGGGAGTCAGTCTCGAAGATGCCTTGGCAGACCGCCCCTTCTGGGGGCGACTGGTGGAGTCTGCTCTGGGTGCCCATCTCGCCAACGCGGCGGCCACAGGCAGCTGTGAGCTCTTCTACTGGCGCGAACGAAATCGGGAAGTGGACTTCGTCCTGCGGTCGGGGGAGACAATGGTCGCACTGGAGATCAAGAGCGGCTCGCGGACATCCTCGTTGCCAGGCATGTCTGCCTTCGCACACTCGTTCCATCCCACACGTTCACTCCTCGTTGGTGGCAACGGCATCCCTCTCACAGAGTTCCTGGAGCTGCCCGTGTCCCATTGGCTGCAGCCCTGAGCGCCTCACACCGATTCGCTCGGTGCGCCACCCTTTCGTCGCCTCAGTTCCATCTGCCCCCCGTCAGCCCGACAAAGCGTGATGGGGCAGCAATTCACAGCTGCTGGGATTCTAGTTGGTTGAAATCGAAGGGTGAACTGCAAGGAGAGTTGAGCACAAGGATGGATGCTCCGGAATCGGCTGCTCCGCTTCGGCAAAGGGCAAAGGGCAAAGGGCGAAAGGGAGAAGGGAAGGGGACCAAGGGAGGGGACCAAGGGAGGGGACCAAGGGAGGGGACCAAGGGGACACCCATTCATTGGGAGTCCCAGGGCGAGTCGATCCATCCGATGGGTGTCCTGCTGTTGCTCCCGGCGATGTTGCTCCCGGCGATGAAGAAGATCCTCGAGCTCTTGGATCTCGACAGAGAGCAACTCGGTCTCTTGGAATCCCTATCCCGGTCGCCTTGACTCCACGTGTAATGCAAGTGGTTCGCGATTGCTACTATCAGGCTCACAGGCAGGCCACCCTCCCTGTCCAGCCTGGCACGGTATGATAGGAACGTCGTCGATCATATCAGCCACCCATTCCTCTCTCTACTCCGGTAAATGGACATGTGTGCATCCCCCCTGCCTCTCTCGACCTCCTTGCTAGCCCTTGCACTTCTCGTCCCATGTTTGTCTGCACAAACAATGACGGTCGTGAAGGATATCAATGCCACCCCCTTCACCCCCATCGTCGGCAGCGGCCCCACGACGGGGAGGAACAATACTCCGTTTCGCGAGGACAGGAAGTTCTTGAAGCTCGGAACCCGCCTGTTCTTCATAGCGAATACCTTGAGCACAGGGCTTGAGCTTTTCGTCTATGACGGCACCAAGGCCTGGCTCGTCAAGGACATCCGGCCGGGCGCGATCGGCTCCGACCCCAACGATCTGATGACCGACGGTAGCAGAGTCTGGTTCTCTGCTGACGATGGAGTCCATGGGAGAGAGATCTGGGTCAGCGACGGCACGAAAGCAGGCACCAAGCTGTTCTGCGATGCCATCATTGGCTCCGCTGGGTCGTCGCCTGAAGATCCAGCGCACCTGAAGGGAGGCAAGATTGTATTCGGGGGAGTCAGCCCCCAAGGGCAAGGCCTCTGGGTCAGCGATGGCACGACTGCGGGGACAAGTCTACTGATCGACTTCGGCAAGGACACGCGACTCCGCTACTTCACGACAGACAGTGCAGGATCCAAGGTCTACTTTCAATACAGTGGCCCCTACCTCACCAAGAGGGGAGCACTCTGGGTCACTGACGGAACCAAGGCAGGTAGCAAGCTCCTCCTGAGCACGATTTCCTCCAGACCCAACTCGGACTTTCCTTCTGCATTCCGGCCTCTCGGATCCAAAGTCCTGTTCGCTGCCTACAGCTACTACAAGGGTCTCGAACTCTGGATCACTGACGGAACTGCCAGGGGCACGACACTGCTCAAGGATGTCTACTCAGGCAGGGTCTCGGGGACCATCCTCTCGACCGGCGCCGTGCTAGGCAACAAGGTCCTGTTCGTCGGAAGGACTGCCACGCAAGGGACCGAGCTCTGGGTCAGCGACGGCACGGCGACAGGAACCCGGTTGATCAAGGACATGGTTCGTGGCCGATCCTCGAGCACCATCTACGACATCGTCGCTGACGCTACCGGAGCCAAGGCCTGGATCGCCATCCGAGG